>CAKVND010000028.1 GCA_934777245.1 uncultured Candidatus Melainabacteria bacterium | reverse complement strand
TATTATGTAATTCAGAGTGCAACAAGAGGATATTTTATGGCAGATACATCATACGAAGTGGAATTACTAAACAGCAATATTTATAAATTCTTTGCAGGAGTTTATAATGACTTCAAGGCAAAAGCTGTTGACGAATACAAATTTGAACTTGAACCGCTTCCTTATGAAGAATTTATTGATGCCGTTGAAAAAGACTACATGAAATGTATAGTTTTAAAAGAAAATGAAATTCCTACTGCGTTTTTAGTTTATACCACGTCAATCTCTGAAGCGGTTGAACTTAACTTAATTCATTGCCTTGGAACAGAAGACGAACTTACAAAAATCAAACTTTTAATTGAAAAGTTTTTAGAATTAACAGAAGTTGAGCGTCAAACTAAAGTTGTTTCTTATCCTATGCTTGGTCATCAAGCAGTATTTACTGCTGATATTTCAAAGTATGGATTTAAGTATATCGGACTTGCTGTTTTAAGATTTATGATGGGCAACGCTTCTTCTGAAAGAATTTTAGAAAACATGAAATTGAGCGAAAAACCTTCTGAATACAAAATTGTAAGCTATGACCCATCTTATAGAGAAGACGCTGTAAGAATTATTCACGAATCATTCAGAGATACTCAAGATGCTATTTATGATACAAGATTTAAGACTATAGAAGGCACTAAAGATATTATCAATAAAGTTGTTGATAGCATTTACGGAGAATTTTTACCGGAAGTTACTTCTGTGCTTTTATATAACGATAAGCCTGTAGGTTTTGCTTTTGCAAACGTTACCGGCGGTAAAATAGCGAACTTACCTTTAGTTGCTATCGAAAAAGAGCATAGAGGACATGGTTTTTCAGAACATCTTTTAAGCCGTTCAATCAAAACAATTGTTGATTGGACAAAATTAGGTAAAAAAGTTTTTAGCGAAGTAAACGTAACAACTGAAACAAATAATTATAAAGCTTTAAAAATGTATAGAAGAATCGGCTTCAGAGAGGATTTTTGTTACCCTCAAGCCTACCTAATGAAAAAATAGTGTTATAATAAAAACGAAAAAAAGAAAAGCGAGAGTAAAAAGGAAAGGAGAAGTATGAAATTATCTACAAAACTTATAGCAGTTTTAAGTGTTGCTTGTGTAACTTCTTGCGTAGCAATGGCAGGCGAACCAGCTGATGTTCAAGCTTACGCTCATCCTACATTGTTCGGTTCTCAAAGCCATGCAATGGTAACTTCAGAAAACGATGTTGTCGTTGGTGGAAAAATTTACAAACCATGCAATGTTAAAACAATTGAAGGTAAACAAAACGTAGTTGTTGCTCGTTTTGCAAAACAAATGCTTTGCAACATGAAAGGTCAAATGGACTCAAGAAGAGCCGGTTTATATGACCCTAAAATGCCTGTATTACGTTCAGAATTAGCATTCATTATTGCTGACGGTTTAAATTTAACAGAAGTTAAAGGTAACAAATATACTGACGTTGCAGCTGATTATTGGGCTAAATCTCAAATCGACAGAGCATTAACAGCTGATGTTATGATTGGTTATCCTGATTCAACATTCAAACCTGACCAACCAATTACAAAAGCAGAAGTATTTGCTACTTTCGCTAAAATGATGGACTTAGATGTTGATAGAACTGCTACTCCAACTTTTGAAGGTCAAACAGTTAAATACATCCCTAACTGGGCAGTAGGTGCTGCTGACGAAGTTATCGCTTCAAACATCTTAAACAAAATTCCTGATAAAGATAAAGTAGTTAACGATGAATATTTATCAAAAGAACAAGTTGCTTATATGTTAGGCGCATTGAAAGCAAACTTCAGAATTGATACATCTAAAGGTATTGCAGGTTGTGCGACAAAATATGAACCAATCGCTATTAAAATTAAGTTAAGCGAAAGAATCAGCGCAAGAACTTCTAACGTTGGCGATACATTCACAGCTAAAACTGTTGAAGATACAAAAATTGCAGGCGTAACTTATCCAGCTGGTTCAACTGTAAAAGGTAAAGTAACAAGCGTTGCAAGACCTGGAGTTAAAAAACCTGGTTATATTGAAGTTCAATTCGAAAACATCAAAAACGGTGACAACTGCGCTGAATTCCCTAAACAACTTTCATCTGCAGAAGTTAACGTAACTAAAAATCCTAACGTAGCTTCAAGAGTTCTTGGCGCACCATTCTCAATGGTAGGTAGAGTTGCAGGTGTAGCAGGAAGAACAGCTTCTTCTGCTGCTGAAATCGTTGCAAATGGCGTTGAAGAATACGGCGACAACTGGTCAGATGCATTTGCTGATACTGCTTCATTGCACCCTGTTAAAGGTCTTAAGAGCGTAGGAAGCAGCTTTATTACAGTAGGTAAAGGTGTTTATAACATCACTAAGCTTGCTGTATCAGGAGCATTCGGCGTTTGCTATGAATTCGTTGATGAAGCTAAGTACATTTTCGTACCTAACACAACTAACGATTCAAGCTTAAACCCTGATGAAGTATTGACTATTCTTTACTAAGGAAAATAGCTTTAAAACCCAAAAAGCGACGTTGAATTAAATTCGACGTCGCTTTTATAATTATATTAAACTTATTAATTATAATGCCATACTTGTAATATCAGTATAAGCAGAAACTAGTCTGTTACGCACTTGAATTGCCATTTGCATACTTAGAGATGCTTTTTCTGCTGCAATCATCGCATCATGAATGTTTGTAGAACCGCCCATTGCAATATCTTCTTGCATTTTATCTGCTGTAATCTTCGCATCATTAACAGCATTCAAGCTATTTGAAAACGCATTACCCATTTGTGAAGCAAAATTACCCAAACCTGTTTTGTCATTTTTATCTTTTACAGGATAGCTTTTTGCAGCTTTTTCCAAAGCTTCTTCAAACTCGTTATTTTTAACATCAAACGACGCATGACCTTGCAAAAATTGATTATAGTCATTTATGGCGTTTAAATTGTATTCAGTTATGTTCGGTGTTGTGAAATCCATTTTTGTGCCTCGTTTGTTAAGTGAATAAGTGAATGAGTGAATAGGTGAATAAGTTCATTTAAGTTATTTTCTATATTGAACAGAGTTAAAAATTGAATATATTTTATACGAACTTATTCACTTATTCACCTATTCACTTATTCACTCCTCTCTAAATATTCATCGCTGTCTGCATCATCGTCTTAACGTTTTCTGCAACTGTTGCGTTTGCTTCATAAGCCTTTGATGCTGATATCATGCCAACCATTTCTTCTACAAGATTAATGTTTGGCAAATCTACGTACCCTTCTTCGTCCGCATCCGGATGAGACGGGTCATAAACGGTCTTAACTCCGTCCTCTGCTTCATAAATTTCATCAACTTGAACCCCACCTGTAATCATACCGTTATTAAGCGCAACATTAGCATTAATAAGCATGTTACCTGTTCTTGGGTCAAATTGAGCATCAGGACTGTTTGAGGAGAAATTTGAATAACCTTTGTTCAAATTATCTTCATATATTGTTCTAAAAGATACGTCTTTTTTTACATAAACACCTTTTGAACCGTCAGCTTGACGCGTTGTGTTTATGTTTGCAATATTACTTGCAACTGTATCCATTTTAACTCTTTGTGCTGTCATGCCGGAACCGGCTATGTCGAATATGTTGAAACTCATGTGTGCCTCTTTTTGAGTGAATATGTGAATAAGTGAATAGGTGAATAAGTTCGTATTAATTATTGTCAAATGTAAACGCAGTTCAATATTAAAAATAGCTAAAATGGACTTATTCACTTATTCACATATTCACTTATTCACTCCCTTCTCTACTGTCCTCTAATCGCCTCTGAAACAGTCGTAAACTGTCTTCTTTCCAGATTTGATAATACCATGTATTTAGTACCTGTCTTTGATAAATCCATCATTTCACGTTCCAATTCAACGTTATTTCCTGATGAATTTGTTCCGCTATATACATCTGTTACAACTTGTGGTTTAAATTGTTCAAATGTGTTAGATTGCAAATACGCTTTCTCTTGCAATGTTGGAGTTCTATAAGTGTGAACATCACCCGTAAATACATCCACCATTGGCGGTTTGTATTCTATACTGTTTTGCCCTTTAATGTAATCCTTCAAGTCCTCTTTTTCAATAATTTCTGCAAGTTGACTCTCAAAAGCGACTTCTTTTCTTTGAAACCCCGGTGTCATAACGTTTGCGATATTAGAAGCTACGGCATGTTGTCTTTCCATTAAGCCATCCATACCGAGTTTTGTAATATCCATTGTTCTGTTTGTAATCAAGTCCATTTTTACACCAATCCTATCTTAATCACAAATTCCGTGTAATCGTCGCCTGAATGCGCAAGCTTTAATAAACCTGCTTGCTCTTCAATTGATTTTTTACAAATACTTAACCCCAAGCCTGAACCAGTTTTCTTTGTTGTAAATCCTTCTTCAAATATCATGTCAGGCTGAGTAATTCGTTCTGCATTGTTCCTAATTCTGATTATTGCAGACTCTCCATCCTCTTCAGTCTTAATCTTAATATACTTACCATCTCCGACATTCTCGCCAAACGCTTCTACTGCATTTTTAACTAAATTAATTAGCACTGCAATAAAATTGTTTTCATCAACCAAAATTTCTTTGTCTACATTATTTTCAATTTCATAATTAATATTTTTGCATTCAAAGTAAACTTTCGTCAAATCAACAGCGTTATCAATAATTGATTTTAAATTATGTTGTTTTAAATCCAATCCGCCTGTAGCTTTTAATGCTACCAAAGAATTGCTTGCAATTTTAACTGCGCGATTCAAACAACTGAGTGCGTTTTCAATCGTATCTGCTTTAATATCGTTTTTCTTGCAATATTTTCTAATAATTTCTGTATACAAATCACAAATCGAAAGCTGATTTTTTATTTCATGCGCAACTGCTCTTGCCGAGTCCGTTCTTTCAGGTTTGTAAGTTTGAATTTCTGCATACTTCAAAACCGCATCTTTGGATGATTCATCCATGTTTTCTACAAGACGTCTGATTGATGAGTTCAAGAGTATGTTATCACGTCTGTCCGGTTTAAAGCTTTCTTGATATTGTCTTAAATCAAAAATTGAATTTCTGTTGATTATATCAAGCGCTTCGTTTTGAAGTTTTGAATTGTATATTGAATAATATCTTACAGTATGTTCACTTTCGGTTTTATTGTCCCAAATAAGAATTGCAACAAATCTGTGAGTCAAAACGCATAAGAATTCTGTTCCTGCCCAAACTTTTTCTCTCAAGTTTTCGCTATCGTCAGAATAATCAATATCTTCTATTTCAGAAAATTCAAGCCTTTTAAGTAAACCTAAGATTCCGGCTTTATCAATGATTCTATGTAAAACAACAGCTTCTTCCGGCTTGTCAAGCAATGGTTCTAAAACCCCACGAATTACACATCGTAGTGCTTGACGAGACAGAAAACGATTTTCTTGCGAATCAATCAGTTCTCTTAGATAGTTTTGTTGTCTTACAATTTTTTTCATTTTTGCCTTTGAATATTTATTGTTTTTGTTGGGCAGGAATGCCCAACCTACATTCTGCACACTCTCTCCCTCGCCCCTTGTGGGAGAGGGTAGAAAATCAAGTTGAGAACCATTTATGGTACGAAACTTAGATTTTCGGGTGAGGGGTGAATTCCCCCTTACGCCGAAATTTTAACCTTCTTGCTCAAAAATCCGTTATTAATTGCATACAAAACAGCTTGTGTTCTATCATTAACTTGCAATTTTTGGAAAATATTGTTTACGTGTGTTTTAACAGTTGTTTCAGAGATGAACAATTTGTTTGCAACGCCTTTGTAAGTAATACCTTGAGTTAAAAGTTCCAAAACTTCTTCTTCTCTTTGAGTTAATTCGTTAAGCAAGTTTTCTTCTTTTTCAATTTCTGCTCTTGCGTTTTCATTTCTGAATGTTTGTTGAAAGTATTCAAAGAATCTTGAAGTCAAAGCGTTTGGTAAATAGATTTTACCGTTTAAAACTTCTTCGATTGCATAAATAAGTTGAGCTGATGCCATAGTTTTTAGAACATAGCCTTTAGCGCCAATCTTCATTGCTCTAAAAATTAAATCTGCATCATCATATCCAGAAAGCGCTAAAATCTTTGTATCTAATCCAAGTTTTTCGATATCAATAATTCCTTGCAAACCGTCTCTTTCAGGCATATTCATGTCAAGTAAAACGATATCCGGTTGATATTTCTTGATTAAATTCAAACCAACAGTAACGTTTGTTGCAATACCAACAACGTCAAAAGTTCCTTCAAGATTCAAAAGTTCTCTTATACCGGCCAAATGTTCATAGTTGTCATCTATAAGAAGCACTCTCGATTTCTTCTTAAACTCACGTCTCATACTCTCTTCCTTCCCTCATCGTAAATTGTTTCTTTTCTACACTATTCATATTACCCCCTTATAGAGGATATTTTCATCAATAGAACGATTAATTTTAAAGCATTTGAGGTAGATTGAAAGATATAGACCGAATGGTCTAT
This sequence comes from uncultured Candidatus Melainabacteria bacterium, assembly GCA_934777245.1. The sequence continues at coordinate 22,852 of CAKVND010000028.1, read as the reverse complement.
AATAAGCTTTAAATCATTACCTTTAGTGGATTTTGAAACCTAATTAGCCGCCTAAGTAATTTATATGAGTATACTGTAATCGGGGTAGTTCAAAAGTAGGAAAACAAAAAAATCCTACTTGACAAACAAAGTAGCAAAAAAAATTTTTTTTGAGTATTATATAAACAGCAAGTATCAATCAAAGGGAAAATGTAGTGACAAAAGATTTAAAAAAAGAAATAAAAGAAACTATTAAAGAATCAATAAAAATAAAAGCTCCGATTGTAGAGGCGCTAAAAACAGCTTATGAAAATCCGACTTACCAATTCCATATTCCGGGACACACAAAAGGTAAAGCGATTTTCAAAGATTTTAGAAAACTTATTGGCGATAAAGCTTTAAATATTGACACTACAGATGAGTTTGACAACTTAGGTACTTTGCACCCTGCAACAGGCCCGATTAAAGAAGCGCAAGAACTTGCGGCTACAGCATTTGGTGCAAAAAAGACATTTTTTCTTTTAAACGGTTCAACTGCCGGCAATTTAGCACTTGCTATGGCATTGACTAAAAAAGGGCAAAAAATTATTGTTAACAGAAACTGCCACCGTTCAATTCTAACAGGTTTAATAATTTCAGGCGCTGAACCAATTTGGGTTTGCCCGAATAAAATTGACGATTGGTCAGTTTGGGGAAATATTGATGCTCAAAGAATTGAAGAACTAATCAATGAAAACAAAGATGTTTCAATGGTTTGGATTACAAATCCGACTTACGAAGGCGTCGTTTCTGATATTAAATCAATTAGCGCTGTTTGTAAAAAACATGGCATTCCACTAATTGTGGACGAAGCACATGGATGTTTATGGAATTTTAACAAACATCTTCCGGAAACAGCTTTAAAGTTGGGCGCAGACGCGGTTGTACATTCACTTCATAAGACCGGTGGAAGCATGAGTCAAAGTTCAATGTTACATATCGCCGAAAACTCTTGTTTAGATGTTGTAGCTGTTGAAAAGGCATTGAAACTTTTGCATACGACAAGCCCATCATTGATGTTATTGGCAAGTCTTGATGCTGCAAGAGCAAATTTACAATCAAAAAATGGTCAAAAATTGTTAGATAGAGCTGTTAAAAATGCAAAATACTTGAGAACAAGACTTGACGCTATTCCTAAATTACACCAGTTGAAAGGTGATTTTGGTTATAAAACAGATGTTACAAAAGTATTCGTTAGAATTGACGGACTTTCAGGAAAACGTTTGGAATCCATTTTGGAAATCGATTTCGGCATTGAAGTTGAATCGGCTTCTGACATTGGGGTTTTAATTTTATGTAATATCGGCAATAAACGTTCCGATTTTAAATATTTAGCTGATGCATTAGAAAAAATCGCTGCTACAAATTATCAAGATATTTATTATTTAGAAAACCGCAAACATATGCCACTTCTTGAACCTCAAATAAAAATGAGCCTTAGAGACGCATTTTATGCGGAAAAAGAAACTATTGCGAAATCTGAAGCTATTGGCAGAATTTCAGCAGAAGTAGTTGCAGAATGTCCTCCAGGAATTTCAATTTTACTTCCGGGAGAATTAATTACGGAAGAACATTTACCATATTTGAATGATTATGAAACATTAGAAGTTGTTAAGTAAAAAATTTTTGTAACAAAAAATCTAAATTATTCATGATAATTTAAAAATTTCTTCATTTCTGCAATTATTTTATTCATGTTATGATTAACATGTAAAAACTAATTAGGAGTTCATTATGGCGAAAGATTGCAGTTTTGATGTTGTTTCAGAATTCGACCGTCAAGAGTTGGTTAACGCTGTTGATCAGGTTAAAAGAGATTTGACATCACGTTTTGACTTAAAAAATTCTAATTCGTCAATTGATTTGGAAGGTGAAAAATCAATAACAATTACAACAAACGACGAAATGAAATTGAGAAATATTTACGATATTCTTCAATCAAAGCTTGTTAAACGCGGTTTGAGTATTAAGATTTTAGACGCTCAATCAATCGAAAACGCACTTGGCGGAAATGTTAGACAAGTTTTTAACTTGAAAAAAGGCTTAACTCAAGAATTAGCAAAGAAAATTGTTGCTGATATTAAAGATTCAAAATTAAAAGTTCAAGCTTCTATTCAAGGTGAACAAGTAAGAGTTTCAGGCAAAAGCAGAGATGATTTGCAGACTGTAATTCAGCTTTTGAGGAAGAATGAAGAAAAGTATGACGCACCGTTGCAGTTTACGAACTATAGATAAATGCAAAGAAATAAAACTTAAATAAATGGAAAATTGAAAATGGAAAGTGGAAAATTGTTTTAGAAATTTATTAAGTTTAAAAAGTTCAATATTGAACACAGTTTTAATAAAAAAATGTAGGGTGCAATTTTTTGCACCATATAAATAATTTTCCATTTTCAACTTTCCATTTTCCATTGCTAAACCGTTCACCAAAGAACGCATGCACATTTGCAAGGCGCAAAGTGTGCGAAGAAAAGGAATTATATCATGCCAAACATAGAAAATACAATTGACCGTATTCAAGAATTAATTGATACAAACGCAGAACAGCAACTTCGTGACGAACTTGCAACTTATCACTCTGCGGATTTGGCGGATATGTTTCAAAAATTAAAGCCCGAAGAACGCTTAGCGTGCATTACTCATATTGATGAAGAAAAAGCCGCGGATGTAATTGAATATCTACCTCCTCAACTTCAAGTCGAGATTTTGGGTGATGTTGATAAAGGACTTGCGTCAAGACTGATTTCAAAACTCCCGCATGATGAAGCGGCGGACGTTTTGGGTGATATGGAAGAGGATGAGTCACAAGCGTATTTGGACAAATTACCGCAAAAATTCTCTTCTGAAGTTCGAGAACTTTTGACATACAACGAAGATACGGCCGGTGGTATTATGACACCGCTTGTACTTACGGTTTATGACAATATGACGGTAAAAGAGGCACTTGAAACCATTCGTATTAAAGCTGAAAAAGAAAATATGGAGCTTTATTACGTTTATGTTGTCGATAAAAATAACCATCTAGTGGGTGTTGCGTCATTACGAAACTTAATCACTGCGCCGATGGATTTAAATATTTCGGATTTAATGTCGAAAGATTTGGTAAAAGTACATGTAGACGACTACCAAGACCACATTGCCGATATTTTTATGAAATATCAATTTAACGCTTTACCGGTTGTCGATTTGTACAACCACTTGAAAGGGATTGTTACTTGGGATGACGTTCAAGACATTGTAGAAGAAGAAACTACGGATGAAATTTTAACATCTTCCGGTATCGTAACTGATTTGGGCGATGAGGACGACGACCTTTTGACAGGTAGTTTAGCTCACTCAATAAAAGCGCGTATTCCTTGGTTGTTCATTACTTTAATTGGAGAATTTATTGCAGTAACGATTACAAACAAGTATGATAAAACCTTTACGGCACTTCCCATAATTGCGGCATTTATGCCACTACTTGCCGGATTGGGCGGTAACATCGGCACACAAAGTATCACACTTATGGTTCGTGGTATGTCAACAGGACAAATTTCATTGAGTTCAGGTTGGCATCATATTATGCGCGAAACAATAACAGGACTTAGCATCGGGGTAATTTTCGGATTATTAGTAACTTTTGTAACTTGGGGCTGGCAACATAATTTAGAATTAGGTTTAATTGTCGGTATTGCGATGTCTTTGAATATGACAATTGCAACTATGATTGGAACTTGCACACCTTTAGTTTTAAAGAAAATGAAAATTGACCCTGCGGTTGCATCAGGGCCTGTAATTGCCACTACTATTGACGTTATCGGTTTGGCAGTTTATTTAACACTAGTTACTTGGTATTTAATCAACGCATAAGATTTTTGAAATGGAAGAAAAAAGATACAATCAATTCAGTAAGCATTTAAAAGATAAATTTGGCGCAAAAGTTTATAAAATAACTTTAGACGCCGGCTTTTCCTGTCCAAATCGCGATGGTAAAATTTCTAATCGCGGTTGTATTTTTTGTGATGACGGCGGAAGCTTTTCACAAGCGCATTCAAATCTTTTAAGCATAGAAGAACAGGTTAAAGTCGGCGCGGAAACTTTAGCTAGAAGATTTAAAGCGAAAAAATTCATGTCTTATTTTCAAGCTTTTTCTAATACGTATAAACCCGTTAACGAATTGGAAAAAATTTATACCGCGTCTTTGACGCACCCTGATATTGTCGGACTTTCGATAGGTACGCGTCCGGATTGTGTGGATGATGATAAATTAAAACTAATTTCTTCGTTTACAAAAGATTATTACACTTGGGTTGAATACGGCTTGCAGAGCGTGCATGATAAAACATTGAAAAAAATTAATCGCGGACATGATTACAAATGTTTTTTAGATGCGTATGAAAATACTAAAAAATATGGGATTAACACTTGCTTGCACGTTATTTTAAATTTGTTTGAAAATCACGAAGAAATGATGGAAACTGCTAAAACTATTGCAAAGCTTGAACCTGAAGGTGTTAAGATTCACATGCTTTGCGCTTTAGAAGGAACTGAACTCGCTGAAATGTATAGGAAAGGCGAAATTGAATTTATGTCAGAAGATGAATATGTAAACACAGTTTGTGATTTTTTGGAATATTTACCTCCTCAAACGACAATTCATCGCCTTGCCGGAAACGGTTTGAGGACAGAACTTGTAGCCCCTCGTTGGATTGGCAAAAAACTTGATTGTCTAAATAAAATTGATAGAGAATTTTTAAGGCGGGATACAAAACAAGGAAGTAAGTTTATAATATAGAAAAAAGCGATTAAACCGAATTTGATTTAATCGCTTTTTGTTAAACTTTCCCTGTTGAACCAAATCCGCCAGTCCCGCGTTCTGTTTCTGTAAGTTCAGTTACAACTTCAATTTTTGCTTGTTCATAACGAGCAATTACCATTTGCGCCACTCTTTCGTCCGGCTTGATTGTGTAAGGTTCATTTGACAAATTTACCAGTGGAATACAAACTTCACCACGATAATCTTCATCGATTGTGCCAACACAATTAATAAGGCTAATACCATGTTTAATAGAAAGTCCTGAACGAGGTCTGATTTGAGCTTCGTAACCGTGTTCCAGTTCAATCTTTAAACCTGTCGGAATTAATTTTCTTTCTAATGGTTGAAGAGTAATTTCTTCATTTATAGCTGCACATAAGTCCATACCGGCAGCGCCTTCGGTTTTGTATTCAGGAACAAAACGGTTGTGTTCCATTCTAAAAATCTTTAAAATCATACTTTCTCCTAAAAACTTTAAATCAACATAACTTCGGTCATTCCCTCTCCTAGGGAGAGGTACAGATACTTTTTAAAACTTTATTCTCTCCCACAGCATCCATTTAGTGGGAAAGATGTCACGAGAGTGACAGAGAGGGAAAAGGTGAGGGTTTTATTTTCATGTATAAAACACTCTTAGCAACATGCCGGTTGTGCATACTTGCCCAACAAAAACTTTCTTGCAATAAATCTAAGCTGTAATAATAGTTCTACCTTCGATAACTTGTTTAGGGAAAATTGTAAGAGTTTCAATTCCCTTAATTTTATTAAGCTTGTTATCTTCAGAGGTAGGGTTAGCTTTTTGAGCTCTTTCTACAGCTTCTGAGTTACCATTTGCCATTGACATAAAGCTATTTGAATATCTTATAAATAAATTTCGTCTAGGTCTGCAATTTTCACTTTGTGATATTGATGATACGTTCATTTGATTTTACCTCACAAAGATTATTTTCTTTCAGATATACTTTTGAGTCAATAAAAGTGTTACATTTGTAACAAAAGATTTTTTATGTTAGAATTTTTTGGTGGGTACGCACGCTGAGCTTGGATTATAATTTCTAAGTTTCATTAAGCTTTACCCACCCTACAATTGATAAAACGTAGTGGCAGGAATTTTCAAAGGTTGTTATCGATACCGCCACTATGAGTAACAATTAAATATAACAAACATGTCGTAGTGGCAAGGACTCCTGAAAAAGCTGACTAAATGTCAGGTTTTGAAAGGAGGAAGGCGAATTCGAGCGTGAGCGAGATGAGCCGTATATAAGATAAATACCGATACCGCCACTATGAGTAACAATTAAATATAACAAACATGTCGTAGTGGCGGAATCGGTATACGTGCACGTTTGAGGGGCGTGTGGAGCAATCCTTGCGGGTTCAAGTCCCGCCTACGACATTTAACTTTTTAGAGTCAACACAATGAGGTTCTTTTTTACTATTTATCTGCTCTTTACGGGTTCCAAAGTCTATAATTTTGTTAAAATCTTCCTGTGGATTTGTGTGTTTCTCAAACTCTTTATGTAAGCTAATTATAGAGGTTCCAGTCAAGACTTTTTTATCAGTTGAAACTTGTTCTTTGTTTTGGACTTTTCTTTGTCTTAATTGTTCAAATACTGGTCTCAATTTAATTTTTAGCGTGTTAGTCTCTTCGTCATAGAATATTTCATCTGCGATAGTAGATAAAATGAGTCTTTTTTCATCTAAGTTAGCTTTCATATATAACTCCGGGATTCGATTTGCAAAATCCGTAAGAACATTAATACGTGCGATTCTGTCTTTTGAATTTTCTGTTAAATACTGTATCTGGTGATTTAATTCATCCTTTTCTTTTTCCCATTGAATCATCAATTCCTTAAATGTGGTTTCGCTGACAGTGAGTTCACCCAAAAGTTTTTGCTTCAAACCATTTGAAATTGTATTGCAGATTGTTTTATATTGTTTTTTGAGTTTTTCCAGTGACTTATTTTCATATGTTTTTAGTTCATCAATTGCCGTATAGATTTGTTTTTTCACTTTTTGAAGTTCTAAATCTGTTATTTGGAAACTGTTTAATACTTCTTGCATTGCTTTATCTAAATCCTTTTCATTTATATTCTTTTCATTTTTGTGAAATTTTGAATAATTAGAACAATGGTAATATATGTAAGTACCACTGTTATGGGCTCCGTGCTTTGTTGTTCCAACCATAGCATAGCCGCATTTGCTACATTTTATATAGTTAGAGTAAACATATGTTTCTCCTCTGGGCTTTTTCTTTTTTGCACTGTTGAACATTAATTGAACCCTATAAAATAGTTCCTCAGATATTATTGGCTCATGTTTTCCAAGAACAGTATTTCCGTTATAAACAATTTTTCCGGCATATACAGGATTTTTGAGAATATCTTCTATTCTTTTTTTAGGATATGGCAAGTTCTTGCTACTTACAAAACCATATTTAGCAATCTCTTTTCCTAACCTGTCCATTGAAAAAGTTCCGGTTGCATATAATTCAAAAATTCTTTTTATGTAGTGACCGTTTTGAGGATTTGGAATTATTATGCCATGTCTATTTTCATCTCTTGTATTTAAATAACCAACAGGGGCTTTCCCATGGAAGTACCCATGTTCTTTTCTATTTTTTATTACTACAGATGTTCTACTTTTAATGTTCTTAAGTTCTTTTTCTGCTTGTCCTAACCAAACGGATAGTAAGAGTTCATCCATAGTTAATACATCTTCAAAGTTTTCATAAATACTTGCAATAGTGCAATTAGCCTTTTCTATCTTTGGTATTATACTGCCATAAAAATCCCTTTGGCTCCTTGTTAATCTATCTAATTTCCAAACCAGAATACATTTAACCTTATTCTGTTTAATAAAGTTCAACATAGCCTTGAGCTCCGGTCTATTCGTGTTAGCTCCGGACTTCCCTTTTTCTTCAAATATTACGTAATCATAATTGTGTTTTTCTGCCCATTTAATACATTCATCTTTTTGTGTTCCAAGACTTAAACCGTTATTTGCTTGTTCTGCGGAACTTACTCTTAAATAAATTACAATTAGTTCTCTAATCTTTTTATGCAATTTTTTCATATAATACTCCTTTCCCATTATCAAATGGGGTTTCCAGTTTATTGACTTTTAGTCCAATAATTGTAATATATTGCATCAATTGAGTTATTAAGCAAGTGTTTTCTGCTTCGTTTGTTTCACTATTTGAACTTTCAATAAATTCAACATTAATTTTTGTCATTTAAAATTCCTTTGTAGAGTATTCTCTACGTTTACAACTATTTTTAGTTATTACAACTTTTTAATGCAAGAATAACCTCGTTAATTTCATTGGTTGTTGTTTCTTTACTTTTATCAATATCTTTTTGTAAAAACTCTCTAAATAGTTTCATTATTCGAGATAGATTTTTTGAATCAAACCCATATTTAACTGTAAAGAGCTCTTTAATTAAACTTAAATCGTTGTTGAATTTTTTTAGTAATGTACTTATTCCTATTTCTTTCAGTACAATGATTGGTGTTTTACTCATCCATGTTGTCCTCACAAATTCCGAGTTCTGCTAGCTTCGTTATTAAAGGATTTTCAGAACTCATTAACAAATCCTTTAACATAATTTCTTGATTTTCATCTAATTTAAAATAGTGTCGTATCTCTTTGTAAGATTTTAGTTGTAATTCAAATCTCAATATATTTTTGCATTGGCTCAAATACTCATATCCTATAATTTCTCTCAATTGCTTTTGTTTTGCTTTCCGTAATTGATGGTATTTCGGATAAATAATGAGATTTTCTTTTTTAGACTTTGCAATTGGGGCTACTGATATTCCGCTATTTTCATATTTCTTAATGTAGTATTTTCCGGAATTAATTTGCAGCCTTTCTTTTAATCCAAACAATATTGTTTCTATGTTTGAATTTATTGTGATGTCCTGTGTGATATCACACAAGAAAACTTTTGCTTGCTCTATAACCTCCTTAGGGTTAAAATCTACAAACCTTAAATTTTTAACTTTCTGCAAAACAGTTAAAATGTTGTTTTGATTAATTAATCCTAAAGAGCCTTTTTCAGCGTTAAAAGCACCAGTGATATCAAAGATAAATAAATCTTTGTCACAGTTTAGCTGAATTGAATTGACACCAATTAACTCATCAAGAATGGTTTTTGATACACAGTAGTTCCCTTCAATGATATTTTTAAATAATTCTTTGTTAATATCAGTACAAAGACATAAGGGAAACTGAATTTTTAATCTGTCATAATTCATCATGACTTTCTCCTTTTCGCAGAATCTGCGAACTTTATATAATAGATATAGTAAAAAAGCTATATCTCTACACAATGGCAGAAAAAGTCTGCCACTTATTATACGGAAAATAAATTTTTTTGTAAACTTTTGATAAAATTTATATTTAATCACTTAGTTAAATTTATACAAGGATGGTAAAATGTATAATTTTGAAAATTTATTATTTTATAATTAAAAAAACGTTTTTATACTTATTATTAGAAATTTATTACATAAAAAAATTCATATAATTATATGAATAATAAAGAATAGAATTTTATTTACTTAAGCTATTTTCTAAAAACGAAAATTCTTCACCCACTTCATCTTCAATCATTTTTACTAAAATATGTGGTTTTATGTCCAAGCCTTCTGCAATTCTCCAAAGAGTTGAAAATTGTGGGTCTTTAATGCCATTTTCTAAATCTGCCCACATGGATTTCCCCATAGCTATTTCATCTGCACTTTTGGTAATTGATTTAGTGCGATGTTCTCGAACAACTTTTGCTATTGCTTTTTGTAACTTGTTTTTAAGCTCTTGCATAATATTCATTATTGTTCTAATATAATGACAAGTTGTCATAGTATTATGACAAATAAGAGTGCTTATTTTATGTGGAGATTAATAGTAGATGGAAAATGAACAAAATAAAGCTATAAGCATTTTGTTAAAAAGAACAGAACGAAAGCACGTATCTATATTGGCTTTTGTAATTCTAGATTTGATAAGTGTATTTATGCCGGAGTATTTTGATATTACTCATGAAATAGCATATAACCTTTTAATGTTGTTATCTTCTGTGTTACTAATTACAATAATCGTATTTTGGGTAAAAGGTATACAAGATTTTGTTCAAAATGGTTCAACAAAAGTTCTTAAAAAGAATTTAAATAATGAAGAGAAACAACTACTTGAAGAAATAATATTAAAAAGGCAATGGATAAAATATTCTTGGATTATTTTATTAATGGTCTTTTTTATAAAATTATTTAATAATCCAGATATTAACAATACCCTAGAAGAAAAAACTTCTCAAACAAAAACCATTGAAACACCTAAAACAGTTCCACCAAAACCTAAAAAAGAAGCACCTAAACAAAAACAAAAGCAAGATTTAACTTGGTTTGCACAATTTGCATGCGAAAAAGAAATAAAAGCTCGTGCAATTTACCCGCCATCAGTAAAAGTTCATTTCAGAAGGGATAACTATATTAAGGGGAACAATTATACCGTATATGGAACAGTAGATAGTCAAAATGGTTTTGGAGCAATGATGAGGCAAAACTTTGCCTGTGAAGCTATTATTGATGAGGCAAACGATAAATATTGGATTAATGATTTAAATATTGAATAGGAATAAATATGATTAGTGAATTAGAATTAAATGAACTTTTAGAAAAAATAGATACTGATGAATATATCCCTATAGGTTTATTATCTTTGCCAAGAAATAATGATGAAGCTTGGGGAAGTGCATTATCTTTGTTTTTTGGAATAGGTGTTGTTGGGTTTATTGCATTTATACTTTTAATTATTTTTGGCAACGGTTCTGATAGTAATTTTATTATTACAGCTATTGCTTTTTTTGGTACTCCAATTGCCGCATTAGTTATGGCAATTAGAACTTTTAAAAATAATTATATCCCAAAGGATTTGATAGAAAAAGCTAAAGATATCAAACAAAAAATAATGAAACATAATGAAATTGTTTTTAATAAATTATTAACAAGTGAACTACACAAGAAAGGAATTTGTGAACTCACTAAAGAAATAGAAATTTATAAAATATCTCGTACAAAGGAAGCTATTGGCGTTAATAATAATGAAAAATATCTTGCTTATTACAGGTTTATGTTAAACTCTTCAACAGGAGAAATTTCTGCAACAGTACAGAAAATTAATTACGATGATTTTATTAAATATGAATTTATTGATAACAGTACAACAACGCAAACAGCGACTTCTTTAAGCAGTTCAAATTCAAAAAAAGCCATAGGAGGAGCAATAGCTACTGGATTATTAATAGGAGATACTGCAACTGGAGCTATTATCGGAGGAAGTGGACAAAGAAAAACTGAAACAACATTTAAAACATCTGTTAAAAATTCATATCAAATAGTTATTTACTTAAATTCCTTAGAAGATTCGATTATTACGATTAACATAGGCTCCAAAGATAAAGTAAATGAGATTATTTCTATATTAGAATATATTTTGCGTAACCAAAATTCATAGAAAGGTTTTTTATGAAAAAATTTTTATTATTAACAATTTTATTTTCAATAGTTGCCATGCCTACCTTTGCTTATGAAAAACACTACATAAAAAATAATAAAGGGCAGACTACTGGATTCACCAAAACCTACTCAAATGGGATAACAGATGTTTATAATTCCAAAGGACAAAAACAATATACCTATAAACGAGATTCAAGTGGTAAGGTAATTAAGTATTCAACAAAAGGTCAAAAACTTGGTACATATAAGTAAACAATTAAATCTAATGCTACAACAAGCAATTTAAAGCCCTGTAAAATTGCAAATAGGTATAAATTATCAAGTACACAATAAAAATCGATTCTAGGACATCACTTTTTCAACATCTAAACAAGCCCTTGCTATATAAGGTTTGTAGGGGTGTATAATTATAGTGTTTTATATTTAGGGTAACCTACCTAAGTCCAAAACACATTTTCATGTATTAATCTAAGTAGGGGGATTATTCTTTATAATTTTTAGCTAATTTATAAAAAGACGTTGGTTTAAGATTCATTTGTTTCATTGCTTCTCTTGCTGTAATATTTCCACTTTTCCAAATAGTATATATTTTTTCCCAATTGTCAGGATATTGAATCGGAGGCTTGCCTAGTCTTTTACCTTTTTCTTTTGCAATTTGTATACCTTCTGCTTGTCTTTGCTTAATAAAAGCTCTTTCTTGTTCTGCTACATAGCTTAATAATTGTAAGACAATATCAGAAATTACTTCACCAATAAGCCCATCAGTCTTAGTTGTATCCAGTACGGGCATATCAATAACTTTAATGTTTGCCTTTATATCTCTAGTAATTTCTCTCCATTCATCACAAATCTGCTTGTAATTTCTTCCTAAACGGTCTATAGACTTAATTACAAGTATATCACCTTCTCTTAACTGCAACTTTAATGCTTGATATTGAGGTCTTTCAAAATCCTTACCACTACATTTATCAATAAAAATATCTCTTTCATTGATACCTAATTCAAGCATAGCCTCTAATTGCCTATCCTCTTTTTGTTCTGTAGTTGATACCCTGCAATAGCCAAAAGTTTTAACAGTCATAGTATTCTCCTATATTTTGTACTCTATACTAATATTATGACTCTACTATTCGCATAAATCAATCATGTATGCGAATACTCGCAAAATATATTTACAAACATTTACGAACACAAAATAGGACTATTTTAAAGACTCCGTAAAAGTGTACTTATGCGAATACATTAATGTTATTTAATATCTCTATTTTGATGATTAACAAGCTCAGAATATATATTATATGCAACATCTTGGAAATAGTTAATATATTCATTTTGCTCTTGTCTAGACATTATTCGTCTTTCTAATTTACCATCTTCATTTATATCTGATGCTTTATTTATAATAATTTTTAAATCTTTTTGTTTAAAGCTAATATCAATTTCTAATACTACAGGCTGGGTTTTATGTTCCATTTTAAATCTCATGCTTAAAAATATATATCCGTTATGCATACAATTTTCAACAAAACTGTTTTGTCTTAATCCAGCTCCACTTAAAATTGCAGAACTTATTCCCTCTAAAGCTTCTTTTAAATTTTCGTTTTCATCACTATCGAAATTTTCTATAGCATCTTTTCTACTTAGTGCAATATTAGTAATATCAATAATATTCCAATTGTTATATTTAAATTTCCCAAGTCTATCAAAAAACTCTACCTTGTTTTGTGATTTTAGACTTTCTAACTGAACTCTAAATAACTGAAAAGATGATTTCGAATCTGGATTATTCATAAATTTATCTATAAAATCAACAAAATGCTTAGATTCTGACATCCCTTCATGTCTAATATTAATTTTAAATTTATCATTAATAGGTGTTATAGCAACATCTAAATTTATCTTTTTTGTATCAATTAAACTAATTTTCCCTTTTTGTTGTTTGTCATATGAATAAGTTAAGGATACTTTATTTTCATCTTGATGTTTATATAATTCTTCAATTCTGTAAGGAGTATTTGGAATAGATTTTATTTTTATAAATTCATCTGCAATATCTTGTAAGTAATCTTCACTAGAAACATCTTTTTTGGGTTTAATTATTAAAACAGTAGACTTCATATTATTTTGTTCCGCATCTAATTGTTCATTAATTATTTCTATAAATTTTGACCCAAAAAGCATTTTATATACTAATTCTGATAAATCACTTGTAGAAGAACAAATTGGTAAAATTCCTCTTTGTTTAAGTAAATATTTCATGTTTACAGAATTGATTATTTTATCATCTATGACTTTTTTAAAATCTATTGGATTTAAAAATTTTTGTATTGCCATAACGAAACCTCATTAATTACCATATTCAACTCTTGAAATACGACGATTATCCATTGGAATATATTCATATGTCATATCTTTCGAATTATTTAAATTTTTAATAAATTCTACATCATTGCAATCTTCTGGATACCAATATATATTAAATTTGTAATTCAGCATATGTGTGGCTAACTGTAATTCATTTATCATGCTTTTTAAATATTTAACAGCATCATTAGAAACTTTATCAAAACAAAATATATTCTTATACTCCATACGATTTGTTTGATTAGGAATTAGATTAACTTCTTGCAGATGAGAACTAAATATATAGTCTGAAAATAAAAAAGAAGGAATAATAACATCTTCTCGTGTCCATTCAGATTCATTAATTGATGGATATATAAATTTAAATTCAGTAATATTTTCTTTCTTTATTTCAGTTATACATTTATTTAATGCATACCATTTTTCTAGCATAAATGTATCCGCGACATATAACATAGTAGGAATTTTTCTTTTTGGAATGTTTATTTGAGTCCTATTTTGAATAGCTCTTTCCTCTGTATATTCATTATCACTTGAATTAAATAACAGTACAGCATTTATTAACGTACAATTTTGCAAATATGAAGATAATTCAGTTGATACACATGAACATTCAAACGTGTTTAATAATTCATCAACCCATAAATTTAAATTTGCAGGTGTATATTCTTTCCATTGTCTATTTTTGCATTCTATAATAATGGCCTCAAATCTATTGTTGAATGGATTTTTATATTTAAATAATAAATCAATTCCATGTGTTTTTTTGTCTTTATTTTTTTTGTTTTTATGATTTTTATTAATACAATTTATTTCAAAATCTTGCACTAATAATTCCCATCCTAAATTTTGAAATAAAACTTCTCCAAAATTTTCAAGTTTTGCACCATTCTTTTTACTTAATTCGCCCATTAACACCTCTTATTCCGCAAAAAGCATTTTAATAAAATTCAATTGTTCATCGTCAATATTATCAAAATTTTTGTATAACACAACATTCCCATTTTCGTGTAATGTCATAGTTAAAAAAGCATCTCCTATATAATATTGAATACTAATTTTTTCAATTTGGTCTTTGTATTTTTTCAAAATTCCATATGAATCTCCATATGAATACAAATTTGTGTAGAATTTACCTATTAAATCTTCTAATAATGCAATATCACTCAAACATATTTTTGTAATTTTCATATTTTGTTTATTAATTTTTGCCAATATGTCATTTATAGGTATTTTTATAATTGATAATGTCATTTCTTTGATAATACTTGTAAATATAAATATTAACCTATTAACATTACTCTTATTTGCCCATACAAGAATTTTGTTATTTGTTATTTCAAAAGGAATAGTATTCACCTTAGGTATTATTTGGCTTTCAAATTTTCTAGTTTCTATATTATATATTTGTTGTTCTACATTTTGGACATAGATATATTTACCAGAAAGGTCATTATTACTTATTAAATTCAATATAAAATAATTTTCATTGCTTTCTTCGTAATGATTTAATTTATTATATATTTCAGATGCGGTTATATTTTTATCTTCGATATTTAAGATATTTAAACTTGTTGTAGCCATACTCCATATCCTTTGATATCATGCTACTACAAATATATTTTTTTGTATTCTAAGATAAATATTTATTAACTTTATGGGTCATGATGTAAAATTTGTAAAATATGTAAAACCTGTAAACATTGTAAAATATGAAAAATATGAAAAATATAAAAAATTCTTTTATGGGTCATTATGGGTCATGAATATATTTTTATTCAGATTTTCTAATAGAATATTTAGTTGTTTTACCTTCACCAATTTTGTGTAAAATACCTAATTTAAGCATTAAAGCTAAATCTCTCTTGCTTGTTTCCCTTGTTGTTCCTGTGATAATTTGATATTCGCTATTTGTAATTATTCCCATTTCTTTAATTGATTGTAATGCTTTATTTTGTCTTTCATTTAATTGTTCAAATTCTTTTTTAAACTTTACAGAAAACCCCCCACATTCTTCTATAAATTCAGGTTCAGGGATAATATTGTTTCTACATGCATTTATTATTCTATCAATACCAGAGCCAAATTTTTCTATTAAACCTGCTCTATAAAATATGCTTGCAATCAAAGGATTTCTTGTTTTTGAAGGATGAGAAGTTTTAAGGCTTTCTATAGTTAAATCTTCAATAAGTTCTCCTGGATTGTAAAACCACAACCAATCTTTAAATACTTTTATTTGAATAGGTGAAGATTTATCAAAATAATCTCTATGAACAATAGAATTTAAAAGGGTTTCACGAATAGCACTTAACGGATAATCCCATATTTCTTTTCTTTCTGTTGTTTTTCCAGTAATTGAATATTTTACATTTATGCAGAATTTTATGGCTTCTTCTGCTTGTGTTACCTGTTCAAATAAATTTCCTTCAACTACTTTATCAGAAATTATTGTTGTAGAATCATTTGTTTTAAATGCTCCAACTCTGATATTTGCATTTAAAAAGTGTCTTTGCGGATTTTTACCAAATAACAAAATTCCAGCATTTGTTATTTTACCATCAATTACTAAACCTAATCTTTCTAGTATAGACTCTATTTTCTCATTATCAGGTATTGAAGGTAGACGACCAGAGGAAATTCCGTATTTTACAAAATCTCTAATCGTTTTTTCATTTATATCTTCTGTTGTAAAACTACCTGTTTGAGATTCCCAGCTAATACCTTCTAACAATCTTTCCTTTATTTCATTTTGGGGCATTACTCTTGTTGTATTACCTATTCTTTTATAATAGATATTTTTATAAGCAATAAGATTATTAGATTTTTCTACTTTAACAAGTAAAATATCTTTGTTATCTAGATTTTCAACCTCTATTTTAGGTTGAATACCCAAGCAATCTATAATTTGATTAATTACAGACTCTTGCTGACCGTTAAAACCTTCTATAGATTTGTCATCTTTAATTCCTAAAAAGATACAACCACCATCAGTATTTGCAAATGCCGATAATGATTTGAAAAAGTTTTCATTAACTCTTTCCTTAAATTCAGTTGTATCATTTTCGTTTATTGTAGATAAATCTATAGACAATTTATTCTTCATTATTCTTACTTGCTACATTAATTTTTATATCAGCAATTAACTCTTTTAATAATTCTGTTTGAGTAATAATTAATTCTGTTTGTAATTGTTCTTCTGACAGTATTTGTTTATTTGTTTCCAATAATTCTTGTTGAACTTTATTACTTTGCTCTAATAATAAAATAATCTTATTATTTTGCTCTACGACAGTATTATTACAAGTTTGCCAAATAAATAATATTATTGGTATTAGTATAGATAAAATAGTCAAATGATTCTTTTTTAAGTAATCCTTAACTTTTCCATTAGTTTCACTTTTAATAATTTCAAATTGTTCTTCAAAATTATTTTGAGAAATTTCTTCAATAAATTCTTTTGCATTTTCTTGCTCTATTTCAAAATTTTCTAATTTATCAATAATTTTTTGTTGGTATAAAGCCAAATCTCTTATTGCAGAAGAACTAAACATTTTGCTTATTGCTTCTTGTTGAGCTGATAATTCTTTGAAATAATCATTCATTGCAAAAGAATCTTGTAAAGCCTTTAGAGCATTATTTATTTGCATAAAATTATTGTTATTACTTAAAAAATTATGTATATTTTGTGAATAATCAATAAATTGTCTAATGCTATTGTTTGTCGAAAAAGTTTCTTGCCATGCTTGCATTGCTTTATTGATACTAGCTAAAGGAACTTCATAATTTTTAATCCAATTATTCTCAAATGTACAATAAATATTTGACCATTTATTTATGTTATTCAAATAATTATTATAATGTTGTTCTTTTGAAATTTTTGACTTTCTTTCCATATGCTAATTATATCACAAATAACGCCACACAAGGTATTATCTTTTTAGTATCATACGCATATTGTAATATTCATTTGTAGATTCACGCATAATTGATACAATATTTTGATATAGGTTTACTACATTGTTTTTACGTGATAGTATTTTATTGTCGTGGGGTTCCATTATTGACACCTTAACGACATTATTTCTAAGGAATTTTGTAATGAAGAAGTGTTTTTTCTTTTATTATTCTCGTGTTTATTTATCATATTTGTATATTTTCATCCCACTAAAGAATCAATGATTTGTAATAAAAGTTATGAATGTAAAATTACACATGAATATTTTGGTTTAATAAAATATCATCACAAACAAAACATCAACAATAAAACTGTTTTATTTTACAAAGACATTCCTCTTGCTTATAAACATAGAACATGGCATCATTTATATTTGACATATGATAACTTGGCTCCATTTATTTATTATTGGAATCATCAATCTCGTCTTAAAGACATTAATTATGTCTTTAAGATTGAACAAAAAAGATTTAATGACTATTTAATTAATCCACAAATTAAATACGAAGTGTATTCAGAGGCAAATACAAGCTTCTGGACATATATATTAATGTTATTTGTTTTGTCTCCATATCTTATAAAGCTTTATTTAGATAATTATTTCAAAAATAATCGAAAGTAGACATATCAAACCAAATCTGACAATTATTGCAATTTTACCTAACTTGACTACTATTTTCTTGTCATAGAACTCTAAAATAGTAACCTCATCGACATTTTTATAGAGCCGTCTAAATTAGGCTCTATTCTAGTATTCAAAATCTTGTTGCGGGTTCAATAAGCTCTAACTTTAATTTACATTTTTTGTTTAAACTTGTTTCAAGTTTGCCAACGTCAAACCATGTTCTTTGATGTATTGCAATAACTTAACATCTTCTAAGTTTATTGCAATTCCAACCGAGTAAGCATAATTAACCGCTTCTTTTGTATCGTCAGACACTTTGATAACTCTATTTCGTGAGTTCCCCTCAATTGCAGGTTTTCTACCTGCATTATCACGTTTTCCACCATGCAATATCATCATGGCTTCTTCATCAGAATGCTTACGCACCTGCTCTGCCTGTTCTTCGGTAAAGAACTTTCTATCATCTAATATTTCTTCTAATGTTCTAAGTTTTTTCATATCTTTAATTCCTGTTGGTTAAGGTATCTTTCAATGTTTTTGCGAGCCTGCTTTATATATCGTGATGGTGCTTTCTGCGTTTCCTTTAAAACAATCAGACCGACTATTATAATTCGTCTTCTGTTTGGGTCATACATAAAGTATGCTCTAACCTTGTTGGGCTTTATTTCAAACAAACCGTTTCCTAAGTCGTTGATATTCTTGTATTGTGTACCAACTTTTTCAAATATTCTGATAGCTTCGGCTATCTTGACTCTGTTATCAACAGATAGAGCGAATAATTGTTCTTCTGCCTCGTCTGTTAATTCTGCTGTAAACTGTTTGTTATCCATACCTGTTATTATTATAACATGAATAAGTTACCTTTTCAAGGGTGATATCATAAATATTTATAACTCAAAGTTGTTATACGAAAAATCAATCTTTTCTTGGGCAATCTCTATATATCTAAAAAGCTCCATGGACATTGTCTTGTATTTAAACTGCCAAACGAAATGCAAAAAATATATTCCAAACATTAACACTATTAGAATATTATCATTTTAAATTCTTAACGTATTCAAAATACTCATTATCACAATATTTTGCGGAATTTTTTAGCACTTCTGCCGGAGTAACAAACCCCATTTTTATCGCAACTTCTTCCAAGCAGGCGATTTTAATACCTTGATTTTCTTCTATCGTTTGTATATATTGCCCTGCTTTCAGCAACGAATTGTGCGTGCCGGTGTCCAGCCAAGCAAAACCGCGTCCTAAAGTTTCCACATTTAATTTTTCATTTGAAAGATAAATATTATTTAAGTCAGTAATTTCTAATTCGCCACGCTTAGAAGGAGTGAGCATTTTTGCATACTCAACAACTTTGTTATCATAAAAATACAGACCTGTAACAGCATAATTCGATTTTGGGCTTGTAGGTTTTTCTTCTATCGAAACAACCTTCATATACTTGTCAAATTCTGCAACACCAAATCTTTCAGGATCTTTTACCGAATAAACAAATATTGTTGCATTCCCTTGTTTTGCATTCTGCGCTGCTTGTTTCAGTTGCCCCGAAAAACCCGCACCATAAAAAATATTATCACCAAGAATAAGGGCAATAGAATCGTTTGCTATAAATTTTTCACCGATTATAAAAGCTTGCGCTAATCCTTTCGGCTGCAGTTGAACTTCATAAGAAAAATTTACTCCAAATTGAGAACCATCGCCTAAAAGCGCTTGAAAACTTTCTAAATCTTTTGGGGTTGTAATTATAAGAATATCGCGAATTCCTGCTAACATTAAAACCGATATCGGATAGTAAATCATCGGTTTATCATATACAGGCAAAAGCTGTTTTGAAATCGCAAATGTACTCGGATAAAGCCTTGTTCCAACTCCACCTGCTAACACAATTCCTTTCATCTCAAACTCGCTTTCTTTACTTCTACATTTTGCATCCAATCTTGATTGCTCAAATACCAGTCAATTGTTAACTTGATACCTTCTTCAAACGTTAATGACGGCGTCCAATCGAGCTCTGTTGTAATTTTGTCGTTTGAGATGGCATAACGCTTATCGTGCCCCAGTCTATCTTCAACATATTCTATTGAATTTTCGTCTTTACCCATAGCACTTAATATAAGTTTTGTAATCTCAAGATTAGTTTTTTCATTATGTCCGCCAATATTGTAAATTTCGCCGACTTTTCCTTTATGTAAAACTACATCTATCGCTTCGCAATGATCATAAACATATAACCAATCTCTAACGTTAAGTCCATCGCCATAAACAGGCACTTTTTCATTTTTTAAGAGTTTTGAAATAAAAAATGGAATTAATTTTTCCGGATATTGATAAGGCCCATAATTGTTTGAACATCTGGTGTTTAAAGTCGGCAAACCATAAGTCTCTCTATATGCGCGAACAAGCATATCAGCGCTTGCTTTACTCGCAGAATAAGGACTATTTGGAGCGAGTGGTGTTGTTTCATAGAAATAACCCGTTTGTCCTAAGCTTCCATAAACTTCGTCGGTAGAAACTTGTAAAAATCGTTCTATACCAATTTCTTTTGAGGCTTGTAACAGATTTAAAGTTCCTTGGACATTTGTTTCTATAAATATTTCAGGATTTTTAATTGAATTATCAACGTGAGATTCTGCTGCAAAATTTATAACACAGTCGGCCTCATCAATTAATTCACGCACGAGGTTTTTATCGCAAATATTTCCGTGTACAAATCTGTAGTTTGGATTGTTTTCAATATCTTTTAAATTTTCAAGGTTTCCGCAATAAGTAAGCGCATCAAGATTTATGATGTTGTAATCGGGATGCTTTTTTAATTCATGCCTGATAAAACAACTCCCGATAAATCCCGCTCCACCTGTTACTAAAATTGTTGTCATTGCAAAATAAATCCTTCTATTCCAATTCTACTACATTTTTGCAATTACGTAAATTATTGTTCTAAAAATTCGAATTTAATAATCTTCTAAATTAAATAAAGAATATATTATGAGACAATTTCACATAGTCTACAAATCGTGTTGAACAACTTGTATCCAACACGACAAATAAAAACATTTGATATCGCATTCGATGAAAACTTTGAACACGACCGCAGACTAGATTTTTATGCGTTAAAATCTATATTAGGTTTTTGAATTGAATCCATAACCTGATAAATTACTGAATCAGGTTCTTTTGCATCTTTACTTAATTCATCACAAATAGCAGCCAATCTTTGATCATTAAATCCGTGTTTATTATGATATTCTTTTGTTTTACCTACTACCTTGCCTTTATGCATGATATCACCAATAATATCAGTAAAGACAGCAACACCTTTGCTATTTTTTTCCCCTGTGACACTTAGAAGAGTTGTAGTTCCGTTTTTCATAGGAATTCTTACTTTGCTTGTAATTCCAAAATTTGGGTTTGTGCTATTGATTGACGCAATATTCATATGTTCACTCCTTTACTTATTATTAAGAAAACTGCTAAAAATATTTTTTGCTAGTTAGTAGATGTAATTTTTTACAACGTCAATTCAAATATTGCAGTTATAAAAACAATAAAAAAGGACATAAGAATGTCCTTGAAAATGGTAAGTATATTAAAATTGTAGATTATTTATTTTTTGTTTTTGGTGCAAAAAATTGCACCCTACCTTTTGTAGTTTTGTAGGTCAGGCACTGCCTGACAATTTACCGTTAGCCTTCTTCATCCGTGAGGAAGGCTAACAAAATTTTTATAGATAATTCAACAGGCTCATCCCCATAGAAGCTGAAGTAACTTGCAAGCTTGCCTGATAAGCGTATTGTGCTTGCATCCAGTTTGTAATCGCTGTTGTCAAATCAATATCCTTGATTTCTGACAAATAACCAGTTAAGTTTTCGTTATTTGTTTCCAAAGTCGAGCTTGTCATTTCCAATCTGTTTGCAACACCGCCAAACTTAGTTTGTTCGGTTGTAATTTGGGTTAAAGAATTAGAAAACATATCCAAAGTAGAATTCATTTCTTTATAGCCTTCTTCTGTTTTGCCATCCAAAACTTTTTGAATAGAATTGCTTAGTTTTTTCAAAGCTCCCATAACACCCGAACAATCTTCCTTAGAAGTCAAATCCGCCGTATCACCAGTATATGCAGTACCGTCTTCATAAGCATAACTCTTTGCACCGGTTTGAGCATCAACAGTTTCTACAACAGTTTTGCCGTCAACGTCTGTAAACAAATTATTGCCGTTAGCATCTTGTGCTTGAGCTTTATAGTAACCAAATACTTTATCGCCTGTTGTATTAATTACTTCAAAAACGCCGTCTGCGACTTCTGTTTGTCTGATATAATCAGGATTATCGTGTGGAGTTCCGTTATAAATAATATCTCCGTTATCATCTATTGTATAAGGAATTGTTTTAGTGTTAGCACCAGAGAAAATATAGTTATTATCATATTCAGTATTCGCTAAATCTACCATTGTTTTTGTTAATTCATCAATTTCAACCTTCAAAGCCTTCAAGGATGTTTCGCTATAAGTTTGGTTGTTAGCCTGAACAGCTTTATCCCAAGCGTTTGATAAATAACCGTTTGCCAAATC
>CAKVND010000027.1 GCA_934777245.1 uncultured Candidatus Melainabacteria bacterium | reverse complement strand
GTTCCAGACGAAATGCTTGACGCTCGTGGAATGTGGTCAGATAAGAAAGCTTATGACGAAGCTGCTAACAAATTAGCACAAATGTTTGCTGATAACTTCTCAGCTAAGTATCCAAACATGCCTGCTGAAATCGTTAACGCTGGTCCTAAAGCAGTAGCTAACGTATAAGTTTAACGGTGATTTTTACCGAATAAACGATTTGAAATACAAGGCGCACCATTCGGTGCGCCTTGTATTTTTATTAAATAAAATCTTTAGTTGAACGATGTGAGCTTGTTATAACTTAATATAATTAATGTATACTAACTTTTTTAACATTGTGCTAGAATACATTTATGAAGCAGTTTAAAAAGCGAACAATAGCACTCGTGCTAGCTTCAGTAGTTACGGTAGTTGGAGCTTTTGGCGCAGATAATTATAGAAACAGTCTTATGTCGCTCAAATTTGAAAGCGGTTCTAATGGGGCTGTGAGTATGACTGTGCTTACAAAACGCAACTACGAACAGTCAATTACTCCTGTAAAAAAAGATGCAACTACTTATGTCATAATGCTTCCTGAAACCAACAGCCAAATGCCTTCAACGCCTGAATTAGCAGGTGATGTTGAAAGTGTAAATGTGCGCACAATGCCATACACTTCCGGTAGTAAAGGCTATACGAAAATCACAATAAAAACTGCTCCAAACGCTATGTTGACTGCTTCTAAGGCGCTTTATATTCCTGAAAAAAAATCGGAAGATGAGTCGTCGACTTCACAACCAATTCAACCAATTCCGCCGAGAGAAGATTATCAATCAACTTCACCTGTAATTCCTAGTCGAGATGAAGTTCAAACTAGAAATCCAGCTCCAATCCGTTCTGCAAGCGGAGTAAATCAAACTTCTCCTGTTGATATTAAACAGAGCGTTCAACAGTTTGAAACTACGCCGGCACGCGAAGAATCTTTTGCTAATAATGCTCAAAAGAAAACTCCGGAACCTGTTCAAGAAAATTCAAACAGTTTTGAAGTGATGTTGTTGATAATGGGAGTGCTTTTTGTAATCGTAACGTCTGTATTTATTTATCTTAAAGGTAAAGATAAAATGGCAGAGGTTATCGGCGAGCAAGTGGATTTTTCTGATGATGAATCTAAAAAGGGTAAGAAAAAAGAGCCGGAAAAGAAAAAAATAAGAAGTACGATTCGTAAACTTGATAAAATGTATTCAAAACCAACAAAAATGCCGGTTGAATCTTTGCAATTTACATCACCAGATCCGGTTCCACAAACTTCTATTCAACCAGAAATTGAACCACAGCCTGTAGATGATAGTTTGGTTGTTGATTTAGATGAGTTGTTTCAAGAAAAAACAAAGACTGCTGAACCTCAAGAAAAGGAAACAGAGGAAGATAATAACGCTTTGGAAGATTTTTTGAATGGTTTTTCATTTATGGATGAACCAGAAGATGTTCAAAAAGATGAAGACAAGGCTTTTAATGAGGAACTTTATAATAAATTTATTAGTGACGAAAATTTAAAGTTTTCAGAAAGTGATATTGAAAAGATTGAGAAGCTTTTAAGCATTGAAATTAGCGATGATACGATGAAGAATATTTCTCAATTTGCTGTTACTAATCCTATAGAAAATCGTCCGACAAGCAGAGAACGCTTGGAAAATTTTGTAACTTCTTATACAGTAAACCAAGATATTACATTTTCAAAAGATGACGTTAATGCTCTGTATAAATTAATGAATGTTGAATTGGACAATGATTTTATTACTGATTTAAGAACAAATCCAAATCGTATTCAAGAAATGCGTGAAGAAATAAAAAAACAAAAAGCGAAACCTCATAAGGCTTCTGAGCTTTTGACGCTTAATGTAAGAGATATGTTGCCGGATTTGTCAGAAGCATTAAAAAGACAGGGTAATAAAGATATTGAATCGGAAGTAAAGCCACAAGTTGTTTATTATAGCGAAGGTTATGACGTAAGTACATTGTCTCTTAAAGATGAATTACCAGATTTATCGGTAGAAATCAATAATGATGCTGCTTATGAATCAAGGCCTTCTGATGAAGTTGAATTGGTAGATTCAAGCTATGAAGTTGCGAAAATGTCTGTTGGCGATGAAATTCCGGATTTAGATGATGTATTCAATCATCCTGAAAAGTATGAAAAACAGGAAGACGTAGTAGAAGTAGACGAAGAAGCGCTTTTGAGAAATATTACAAATGTAAGTTTTAAACCATTTTATGATGGAAATGAAGAAGAGGAAATAGAAAACGATTTTGATAACGAGAATGCGCCGACTGTTTCAGATATGCAGGATGAATTTAGTCAATTTGGCGATAATTTTGAAATTGTTAATGATAGCGAATTAGAATTAGAACAGGCTAATGTTACGCAAACAGACGATTTTGAGACTTTGTTTGATGATAAATATGTGGATTTTGATAAAAAAATCGAAGATGTTCAAGAATTACGTGAAGAGGTAAAAGTTCCGGAAGTTGAGCCGGTTAAAGATACTTTGTTGCCAAAATTGGAAAAGAAAGTTACTAAAACTTCTAAAAATCGTTCAGATGAAGCAAATGAACTTATTAGGAGAATAGAAGAAAAAGAAGCTGAAAAAAAACTTGCTAAACAAAAACCTGAAGTTGAAAAAGTTGAACCAAAAACAGAAATTAAGCAGGATGATATTAATGTTTGTGAAATAAAGAATCTTATTATCGATAACGAAATTTTTGAAATTGTATCAAAAGCTGATTTTTCTGACAAACTTGGTTGTTATTTGGTTAAAAATAGTAACGGATATCAAGTAATTGGTTTTGTTGGTGAAAAACTGCTGAAAATCAAACATTATGAACATTTAAAAGGTGAAAAAATGCAGGCTAGAGTTAGTGAAAAATTACCTAATGATGTGCTTAGATATATCATAAGACTTGGTTCTCATAAATTTATTTTAAATGTGAGTGCTGATAATATGGAGTATGTAATGGATTTATGCTAAAACGCTTTTTAATCCTGCTTTTATTACCATTTTTACTTTGTGCATGCACTAAATCCACGAAAGAAGAAATTACTTTTTCTTCTTGGGGTTCGGTTACAGAGGTTGGAATTCTTGATAAAATTATCAAAAATTATGAGAATGAAAATCCGAATGTGAAAATCAATTTTATGCATGTTCCGCAAAATTATTTTCAGAAAATTCATCTTTTGTTTGCTTCAAATCAAGCGCCCGATGTTCTTTTTATCAATAATCTTTATTTGCCGATTTATTCAAATAAATTAGAACCTTTGGGCGATTTGGTTGATAAATCTGAGTTTTATTCAAAAAGCTTAGAAGCCATGAGCGTTGATGGACAGCTTTATGCAATTCCACGCGATGTGTCGACTTTAGTTTTTTATAGAAACAAAAATTTAGTTAAGCAAACTCCGAAAAATTTGAATGAATTAATTCCTGCAATTGAGGACGTTAAGCCATTTGGTATAAGTTATGAGCGTGATATTTATTTTATGCTGCCTTATGTTTTGACTTTTGGAGAAAATATAGATGCGCCTGTTAAGTCTTTGAAATTTTATAAAAACTTGGAAGGAAAATATGCTCCAACTCCAACTGATATCGGGAGTTTGACTTCGGCGCAAATGTTTTTGCAAGGCAGAATCGGGCTTTATCTTTCAGGTCGTTGGATGTATCCGAAAATTCAAGAGAGCGCGAAGTTTGATTGGGATGTAATCCCGTTTTGCGGAATTGTACCTTTGGATGCTTCCGGCTGGGCGATTTCTAGGAAGTCTAAGCATAAGGAAGAAGCTGAAAAGTTTTTAAAATATTTGAGTTCTAAAGAAAGTATTGAGTACTTAAATTCTACAGGGCTGATTGTTCCTGCAAGAAATGATGTAAAAGTTGATAATCCTGCGTTTTATGAAGCAATCGAACAGTCAAAACCGATTGCGTATGGCAAAGATTATAAAAAAGTTGCGGATAGAGTGAATAAGAAATTGTTTTAATCAGTTTATTCCCCTTTTTTTGTGTTTTCTTTTTGTATCTTTCCTGTGTATTTTTTGTCTTCTCTTTTTTGTTTTTTTGTCCCCTCCCCTGGGGGTGCTATTGTCCGAGATAAATTTCATAGAATAAAAATAATTATTAAAAAGCTGGATTGTTTCGGTTCTAACGAACCTCACAATGACGCCCAACCAGTTGTCTCACGCCATGTCATTGCGAAGGCGATTTTACACTTCACTTCCTTGTTAGTAGTGATACCTACAAGCTCGGAAGTGTATTGTAAAATGAAGAATCCAGCTTTTTAATAACTTTTATTCTATTTCCTAAAAAATATCCAATAATCGTATTTAACAAACAAAAATCTTAAAACCATTTTCCATTTTCCATTTTCAACTTTCCACTTCATCAACTCTCTCTCGCCTTCTCGTTTCCCTCTCCATGTCAAATTAAAAAAGGAGAGGGGAGCGAGACTCGTTAGACCGAGTGTCGCAAGCGTATTCCCTTCCTCAGGAAAGGATATTATTAAATACTTTTCCATTAAAAAAGTAGCACCTTTAACTTATTTATGTTATAAAGAGAAGGGAGTTAAGTCAGAAGGAGTTATAAATGGATAGAAATGTTATCTGTATTAAATGGGGAACAAAATTTGGCCCGGAATATGTAAACAAGCTTTATAAAATGGTTGAAAAGAATTTGTCTTTACCACACAGATTTGTATGTTTTACGGATAACGCAGAAGGAATTGTGGAAGGTGTTGAAATTCGTCCGCTTCCTGAACTTAACGACGAAGGAATTCCTGATAGAATGTGGAAAAAATTAGGTTTGTTTGCAAATCCGCTTTCTGATTTACAAGGTACAGCTTTGTTTTTAGACTTGGACATTATTATTAGAAGCTCGCTTGACCCATTTTTCGAAGTTGAAGGAAGCTTTTTGATTTCTAAAGATTATGATTTTCCACATGATATTATCGGAAATTCATCAGTTTTTCGTTTTGAAGTTGGTAAACATCCTGAAATTATTGAACATTTTTATCAAGAAGGAAAAACAATCAGAGAAAGATATAAAAATGAACAAGCATTTTTGTCTTATGAAATGGATAGAAAAGGGTTGTTAAAATATTGGCCTAAAGATTGGGTTGTAAGTTTTAAACGTCAATGCTTGCATAAGTTCCCAATGTGCTGGTTTAAAGTTCCACGTGATCCGGAAGAAGCTAAGATTTTGATTTTCCATGGAAAACCAAATCCGGAACAAGCTTACAAAGGATATTTTGGTAAAATGGGATTCAGATATATTAAACCGACAAAATGGCTTGATAAGTACTGGAATTAGTTATTTTACTTTGTTAAGTGGAATAATACCTTGCATCATAATAAATAGTAAAATTTTGTTACAATTAGTGGAAATTAAATCTTTTATTGATTAAAATATCTATTGGATGTAGAAAGAGGGGAATTTTTTAAGATGAACGCTAATCCGAATAAAGTACTTTTACCTAACGATGTTAGAAAATTGTTAAATATAGATAATAAAGAGATAGTTGAGCTTTGTAAAAAAACTTCTGTTAGTCCAAAGAAAGATAATAGAGGACAAATTTATTTTTCAGTCGACGAAGTTAAGAAGTTGAGAAATGCAAAATCATCAGTTGTTGCAGAAATGAATGAAAAAAAGAAAGTGGCATTACCCGTTATGACAAAACCCGATTCACAAGTAGTAGTTAATGGATTACTAGATACCCTCAATAAAATGGAAAACAATATCACAACTTCTATGACTAAAATTATTGATGAAAAATTAGAAGGCATGGATGATGTTGTTTTAGAACTTGTTAGATGCAAGACTGAAAACGAAAATTTAAAAAACAAAGTTAATGAATTGAACAAAGAAAACTTTAAATTAAAAAATGCTTTAAATAGCTTCAAACCATTGATTTGTGGATTTTTTATTAAGAAGGAAGAAGATAATATTTTATTATAAAAGTTAATAAGTGAATGAGTGAATAGGTGAATAAGTTCGTATTAAATATATTCAATGTTTAGCTCAGTTCAAAATTGACAATATCTAAAATGAACTTATTAACTTATTGACCTATTCACTTATTCACTTTGAAGAGAAAAGGATTTATCATGGCAAAAGCGGAAGAAACAAACGTATCAGATGAAAGAAGCAAGGCGCTTAAGCTTGCGATAGAAAAGATTGAAAAAGATTTTGGTAAAGGCGCAATTATGAAGCTTGGCGACAAGCCTGCTGTTAGCGTTGAAACAATTCCTACTGGCGCTTTAGCATTGGACGTTGCTCTTGGTGTTGGCGGTATTCCTCGCGGACGTATTATTGAAGTTTACGGGCCTGAATCATCAGGTAAAACAACTTTAGCACAACATATAGTTGCTGAATGCCAAAAGAAAGGTGGAATTGCAGCTTTCGTAGATGCAGAACACGCACTTGACCCTGAATACGCAAGAAACCTTGGTGTAAATGTTGATGAACTTTTGATTTCTCAACCTGATACTGGTGAACAGGCGCTTGATATTACAGAAGAATTGGTTCGTTCAGGTGCTGTTGATATTATCGTTGTTGACTCTGTTGCAGCTCTTGTTCCAAAAGCTGAAATTGAAGGCTCTATGGAAGATCAACAAATGGGCTTGCAAGCAAGATTGATGTCTAAGGCGTTAAGAAAATTGACAGGTATTATTGGTAAAACCAATACAACTGTTATTTTTATTAACCAATTGAGACAAAAAATTGGTGTTATGTATGGTAACCCTGAAACAACAACAGGTGGTAATGCTCTTAAATATTATGCTTCTGTTCGTCTTGAAATCAAACGTGTTGAAGGTATTAAAGGTGATGGCGAAGACGTTGGTAACCACGTAAGAGTTAGAATTTTGAAAAACAAGGTTGCTCCTCCGTTCAGAACAGCTGAGTTTGATATTATATTCGGAAAAGGTATTTGCAAAATCGGCAATATCCTTGACGTTGCTGTTGATTTGGATATTGTGAAAAAAGCTGGTTCTTGGTTCAGCTTCAATGATGATAAACTTGGACAAGGTAGAGATAAGGCTAAAGAATTCTTGGCTAATAATCCTGAAATCTTAAATCAAGTTGAAACATTGGTTAGAGAAAAATTAGCAAATAGTTAATCGGTTGTAAGTCGCTATTTTATTGGGTTTAAGAAAATAGTTGACAAACTTGTTTAACTATGATATAAAGTTATTGGGGTAAATGTATATTTTTGAGTCTTGCACACATTGCAAGACTTTCTTTTTTTTATATACCTTGCCTCTCTTTATAGGGTATTACTATTCATGATAATTTTGTTACAATAAAAATAGTTATTAAAAAGCTGGATTGTTTCGGTTCTAACGAACCTCACAATGACGCTCAACAAGTAGTTCCACGCCATGTCATTCTGAGAAACTTTTTTACACTACACTCTCCAACTTATATGCATAACTACAAGTTCGGAAGTATATTGTAAAACGAAGAATCCAGCTTTTTAATAACTATTATTTTTAGTCTGGACAATACATATTCTACTAAAAAGCCTTGATATGACTACATTTTATAAATTGTAGATAAATTTACTTTGGACAGTAGTCCCCTCCCTCGGGGGAGTTTTCTGCCCCACTTCCAAGCTAGTAGTTAAACTTATAAATTGGGAAGTGTGATGTAAAAGGGAGAGGGTATTATAAACTTGTTTTTAACTTTTATTAAGTAAATTGCTTCGTCGCCAAAATGACTGTTACTTCTCACGATGACTTGGCGTCATACTACTAGCTTGTCGACAAAGCAATCCATTAAATATTCAACGTCCTTCGTTAAAAATATCTTTTCTTGTTACAATTCCAACGATTTTTTGCTCTTTACCAATGACAATTGCCCATTCTGTCGAATTTTCGTGTAAACGATAATATGTTGTATACAAATTATCTTCTGGATAAACTGTAACAGGATTTGTGTCTAAAATTCTACTTACAGTTATATTTTGCATTTTGTTATCAACCAAAACATCTTCAATATCTGATTTTGTAATAATTCCGGCTAACCGTCCTTTTTTGTCGCAAATCGGATAAGCGTTATGATTTTCTTTTTGCATAACATCCAAAATTGTTTTAATCGGCGTATCATTTTTAAAAGTTTGTATGCCAGTTGTCATAATATCTTTAACACAAGTGTTTTCTGAAAGATTAACTTCCGCATTTTTATATTGATTAACTACAAGTTTTGCATAAATCGGTTTATGATTAAGTTTTTCTGCTGTTAAATCTGCAATTGCTGAGACAAGCATCAAAGGAAGTATGCATTCATAACCGCCTGTCATTTCAAAAACCATAACAACTGCAGTTAAAGGTGTTCGCGCAACAGATGATAAAAATCCTGCCATACCAAGTGAAGCAATTGCTACAAGATTAACCTCTGCGCCAAAATGATTTGCAACAAAGCCTGTAATATATCCCAAAAACGAACCGAGCATTAACATCGGCAAAAATATTCCGCCGGCTGCACCTGATGCAAAACATATTGGAGTTATAATGAATTTTGCAAGGAATATAATTATAACAATTGCAATCGGAAAACTATTCAGTAAAAGTTTTTCGACAGAGCCATTGCCGGAAGATAAAACATAAGGAATTGCTAAACCTGCTAAACCTGTAATAAAGCCTGCAATTGCCGGTTTGCAGTAGTTAGGTAGTTTAATTTGAGCAAATTTAGAATTGAAAAAGAATATTGTTTTTGAAAACAAAACTCCTAAAAATCCTGATATTAATCCTAGTAAGATGCAGACTAAAACTACAGAAGGACTTATGCTAACTGCCGGAATAGAGATGTTAAATGCAGGATTTGCGCCAAGAAAATATCTCGCAATACTTGCGGATGTAACTGTTGCAACGAGTGTCGGAAAAAGCATAGATGGCGTGAATTTGTGGATTAATTCTTCCAGCACAAAAAGAGTTCCGGCAATCGGTGCATTAAAAGTTGCACCAATCGCAGCACCTGCACCGGATGCGATTAATTTATCTCGATTATTTCCGCTAAGTTTGAAAAGTTTGCCGACAAAAGAACCTGCACCTGCGCCTAGTTGAACACTTGGGCCTTCTCTGCCTAATGATAAACCCGTTCCAATTCCAATTACGCCGGCGAAGAATTTAACAAAAATTGTGCGAACTCTTATTAATTTTCCACTTCTTAATAGCGACATTTTTACATAAGGAATTCCACTACCTGATGTTTCGGGTGCGAATTTGTAAACTAAAAATCCGGCAATTAATCCGCCAAGAGTTGTTATTAACAAGAATAGAAGCGGAGTTGCGTAGAATTTTGACATAACAAAAGAAAATAAATTTTCGATTCCTAAGCGAAAACCTACAACAATTAAGCCTGTAAGAATTCCGACAATAATAGCTTGCCAAAAAATTTTTGTAAATCCTTTTTCCATATAACTAAAATAGCATGAAAATTGATAAGCAGGGAAATTTATAAATAAAATTTTATAAGAATGTAGTGCTAATCTATAGTATTGTAATTTAGTGGATTTGATACAAAATTTATCTATTGTAAATCAACCGTTTTTGTATTAAAATTGCTCTGTAAATCATATATTTAAGGGGTGTATCAGATGAAATTTGTTGCGAATAAAGATGACTTATTAAACGGAATTAAAATTGTAGAAAGAGCAACAGTTGTTAAGGGTTTGCAGCCTGTTTTAGCGAACGTTTTGATTGAAACAATCGGCACAAATCAAATTAAATTAACTGCAACAGATTTTGACTTATCTATCATCACAGTTATTGACGCAAATGTAGAAACAGAGGGTAAGTTTACACTTCCTGCTAAAAAACTTGGCGAAATTCTTTCAAGACTTAATGACGAATTCATCAATTTGGAACTAAACGGCTCAACTGCAACAATTACTTGTAAAAACTCTAAGTTTGATATTATCGGTATTTCAGCAAACGAATTTCCTCAAGTTGAAGAAAATATCGCAGAAACTGATTGCATGGAGATTGAAACAAAACCTTTTACAAAAGCAATCAGAGAGGTTGTTTCAGCGGCTGCAGGATATGAAACAAACAACCTTCTTTCAGGTGTTGTTTGTGAAGTTAATAAAAACATCTTAGAAATGGCTGCAACTGACGGTAACAGACTTGCTCGTGTTAGAGAGGTTGTTAAAAATGCTTCTACTGATGAAGAAAAACCGTTTGAGATGCTTCTTTCTTCAAAAGTTTTAGCTGAACTTTCAAAAATTTCTTTGTTAGCTGATTCGGATTCAATCAAAATTTGCAAAGAAATGAAAAAAATTGTTATAACAATTGACAAAACTAAGATTGTTACTCGACTTATGCAAGGTCAGTTCCCTAAATATAATCAATTAATTCCGCAATCATTCCCTAAGACTGCGACAGTTAATAAGGGTGATTTGATATCTGCACTTGAAAGAGTTGCGGTTATGGTTAACGAAAAGAACAGCATTGTTAAGTTTGAATTCATTGATAATACGCTTAAACTTTCCGGCGATTCTCCAGATGCAGGTAATTCTCAAGATGAAATTGATATTCAATACATGGGTGAACCACTTGCGATTGCGTTTAACTATAAATTTATTCTTGAGTTCTTAAAGATTGTTGAATCAGAGGAAATTAAAGTTGAATTGAATTCAGCACTTTCTGCAACAGTATTTGCACCGGTTTCAGACGAAGATTATATTTATCTTGTTATGCCGGTTCAGTTGAGAAGCTAATGATAAAGTGAATAGGTGAATCGGTGAATAAGTGAATAAGTTCATTTAAGCTATTTTCTATATTGAACAAAGTTAAACATTGAATATATTTAATACGAACTTATTCACCGATTCACCTATTTACTTATTCACTTGAAAAAAGAAGGAGACCATATGCAAGGAAAAGCTTTTAAATTTGGCGATAATATTTCAACAGACCACATAGCCCCAGGGCGATTATTCCATTTGCGTTCTGATTTGCAAGAGTTTTCTAAGCACGTTTTAGAGGATGCGGACGAAAATTTTGCTAAAAATATGAAGAAAGGCGATTTTGTTGTTGCGGGTAATAATTTTGGATTGGGTTCATCTAGAGAACACGCTCCACAAATTATCAAGATTGCAGGAGTTGGCGCAGTTATTGCTAAATCTTTTGCAAGAATTTTCTATAGAAATGCAATTAATATCGGGCTTTTAGCAATTGAATGCGATACTGATGGTATTGATGCCGGCGACGAATTGGATTTGGATATCAAAGCTGGAACATTAAAAAACCTTACAAAAGGTACAATTACAGCGATTGAACCATTGCCGGATGTTATGATTAAGCTTCTTGAAGACGGCGGTCTGATTGAACATATTAAGAAGAATGGTGATTTGGTGTTAGGGTAGATTTAGTTGAAAGTTGTTTTAAAAAGTCAATAAGTGAATAAGTGAATAAGTTCATTTAAGCTATTTTCTATATTGAACAAAGTTAAACATTGAATATATTTAATACGAACTTATTCACCTATTCACTTATTGACCTATTCACTTCATTATTAGCTTCTCAACTGAACCGGCATAACAAAAAAAGAAAGGTATGCACAAATGAGCGATAATAAACAAATTATAAATTGTCCGGCTTGTGGCAAAGAAATGGTAAAAGTTTTCGATAAAGATAAAGAAATTAACATTGATATTTGTCTTAACGGTTGTGGCGGAATATTTTTTGATAACAGAGAATTAGAAAAATTTAATAACGAACATAAATGCGCTGACGAAATTCTAAATGCAATTAAAGACAAAGAATTTGCAAAAGTTGATGAAACAGAAAAAAGAACTTGCCCTATCTGCAATCGTCCAATGGTAAAAATGGGTGCTGGAATTGATGGTGTAGAAATTGATGTTTGCAATACTTGTGGTGCAAAATTTTTAGACAACGGCGAACTTGAAAAAATTCGCGTAGGAGAAGCTATAGATTTACAAAAATTTGATGCAAAACTTGAAGCTTATAATCGTGAAAACAACATTAATGTAAAATCTTCACCAAGACGTCAGTTTTTCGAAGATTTGGTAAAATCTCATTTGTTGAAGTAGAAATTTTTGATAGATTTCTATTCCTAGTAGATGAGAAATCTTATATACCAAGAATTTCCTTCGTGCATTCTAGAGCAACATCTGTTACAAAATCCATATCATTTTCTTCAATAATAAGCGGTGGATTAAAGTAAATTACATCCCCTAAAGGTCTTAAAAGCACGCCTTTTTCCAACGCTTTTTTGTAAATCTGATATCCTGTTCGTTTTGTATAGTCCAAAGGTTCTTTTGTATCTCTGTTTTTAACAAGTTCAATCGCGTTAATCAAACCGATATGACGAATTTCACCAACATTTTCAAGCGGTAAGAATTTTTCTTTTATAATATTGTTGAAATAAACCGCTCGTTTATTAGCTTTTTCAATAATTTGTTCGTCTTTTAATATGTTTAAAACTTCAATTGCAGCTGAGCAAGCAAGCGGATTTCCTGCATAAGTATGCGAGTGCATGAAAGCTTTACCTTTCAAATAATCGTCATAAAAAGCGTCGTAGATTTCCTGAGTCGTTACTGCAATTGCCATTGGCATATATCCGCCTGTCAAACCTTTTGAAAGACACATTATATCAGGACTTACACCGGCATGATTAAATGCAAACATTTTGCCGGTACGTCCATAACCTGTTGCAATTTCATCCGCAATTAAATGAACGTTGTATTTATCGCAAAGTTCTCTCAATTTTTTCAAGTAAATTGGCGGATAAACTTTCATACCGGCAGAGCCTTGCAAAAGAGGTTCAACAATAATTGCAGCTGTTTCGTGAGCGTGTTCGGCAAAAGCTTTTTCAGCTTTTTCAAAACATTCGCAATGACAACAGCTTGCTCCCTCTCCTTGAGCGGATGTGTTCACTGACGCATGTCCTTCACAAACTTTACCGTAAGGGCATCTATAGCAATCAGGGCCATCGATTCTAATTACATCTAAAAGAAGCGGTTTATATAATTCTGAATACAAATCAACACCGCCAACAGCAAGCGCACCAAGTGTTTCGCCATGATAAGCGTCAGAAAGCGCCATAAATCTTTTCTTTTCCGGATGCC
This sequence comes from uncultured Candidatus Melainabacteria bacterium, assembly GCA_934777245.1. The sequence goes on along the minus strand of CAKVND010000027.1, from coordinate 17,442 downwards.
CTGTTTGATAATGATATTGGAAACTCATTTTCAATGACATTTCAATCGCAGCTGACCCATTATCAGCAAAATTAAATTTACAAAGCCCGTCAGGAACTACTTTCGCTAATTCATGACAAAGTGTAATCGCAGGCTTATGTGAAAAGTTTGCAAAAATAACATGTTCTAATGAATCAATTTGTTTTTTTACAGCTGCATTAATTCTCGGATGACAATGTCCTAAAAGATTGCACCACCAAGAGCTTATAACATCTTTATAGCATTTGCCGTTTGTATCATAAAGGTTAATACCTTGACCGCGCTCAATTACAATTGGTGGCAAGGTTTCGTAATCCTTCATTTGTGAGCATGGGTGCCAAATGTATTTTAAGTCTTCTTTTTGCCAGTCTTTAATTTCGTTTTCCATAATATCGCCTTTTTTAATTTTTTTGTTGGGCTGAAAGCCCAACTTACATTCTTTTTAAAACCCTCTCCCTAACCCTCCCCCAAGGGAGGGAATTAGTTTTTACATTTTTATCGAGTGAATAGGTGAATAAGTGAATAGGTGAATAAGTGAATAGGTGAATAAGTTCGTTTTAGTTATTTTCTATGTTGAACTTTGTTAAAAATTGAATATATTTAATACGAACTTATTCACCTATTCACTTATTGCCTTATCCACTTTTTACTATTGCCCTATCGGTGCGCTCGTTACAGGAATCGGCGCAAACTGCGCTTGCGGAGCTTCAACTCTTTCCTGCTTAACTTCAACCGTCGGAGTTTCTTTTCTCTTTTGAATTAAATCTACCGGCTTTATACTATCCGGTTTAACAACGGCAGGTTGTTCGTTGTTTTCTTTTTGAACTTCATTTTTTTCTTTTTCTTTATCCTTTTCGTCTAATTTCTTTTTAGCTTCAGATTGAGGAATTATAGAAACTCCAGGAGCTTTGAAAGGATTTAAGATAACTTCCGGATATTCAAAATCAACATTTCCGTATGGTGCTGTTGCAACTGTCATTACGTCTTTCCAAATAATTGCCGGAACGGTACCACCTGTAATTCCGCCCATTTGAGAGTTATCATCATTACCAACCCAAACACCTGTTACAACGTCCGGAGTAAATCCTATAAAGTAAGCATCGCGGCTATCATCGGTTGTACCCGTTTTACCTGCAGCAGGCTTGCCGATATTTGCAGCACGTCCGGTACCATTTGTGATTACAGTTTTCATAATTGCTGTCATTGTAGCTGCGGTATTCAAATTTAAAACTTTGCTTGAGCGAGCTTTTTTGGCTTCATAAAGAACCGTTCCGCGTGATGATTCAACTCTCTCGATTGCGTAAGGTTCAACCTTAAAACCACCATTTGCAAATACGCCATAAGCTCTTGTCATTTCAAATAATTTAACGCTGTTTGATCCAAGTGAAATAGTATAGTCATAAGGAATTGGAGTTGTAATTCCCATTACACGTGCTAATTGAATAACTGCTCTTACGCCAACAGCGTCCATAAGTCTCGCCGTACAAACGTTAGAAGACACCATTAATGCTGTATATAGCGGAATTGGGCCTCTATATTTATTACCATAGTTTTTAGGCGTCCAATCACCTGCTCTAAACGGCAAATCATCAATCATATCATTTGGTGAGTATCCTTTTTCGATTGCTGCTGTGTAAACAAAAGGTTTAAAAGCTGAGCCTGAAGGACGAGAAGACTGTGTAATTCTATCGTATTGGCTCTTAGAATAATCTTTACCGCCTGCGTAAACTAAGATTCTGCCGTCAATTGGGCTGAATGAGAATACTGCAGCTTGGTTTTTATCACGACTTAACCCCCACGCGTTTAAATCTCTGATGATTGCTTCGTTTGCTTTAACTTGCGCATTGTAGTTAAGTGTTGTTATTACTTTGTAACCACCATTTACGATTTCATCTTCAGAAAAACCTAATTTTTGTAAATCTTTCATTACATAGTCGCAGAAATATGGCGCTTTATTTGTTGCATACATCATTGGCATGGTTGAAAGTTTGATTGGTGATTTTTTTGCGTTTTCGTAAGTTTCTTTATCAATGTATTTCATTTTATACATTCTCAAAAGAACTTGATTCCTACGTTTTTCAGCTAGTTTAATATTGTTATAAGGTGAATAAACGGAAGGTGCTTGTGGAAGTCCTGCAATTAATGCCATTTCAGGCAAAGTTAATTGGTTAAGATTTTTGTTAAAATAAATCTTTGCAGCACCTTTAACGCCATATGCACCAGAACCAAGATAAACATTGTTAAGATACATTTCTAAAATTTTATCTTTAGGAATAGTTTTTTCGATTTGAGCAGCAACTTGAAGTTCTTTTATCTTACGAGTAAAAGTTTTTTCGTTAGACAAGAAAAGAATTCTTGAAAGCTGCTGTGTAATTGTACTTGCACCTTGTACAACGTGCCCTGCCAGAGCGTTAGCAACCATTGAACGTGCAAGACCAATCATGTCATATCCCGGATGAGAATAGAAATTTTTATCTTCTGTCGCAAGCAAAGCTTTAACCAATTGTTCCGGAACTTCGCTCAATTGAACGTTAGAATAAGTGTATCCGGCAAAAGTTTTGATAACTTCGCCGTCTGATGCGCAGAAAGTTGTTACAATATTAGGTTTAAGTGTATTTAAGTTTTTTATTGGCGGAAGCGACATTAAATAAAGCTTTAATGCAATCATGCCGGCTAAAAATACACCAAGCGCAAAAACTACAAGTCCGGTAATCAAATTTAACATTGGATTATCAACTGTGATACGTTTTTTAGAATATCCTCTTTTCCTATTTTTAGGAATGTTGTAATTTCCCATATTTACTCTTATCCCTTCTATTTGTTTTATAGATTGCTCTACCCTTTCCCTAACAGCGGGAATGAGGACTATTTTCTAACCTTATTTATAGGTTATAATATAGTTAATCTTATTTTACCAAATAAATCGAAATAGCGGAGTTTTTGCAATCAAATGTTAAGTTTTTTGACAATTTTAAAAAATGAATTTTTATCTTATTTTGTTCCTGAGAAAATGGAATACAAAATTACGGGTAAATGTCTAAAATGTGGCAAATGTTGTCGTTATATGTATAGTTTTGATACGTATACAACGACTGATTTTAAGATTATGCAATTTTTATTTCCCGCTTATAAGCGATTTTATATCAGAGGAAAAGACGAAGAAGGTAATTTGATTTTTGCTTGCAAATACGTAACAGAAGAAGGGCTTTGTTCTGTTTATGACAAGCGATTAAAGATGTGTAAAAATTACCCTGCAAAAAAGATTTCTTACGCCGGAAAGTTGCATGAAGGTTGCGGATACAAGGTTGAAGATAAAAGCTTTGAAAGTTATATGAAGAAAAACGAATTATAGATTATTTAAATAATTTTCGCAAGTTTTATCAAGCGTATAGTTTTGCATTGTTAAATAAGTATTTGCAAGGATTTCGTCTTTGTTATTTAGGTTAAGGATTTCACTTATAATTCCATCTTTCCAGAAAAATCCGTTTTTGCCGTTTTTAATAATTCCTGCAACGCCGTCGTTTTCGGTGCAAACAGTTATACAACCGCAAGCCATAGCTTCTAAGTAAACCATTCCAAAAGTTTCATTGACGCTCGGAAGTGCAAAAATATCAGCATTTTTCATTTCTTCCAAAACGGAAGCATTATCCAAACGCCCTAAAAATATTGGTTTTGAAGAAAGCTTTTTGAGGTTTTTAAGTTCTTCTCCGTCGCCTATAATTCTTAATTCAACATCAATGTTTTCGCATTCGCGAATAATTTTATCCACGTTTTTGCGTTTGATTAAATTTGCACAAGTCAAAATTCTAATCTTATTTTTAGGTGACCATTTTCTTTCTATCGGTTCAAAATCAACTCCGGAGGCGCAAACAAAAGTTTTGTTTTCATACTGCGGATAAAGTTTTAAGAATTTTTGTCTTAAAACTTGAGATCTGCAAGCAATTTTTTTTGCGTTTGCATAAGCTTTTTCTAATTCGGATTTAAAATAAATCGAATAAATAGGCTTCGTTAAAACTTCTAAATCCGAATAATGCACTCCGGCAACAAACGGCAAACCGAGTTTGTTTGCAAAAATTTCACCGCTTGGCATGTGCGCAATTACTATATTAGGCACAAAGTCTGTTTTAACTTTGCGCCAAATTTCACCAACAAACGGCAAAAAATAATTGATGTTTTCGACTTCTCCATAAATATCGCTTTTGTAAAACGGTTTCTTTCTAATAAACGAGTTAAGAAGAAAGTTCGGCTTAATTACACGAACTTCATGACCCGCTTTTTGCCAGCCTTCTACAAAATATTCAATAGTTCTTGGTGTGTTTTTTTCATCTTCTTTAATTGGATACAAATCTGTTATGACGAGAATTTTCATTAGATGTCTCCATATTTATTTTTTTCGAAACACAGAATGTTGATTAATGAAAACACCATTACAACGATTAGCAAAACTACCGCAAGTGCTGATGCGTAGCCTAAATCAAGATTTTCAAACGCGCGCTCATAAATATAATAAACGATTGTTTTGGTAGAATTTAAAGGGCCGCCTTTTGTCATAACATAGATTTCGGCAAAAACTTTCATTGCAGAAATTGTGCTTATTGTAGAAACTAGCGCAATTGTCGGCATAATGTGCGGAATTGTTACTGTCAAATGTTTGGTTAAAAAGTTTGCGCCGTCGATATCGCAAGCTTCATATAAATCTTGCGGAACACTCATTAACGACGCAAGATAAATCATCATATAATATCCGATACCTTTCCAGATTGTAACTATCGCAACGGAAAATAGTGCCCATTTTGTATCAACAAGCCAGCCGATTGGCTCTAAATGGAAGATTGTAAGTAGATAGTTCAGAATCCCTTGTCCTGCGTAAAGCCATTTAAATGCAATCGCAGCAACAACGATAGATACAATTACAGGCAAATAAAGTAATATTTTATAAAGCGTAATTCCGCGAATTTTTTGGTTAATAAGAATTGCTAAAAAAAGCGGAAAAGTTACCAAAAATGGAACTGCAATTACAAGATACATAAATGTATTAAACATTACCTTGTAAAAAATCGGTTCTTTGAAAAGTTTTACGTAGTTGTCAACACCGTTGAATGTTGGGCTGTAAATACTGGATGAATAATCAAAAAAACTTAATCCAAAAGTTTGAAAAAATGGTATGAAGAAAAATACAATTAAAACTGCAAGTGCAGGCAGTAAAAATAAATATGGCGTGTATTTTTTGTAATAATTCATAAATTAATTATCTCATTTGTTGCATAATCGGTCAAGTGAGAAAGAAAAATAAAGCTTTTTATTTGGTAATGTTAGCTTTACACTTATTAATAATTTGAAAAGATTTTAATCTTAGGTTATGATTAATATTGAATAATTGTGCGTGGGGAGTACATGGAAAATAATTATTTTGCACTACTAGCTAATGATGTGAAGAAGTTGTGGAACGGTTTGGACGGCAACCAAAAGCTTGGCATGCTTGCGCTTATCGTTGTTACGATTGCCGTTGCGACTTTTTTCTTATCTAAAGCTATGGAGCCCGATTGGGTTGTTTTATATTCGGATTTAAACGAAGTTAATGCTACAAGCATAGTAGAAAATATGAAAAAGAACGGGTATCGTTATAAGGTATCAGAAGATCATAAAACGATTTTAGTACCGTCAAATGTTCGCGATGAAATGCGTGTTTTTGTTGCTGAAAATGATTTGATTAAGAATGGTGATACGGGTTTTGAACTTTTAGATGATATGCAATTAGGTTCAACAGATTTCAAAAATAAGTTGACTAAGCAAAGAATCTTCCAAGGTGAACTTACTCGTTCTATCGAAAAAATTCAAGGTGTTAAATACGCTAGGGTTCAGCTTGCAGAGCCTGAACGTTCAATTTTTGAAGATAATGACGCAAAACCGACTGCGTCAGTTGTTTTGGTTTTAGAACCGGGATATAAAATAAAAAGTTCACAAGTAAAAGCTATTAAGAATTTGGTAGCTTACGCAGTTCCGAGAATGACACCGGAACAAGTATTTATAACCGACCAAAACGGCAACAGTTTGTCTGATGAAACTTCTAAAAACTCAACAGACATGGAAAGTTTTAAAACAAACTTAGAAAAAGATACGGCAAAAAAGGTTTCAGAAGTTTTAGAAAAAATTGTCGGCAAAGGTAATGTTTCTGTTCAAGTAAATGCGGATATTGATTTCAATTCTGCAAAATCTACGATTGAAAGCTATATTCCTGTAAATGATAAGGGTGAAGGTGTTGTAACAAGCTCTCAAACAGAGGTTGAAACTTATGAAAACCCTAATAATGTTCCTAATCCGAATGGCGTAAATCAGAGGAATCTGAATTATTCAAAACAAAAAACAGCTGTAAATTACAGCGTATCTAAAGAAGTTAAACAAGTTGTTTATGCTCCTGGAACGATAAAAAGACTTTCAATTGCAGTTGCGGTAAATAAAATTTTAACAGAGTCTGAAAAAGAAGAACTTAAAAATCTTGTACTTTCAGCGTCAGGCGTTGATTATTCAAGAGGTGACGTAATTTCTGTTTCAGGATTACAATTTGAAGGCGCATCGATTGATAAAAAGGCTCAAGAAGATTTTGCTAAGCAGTATCAACAAGAGCAAACAATGTACTTTATTACATCTTCTGTAATTCCGTTAATTATTGTATTGATACTCGGTTGTTTTGCATTATTTATTTTGAAGAATTTTGTATCAAAAATGCCAACACCTAAGCATCAAGAACGTAGACTTCCGGAAGAAGTTGTTGAGACTCAAATTGAAGAAGCAGAGCCGGAAGAAGCTTTGCCAAAAATTGAGTTGAATAAAAAGGAGATTAAATCTCAAAAAGAACAAAGTATAAACGAATTAAACGAAGCGGTTATGGCATCGCCGGAAGATGCGGCGAAGCTGATAACGTCGTTTATTAAAGACTAATTAATAAATAAAATAAGTTTAAGGAATGATAAGTCGAATTGAAAATGGAAAATGGAAAATGGAAAATTGTTAAAAATTTCAACAAGTAAATGCGTTTATTTAGAAATATATTTAAAATAATTTTCAATTTTCAACTTTCAATTTTCCATTGATAATTTTACTAAAAACTTCAACGCCAAAAGGAAAAAATAATGGGTATCGAAGAAATAAAAAAAGCAAAAGAGGAAGCAAAAAGAACGATTACGCGTCCAAGCCAAAAGGTTGCGGCGCTTCTTATCGCACTTGGACCGGCGACTGCTTCTGAAATTCTTAAAAATATAAAAGACGAAGATTTGTTGGAGCAAATCACGCTTGATATTGCAAATCTTGGTAAGATTTCTGATGAAGATTTGAACGAAGTTCTAACAGAATTCAAAACAGTTTTTCAAGCTAAAAACTATATCGCGCAAGGTGGTGTCGGCTATGCAAAACAATTATTGGCACAAACTTATGGTGAAGCTGAAGCAGGAAAATTGTTAGAAAAAGTTAACTCCATGGTTAACACAAATCCTTTTTATTTCTTGAATGAAGCAGACCCATCACAACTCGCAAACACATTTTCTTCTGAAAACCCACAGCTTTTGGCGTTAATTTTGGCATATTTAAGACCGGAATTATCAGCACAAGTTTTAGCGTTTTTACCTCCGGATATTCAAGCTGTCGTTTCTATGCGTATTGCAGATATGACACCTACAAACCCTGAAATTTTATCAACAATTGAAGATATTGTAGAACGTAAATTTTCTGCTTTGTTGGTTCAAGATTTTTCAAATGCAGGCGGTGTAGAATCTTTGGCAAACATTTTGAACTGTTGCGACCGCGGTACAGAAAAGAATATTATGGAATGGCTTGATATCGAAAATCAAGAAATGGCGCAGGAAGTTCGCGATTTGATGTTCGTATTCGAAGATATTATTATTCTCGACGACCGTGCTATTCAAAGGTTGCTTAGAGAAATTGATACTAAACAGCTTGCGCTTGCGCTTAAAGGTACAAAAGATGAAATTAAAAACAAAATCTTCAAGAACATGTCTGAACGTGCAAAACAAATGCTTACGGATGATATGGAATATCTTGGACCGGTTAGAGCGAAAGAAGTTCAAGAAGCGCAAACAGGAATTGTTAACGCGATTAGAAATCTTGAAGCAACAGGTGAAATTACAATTACACGTGCTAGTGTTGAGGATGAATTAGTTGAGTAGTAATAGAATAAAAGGTCAAGAAATTCAAATGGGCGACAGTTTTGTACTGCCGATTGAACAAACGCGGGTTACAAAACAACAGGCGAAAGTCCAACAAATTATCGCGGAAACAGATGCAAAAGCTCAACAAATTCTTGATTCTGCTCAAAATCAATCTCAAATTGTACTTCAAACAGCTAATACAGAAGCAGAGCGAATTATTCAAGAAGCGCGTAACAAAGCTCAACAGGAATATGAGTCAATCAGAAATCAAGCTTATCAAGAAGGATTTAAGCAGGGTGAGCAAGACGGTCTTTATAAGTTTCAAAATGACGCGCAAGAAGGTTTGAAATCCTTAGATACATTAGCAAGTAGTTCTTTTGATATGAAGAAAAACATCATTGATTCAGCTTCGCAAGATATCGTGGACTTAGTAATTGCAATTGCAGATAAAGTTTGTCATCAAAAATTTGATACGAAAATTTTGTATAGAATTACGTTGGATGCTATAAAACAACTTAATGATAAAGAAAATATTACAATTATTGTCAATCCTGAGCTTGTAGAAAATATTAATAAACTTGTGCCAAGTTTTAGAGGTGAATTTCCAACAATGAAAAGTTTGAGAATTGTGGAAGATAATTCGCTTTCTGTAGACGGTGTTATTGTTGAAACTCCGGATGTAAGACTTGATTCGCGAGTTTCATCTCAGATATCAGAAATTGCACACAAAATGCTTACAGGTGCTGGTGATGAGCTGGAGTAAGGATAAATACATAGACATAATTAAGGGCGCAAAAACGATTAAAGAAATCGGTAAGATTACTGAAATTATCGGATTAACAATTGAATCTGACGGGCCAAAATCTTCAATCGGGGATTTGTGCTACATTTATAATGATTATAACGATAAGCCTACAATGGCAGAAGTTGTTGGTTTTAAACGTGATAAAATTTTACTTATGCCTCTTGCTAATCCTGATGGAATTCACCCTGGAGCTTTGGTTGTAAATACCGGTGGTGCAATGAAAATTGGTGTTGGTAATCAGCTTATCGGACGCGTTTTAGATGGTTTGGGCAATCCGATTGATACATTGGGTGATATTCGTTTTTCAGAATATCGTTCAACGCACGCAGATGCAATTAATCCGCTTAAAAGAAAACGTATTTCAGAACCTCTTTCTCTTGGCATACGTTCGATTGACGGATTTATGACTGTTGGCAAGGGGCAAAGAATGGGTATTTTCGCCGGTTCCGGTGTTGGTAAAAGTACGACAATCGGTATGATGGCGAAAAATACAACCGCGGATTTAAACGTTATTGCTCTGATTGGTGAACGTGGACGTGAGGTTAAAGAATTTATTGAAGAAATTTTAGGGCCTGAAGGTATGAAACGCTCAATCGTAATCGCAGCGACATCTGAACAACCGTCTTTGGTAAAAATTAAAGCCGCATTTGTTGCAACTTCTATAGCTGAGTATTTTAGAGATAAAGGTTTGGACGTGCTATTTATGCTGGACTCTGTCACTCGTATTGCAATGGCGCAGAGAGAAGTCGGACTTGCAATTGGCGAACCGCCTGCTACAAGAGGTTATACACCATCAGTATTTGCAATAATGCCTAAACTTATGGAAAGAGCCGGTACGAATGAAGTCGGAACAATTACAGGGCTTTATACAGTCTTGGTAGAAGGTGATGACTTTAACGAACCGATTTCCGATACAGCGAGAAGTATTTTGGACGGGCACATAATGCTTTCAAGAGATTTGGCGCATAAAAATCACTATCCGGCGGTTGATGTGTTGCAGTCTTTAAGTCGTGTAATGGGAGATGTTACAACAAAAGAACACAGGCAGGCAGCAGGCGTTATAAGAAATCTTTTAGCTGTACATAAAAAGAACGAAGATTTGATTAATATCGGAGCTTATGTAAAAGGTTCTGATCCAATGTGTGATAAAGCTATTGCTATTATGGGGCAAATTGATGGTTTCTTAAAACAATCAACTGATGATAAAATCGACTATGCTGAAACGGTTAACCATTTGTTGCAATTGGGACAATTGGCCGGTGCAGGTTAGAAATTAACATATTAAAACTCTTGTTAACAATTAATTTTATAATAGAATATGTATATGAAACGTGGTTTTCTGTATTTAATATTAATAATATTGGGATTGTCAATGATAATCCCTTTTTCAATAATGTTTTTAATTTCTTTAAGTGGAAATGAAAGCATTTTTATGGATTATAAAAATATTAATCTTTCATTTTTCGCATATAAAAATGTATTCGCGTCGATTCCGGTTTTAAGATATTTTATTAATAGTTTGATAGTAGCAACTATGGCAACAATTGGTCAAGTGGTTGTTTCTGCACTTGCAGGGTATGGATTTGCAAGATTAGATTTTAAATACAAAGATATTTTATTCTTTATATTTATTTTAACAATGATGGTTCCGCCTCAAGTTAATATAGTACCGTTATTTTATCTTATGAGTAAATTGGGCTGGATAAATACTTATCAAGCGATGATTGTACCCGCGATTTTTGGTGGTTTTGGTGTGTTTATGATGCGTCAATATTTTGAAAGTTTTGCTAAAGATTTGGAAGAAGCAGGGAAGCTAGACGGCTGTAATACTTTTCAAATTTTTTATAAAATTGCGCTACCATGTGCCATGCCGGCAATTGCGACATTAAGCATTTTTACCTTTGTTACGACATGGAATAGCTTTATGTGGCCATTAATTGTTACTAATACTGAAAGCATGCGTACTTTAACTGTCGGTTTAACTATTTTTAAGAGTTCTTTTAGAGAAATTACATTATGGGGCGAACTTATGGCTTGTTCTTGTATTTGTTCTATTCCTGTAATTCTTATTTTTATTTTTGGCAAAAAATATTTAATAAATAATCCTATGGATGGAGCTGTCAAGGGATAAAAATTTAAAAAGTAATATTACCAAAAAGCTCTTGGCATCATGCGTTTATATGTCCAAACGTCAACATTGTCGTATTTGTTTCCAAAATTAAGTTTTTCATCGGCGCCTATTGCAATTATCGGAAGTTGAATAATTTCACAAGCCTTTTTTAATTTATTATAACCATTAATTACATCTTCTTTTGTAGTTTCATCCCCAAAATGCGTATTTGAAATTACACCTGTAAACTTTTTCCAAGGGCGTTTTTCTAGCCCTTCTGAAAAAGTTACATATTCTATAATGTTATCAACCGTTGAGGTTTCAAATTTTGCAGTGTTTACAACAAGATAAATGCGTAAGTCTTTTTCCTCGCCAACATTATTTATGATGTCTAAAATATCTAAACCGCCTGCACCATAACCTACATCAATTATTATGTTACCTTTATTAGTAAGGCAATTGATTTGCGCGGATGTTACATAACTTGCAGCTTCGCCTAATCCGAAATTATCAGGTTGAGTAATTGTGTGAATGCCCATATTTTCAAGTTCTTTTGCGATTGGGCGTAATGTGTAAGCCGGTTCAACAGAATCCAAATCTACCAGTGTAATATTTTTTCCGGCATCGGCAAATTGACGCGCTCTATTTATTGCGGTTTCCGATTTCCCGCTTGCATAAGCTCCTGCGTATACTTCTACAAATCTCTCTGTCATTTTACACCTCATAAATAGTTTACAATAAATGTAAATGAATTGAAAATTTTATGTTCAGATTAAAATTGAACGACATTCGCGTCGCGAGCGTTTTTTAGCGAGCGCCAGAGTGCAAGCTCTGCTTGCAACATCCATTCGAGCCACAACCGTAAGGTTGTAGGAAACTATTAAAGTTTCTTCTTTTTGCTTACTTTTTCTTCTTGCTTTTTCAAAGAAGAAAAAGTAAGAATTATTTTGAAACAAAAAAGTTTCTTAAATTTCCTTTTCTATTTCTTTTGTTGCTTTTACTGCGATAAAATAGAAAAAGGACTAAGTAAAAATGTCAGTTAAAATTTACCCCATAATCTTATTCCAAAGTCTTTGCCAAAAACTAGGATTTGCAGAGTCTTTTGGTGCCGGTGTATAAGGTTTTGGATATTCAAACGGATAAGGTTCTTTCCTGAAACAATCTTCGCAACCATATTTCATCAAAAATTCTTGATTAACGCTTCCCATCATAGGTACAGAATAGTTGCTTCCTGCACTCATGCCGGAACTTAACCCCATATTTGTTCCCATTCCATTCATCATTGAATTCATGCCACCCATCATTGGGTAACCGCCACCGAGATTCATTGCCATAATTAAGTACCTTTTATTTACTACACTTACTTATATAAAGTAATGTTGGCTTGAAAAATTGCTTTTTATGTAACGATTTGTAACAATCCTTTTAAAAATCCTAAAGTTTTTAAAAAAAATGCCGATAGATATAATACAAGATTCAAGAATATACATTTATCGGAAAGGATTACAAGGATATGTTAAAAAAGATTACAACCCCAAGCAATAACACATTTAGCGGAGTCGAATTTATTCTTAGGGGAGCAAAGAAACGAAGAACAATGGCAATTTCGAACGCAGTTATGATTAATGCTGAATCAGGAGTTCAAGCAAAACTGCAAGCTGTGAAGTAATCGGAGCGTAAGTTTAGTAAGAGAAAATCTGCTCCAAAATTAATGAAAAAGGCTGTCTGAATTAAGATAGTTGAGAGTTTTAGCCTCCAAGACTTAGTTATCTTGGAGGTTTTAGTTTAGAAAACTAAAAGGTATTGACATTTTTCATTAATATATATAATATATTTTGTGTAAGTGTAAAGTGTAAAGTGTGAGTGTGTAAAAAAGGAGGCTATATGAGAGTAAGTGGAGTTAATGGATTTGACTATTCGACTGCTCAAAGAAAAGCAGTGGAATTTAAAAAAGTTAATGTTTTTGTAACCCCAAATGATGAATTTACAAAAACTGATGATAAATCTACAGCAGTTTCTCAAGATTCATCTGTTTCATTCAAAGGTAAAGGTAGAATGCTCGGCGGTTTATTAGGTGGAACAACAGGAACGCTTGCCGGTATTGGGCTTGGAGCTCTTATTACATTAGGAACCGGTGGGCTTGCAGCACCTCTTATAGCAGGCATGGCCGGATGTGCACTCGGTTCTGCCGGTGGTTCTGAAATTGGCGATAAACTTGACGATAGTCCAAAAAAAGACGATGATTATTATGATAGTGACTATGAATCAGGAAATAATTACCCTTTTTAAGGTTTTAGAAGAGATATACTTTAAAATAGCATATCTCTTTTATTAAAGAATGACATCATTTATAAAGGAAAAAAATGCTTCAACCTATTAAACAAAATTTTTCAATACAAAAAAATAGATCGATATCATTTAAAAATGATTCTAGTGAGTATGTTGTTTCACAAAGACAGACAACTTTGGAGAATCATCTTGATACTCTTGTTAAAGAAAAACAAGAACAGAATCGAATGATTAAACAGTTTGCTTTTGGAATTGGGTGTATAGGCACTGCCATTGCATTACCATTGGCTTTTAAACCATTTCTTTCAAAGTCTCAAGGGTTATCTAAAAAAAAGTTACAGAATACTGAATTTCTAAAATCATTTTTTTCATTAGCTTCAGATAAAAAGGTTCCGACTTTGGAAAATTGTAAGAGTATTAATGATAATTTAAAAACTGTATTAAAACAACAAATAATGCAAATGAGTGCAGCTCAAGATATTACTCAAAAAGCAGGCATGCCCGAAATGACTAACCGTCTTATTTTATTTGGTCCACCGGGGAGTGGTAAATCCTTTTTTGCAAAAATTATGGCAAAAAGTTTGGATGCAAAGTATATGGAAGTTCAATATTCGGATTTTAACTCTAAATGGGCCGGAGAGGGAACTCAGAATCTTAAAAATATATTTGAAAAAATAATCAAAGATGCAAGCGAATCTCCTGACAAAAAATTTGTAGTAGCATTTAACGAAATAGATACAATTGTGCAACCTGTTGAAAAAATTACAGATTCTGCGGGTGGAAGTTATTTTATGACAAAATTGGAGCATCGTTCTACGTTTTTAAATTACATTGATGAGATTAATACTAAGAATCCTAATGTCATTATTATTGGAACTTCTAATTTGTCACCGAAAAATCGAGGTTTGGATGGTGCAGCTATGAGCCGTTTTCAAAATATTGTTGAAGTTCCTTTACCGGATAAAAAATGTCTTTTTGAAGCTATGAAGTGGAATTTATCAACAGTAAAGGGAATTGATAATTTTATTTCAAAAAATGAAAATAAGCTTGCAGAATTGATAAAAGAAATGGAAGATAGAAACTTCTCATTTAGAGATTTAGAGAATTTAGTTACATCATCTAAAAAATATTATCTGGAAGATTTGTTAAAAGATAAAAATAAAGATTTTAGTGTTGAATATCTAAAAAAAGCAATGAAGGCAAAGACTTTAACCGATGGTGAGATTAAAGGAGCTCGATAGTTGAGAATTTTAACTTTCAAGGTTTAGTTGTTTAGGAGAATTTCACCTTGACGAAAAACGATAATTTCACCATCTTTAAATCCTGCAACCGTTGAAGCTTTTCCTTTTGCAAAGTGCCCGTAATCCGGAATTATTAAATCAACTTTGTCGCCAATGTATTTTACGGCTTCTTCGTAAGTTAAAGCAGCCGGTTCGCCGGAAAGATTTGCACTTGTTGTTGCAAGAACTCGTCCGTCGATATGTCGACAAATATTGGCAAAAGTTTTGTTATCAGGAATTCTAACGCCAACAGTCGGCATATTTGAAGTTATATAATCCGGAGTTTTTTCAGATTTTTCAAGAACAAGAGTCAACGCCCCAGGAAAATGTTGTTTAATAAGTTTTTGTGCTTGTTTTTCAATCGGTTGTTTAACATAGTCAAGCAAATTATAAAATTCATCGCTCATCAATATTAAAGGTTTTTTGCCGTCGCGATGTTTAATTTCATAAATCTTTTTAACAGCTTCTTCGTTGTTTGGAAGACAGCCCAAGCCCCACACTGTATCGGTTACATATGCGATGATACCACCATTTTGTAAAACTTCATTAATTTTTTCAAACATTTTTTTACCTATTCTTTGTAAATCTTTTTTAATTATACTAGCAAAAAATATTTTTACGTGTTTTTTTTTATTATGAAAATAGAATCAGCAAAAGTAAATATTGCAAATCAACATTTAGAAGATATGGCGAAAAAGGCAATGTCCATTCCGAATTATCCGCCTGATCAATTTTATAGTGCAGTAAAAAGACGTGTTTTTGAATATCAATGTATTAATCAATTAGATGTTGCCGGAGAAAGACTTTCTCAACTAGCAAAGAAATTTTTTGAAATGGGGAGAATGGATTTTGCAGGTATTATTTGTAGTTTAGTTTCAAAGTTGCAACAATTGCCTTTTGAAGCAAGAGAACAATATATTATACAGGCAATAAATATAGCAGAACAACAAAATGATAAAATACATGTCGTTGCAAGGCTTGAAGATTTGTGTAAAGCATATGTAGAACGTGGCGATATTTCAAAATTGTTAAAAGTTTTGATAAAAAAAGAAAACGCATTGAAAGAAGTTATTGCAGATTTTGATACTGCAAAGAAAAATTTTCGGACTTTAGTTTATAAAAATGAGAATATAGAAAACTATGAAGATATACTTGCTACTACTCAGGTTGATATTGCTAAAATTATGATACGTAAAAAACCGAAAAAAGCGATTCAAAAACTTCAAAAAGCAATAGAATATTTTGAAAAAATAGGTGATACTGAGAGAAGTGATTTTGCTAATGATATGTTAAAACGAGCTACATATTATCGTGAATCAATAAAAAAATCTAAGCAAAATCGTGGTTAAACATTTTAACTTTTTTGTACTATAATTTATAGTGTAAAAAAATAAAGGAGAAATTATGGTTCAACAATTTAATACTCCACAGAAAACAAGACAAGCTGTAATCCTTTTTTTGAAGGGATCTGCGACTCCGGTTGTAATGTATTTTGAAAATCCGCAAGCGGTTTATGCGGAATTAAAACAATTAATGAAAAGTCCTACTCCGGTTCTTGTTGAAAAAGAACCAATCGGGCCAATTAAAAAAGTTTGTTTTGTTTCAACTCAAATCGCAGGATTAGTGTTGCAGGAAGAACCTTATGCCTAAAGAAAAACATATCAAAAACCATAACGCAGTTTTGATTGAAGATATAGAAAAAGAATACGATAAGACTCTTTGTTTAGAATTTGAAAGTGAAATTAAAGAACTTGAAAATTGTAACGTGAAAGCTGACTTAGAATTTAAATCTCTTGGCGGGTATATAGAAGTTAACGGTCATGTTGAAGGTAAAGTTACTTTAGAATGTGACAGATGTCTTAACAAATTTGAATATGATTTAGATTTTGATATTGAAGAAACTTATGCAAAGCATTCACTTCATGATGAGTATTCACAAGAGGTTGAACTGCAAAGCGGTCAATTTATTATTGACTTAAATGGCGCAAAAGAAATTGACATTTATGACTTATTGTATCAATCTGTAATATTACAGTTACCAAATAAAAAAGTTTGTGGTATAAATTGTAATGAGGGATTATTTGTGTCTGATGAAGATATGGAAATCCACGATGATAGAATGGATGTATTTAAAAACATTCAAATTAACCCAAAATAAAGAGGTCTGCACCTCGTCTATAATTAGACAAATGTAGGTTGGGCATCAGTCCGGCAATAGTGAAAAGAGGAATAAAACCCTCACCCGAATTTCTAAGTTTCGCAAGTGCTCAACTTGAAATTCTACCCTCTCCCTAGGCGAGGGGGAATGATAAAATGTAGGTTGGGTTTACCAATCCAACAAAAATTAACGAGGGTTCCACCCCTCACCCGCATTCGTAAGGCTCACACAGTTTGCCAACGACTGCTCCTTCTCCCACAAGGGGCGAGGGGAAATGATAAAAATAAATTAAGTAGTACAACAAAATAGAAAGGTATAGGAAAAATGGCAGTACCAAAGAAAAGAACAGGGCACAGTGCTCAAGGTAAAAGAAGATCAAACTGGAAGGCTACAAAGCCTGAATTAACAACTTGTCCAAATTGCGGAGCTAAGGTTTTAACTCACACAGTTTGCACAGCTTGCGGAACTTACAAAGGTAAAGTAGTTTCTAATAAAGCAGAAGGCTTTCAAGAAGAAGTAAAAGAAGAAAAAAAATCTTCAAAAAAAGCTGAAAAAGTTGAAGAAGTTAAGGTTGAAGAAAAAGCTGAAGAAGTAAAAGAAGAATCTTCAGAAGAAAAACC
>CAKVND010000026.1 GCA_934777245.1 uncultured Candidatus Melainabacteria bacterium | reverse complement strand
TATTCTTCAGAAGTTGCTTCTGCTTTAGCTTTAGAAGCTGTTGTTCTGATTTTGCTAATCATAACTCTTGCAAAGCCTTGTCTGTGACCTTGTTTTTTTCTATAACCTTTTTTAGGTCTTTGTTTGTATACGATAACTTTTTTAGCTTTGTCATTTTTTACGATTGTACCTTCAACCTTAGCGTTAGCTACGTATGGTTGACCAACTTTTGATTTTTTGCCGTTAACAATCATAACAACTTTATCAAAAACTACTTTAGCGTCTTTTTCTTCGCCTAATAATTCAACGTCTACATAACGTCCTTCTTCAACTTGGTATTGTTTACCACCTGTTTCGACTATTGCGTACATTGTATTTCCTTTCTTTTTGAGGAATCGTAGAGTGCGTTATGACAATTGCAATTGTGTAAATTTTACTTTAACTTGTCATTATGCCCCTTGGCACCCGTTTAGACACGATTAACCTATCTAATACTATTTAATATCTTATATTTAAACATAATTGCTACAATGCTGTCAAGTTGTAAGCTTTAAATTTGTTTACAAACTAGGGCAATTTTATACGGATTTAATACTTTATATAATTATGAGGATTGATAATAATATTCAAATTTCTGATTTCTATGTTAATAACGGAGTACATAAATTGACTCACGGTACTTCTATTTTTCGGTTTCCAGATTTAGGAGAAACGGCCATTTCGAGTTATCAACAGAGTGAGAGATATTTGCAATTAAATGAAATGGTGAAAAAATATGATTTAACGAATAAGTCGTTTAGTACCATTAATCCTTTAGCTTTAGAAAGTGCAAAATTTTATCGAAAAGATTTTATTAAAGAATTTGGGAATGTGAAATCTGCTTCTATGCAAGATCTAATATTGTCTTCGATGGATGTTGGTTATGACAAAAGTTTAACCACTAGAATTAATGCAATGAGAACGCGTTGTAGAGAAGATGGTATTCAGAAATATGCTGAAAATTTAACTAGGGCAGTAAAAGTATTAAAAATAGGAAACTGTACTGATGTGAGTTTAATCAGTCAAAACAAGATAAATAATTCTAACAATAATCTAAGAGGCGAGCTTGTTTATGCAACAATTTTGAAAGATAAAACTTTTAGTAATCACGTTGCGGTTTTAGTAAGTGATGGTGTAGAAAAACAAGAATTAAAGAATGATAGTATAATTTTAGATAATTGGCTTGGCGGTGTTTTTAGGTATAAAGATTGGATAAAAATATTATCAAATTTATATGGTACACGAGATATTAACACTTATTTAAACGAATCTTAATAAATGTACGTCAATAAAAGTTCTTTGTGATAGAATATCCTTTGTAATAGTTAGAGGGATCCACCTCGGGGTAAATGAAAAAGCTCGTAGATGTCACTGCTTGCTAAAAAGTAATTTATTTCCCAAAGGATAGAAAGAAAAAGAATGGAAAAAAACAACGAAACATTAAGAGTTTTAAGACACTCTTGCTCACACATCATGGCTCAAGCCGTTCAAAAGCTGTTCCCGCAGGCAAAGTTAGCTATCGGGCCGGCAACAGATGACGGTTTCTATTATGACTTCGATTTGATTGATGGTCATGCTTTCACCGAAGAAGATTTGGCAAAAATTGAAGAAGAAATGAAAAACATTATCAAACAAAATTTGACGTTTGAAAAATATGTTATTCCTGATGTAGAGAAACAAATCGCTGAATTCAAAGCTGAAGGCGAGATTTACAAAGCAGAATTATTAGAAGAACACAAAAATGATAATCCGACTTTGTATTTGACAAAAGATAAAGACGGAAATGTATTATTTAATGATTTGTGTGCAGGACCTCACATTCCTAACACATCTTATATAAAAGGTAACGCTATTAAACTTCTTAAAGTTGCTGGTGCTTATTGGAGAGGCAACGAAAAGAACAAAATGCTTCAAAGAATTTATGCTACTGCATACTGGAATAAAGAAGATTTGCAAGCTTATTTAACATTTATTGAAGAAGCTGCAAAACGTGACCACAGAAAACTTGGTACTCAATTAGATTTATTCTCAGTTAGAGAAGAAATTGGCGGCGGCTTAGTTTTGTGGCACCCAAATCTTTATACAGTAAGAGAAGAAATTGAAAATTATTGGAGAAGCGAACACAGAAAACGTGGTTATGTGATTGTTCAAACTCCTCAAATTGCAAAATCTAAATTGTGGGAAATTTCCGGACACATGGATCACTACAAAGAAAACATGTTCTTTATTCAAAAAGATGAAGATTCAGATGAACAATATGTAGTAAAACCAATGAACTGTCCATTCCACATCTTGATTTATCAAGCAAACAGACATTCATACCGTTCATTACCATTAAGAATGGCTGAATTGGGTACAGTTTACAGAAAAGAAAAATCAGGTGCTTTGTCAGGTTTAACTCGTGTTCAAGGCTTTACTCAAGACGATGCGCACATTTTCTGTACACCTGAACAATTGGTTGACGAAATTAACCAAATTATCGATTTTGTAGCTGATACAATGAAAATCTTTAAAATGGGTTTTGAAGTTGAACTTTCTACTCGTCCAGAAAGCTATGTAGGCGACTTGAAAAACTGGGAATTAGCTGAAGCAGGTTTGAAAGAAGCTATGGATAAACGTGGAATGAAATACGATATTAATGAAGGTGATGGCGCATTCTACGGTCCGAAAATCGACTTTAAGGTTAAAGATGCTCTTGGCAGAACTTGGCAATGTGCTACAATTCAGCTTGACTTCAATCTTCCTGAAAGATTTGATATCAAGTATCAAGATAAAGACGGCAGTATGAAAACTCCTGTAATGCTTCACAGAGTTATCTTCGGTTCTATGGAAAGATTCCATGGTATTTTGATTGAACATTATGCAGGTGCTTTCCCAACTTGGTTAGCTCCAACTCAAGTTGCAATTGTTCCTATTTCAAACGAAAAACACGCAGACTTTGCAGAACAAGTTTACAAGAAAATGCGTGAAGCTGGTATAAGAGTAAAACTTGATGACAGATCAGAATCAATGAATTACAAAATCAGAGAATCATTGCAAGACAAGAAAATTCCTTATGTTTGTGTAATCGGTGATAAGGAAATTGAAGCAAATGCAGTAGCTGTAAGAAAACGTGGCGTAGGTCAAGTTGGTACAGTTTCAGTTGATGAATTTATTGCTAATATTGAAAAAGAGATTAAAGATAGAGCATAGGTATAAAGCTTTATATGTACAGATGGAGCGGTGTAATATCGCTCCATCTGTTTTTTATTATTATGTTATAATATAAGCATGACACGTCGCACATATCTTAACGGAAGTATTAAAAACGGAAATGTAATGCGTTGGCCGGTAAATAATTTGGTTGTTTACATAGCGCCAATGAAATTTTATTCAAAACCCGGTGAAGATGCAAAATATCGTAAAATGGTACTTGATGCTTTTACTGTTTGGTCAGCTGCGACAGGTGGAAAGCTAAGATTCCGTGTTACTAATGTTTTAATGGAGTCGAATATAAATGTTGATTGGAAACGGGTAGACAGACAAGCTTTGGGGCATTGTTATTTTAATTGGGATTCGCAAGGTAGATTATATGGTGCAGAAGTCTCAATCGGACTTACTGACGGAAGAATTCACCAACAATATGATAGTGATATTGAAGTTTATCATACAATTCTACATGAAATCGGGCATGCACTTGGTTTAAATCATAGTCCGTACAAAACGGATATTATGTACACTCCGCACCAATATGGAGTTTCAGCTCTTTCTGAAAACGACAAATACTCTATTAATTGGCTTTATAGGCTTCAATCCGGCGCTTCTGTAAAACAATTTGCTTCAAAACATGGCATTACTACTTCTACAGATATAGATTCTGTAATTAGAAAAATTGATTCTAAAATAGTAGAAAGTTCAGATGAACCTAGAATGCAGATTTCAACCAGACGTGATTTATTAGAAGAATCTGCAAATATCGGGGATTTAAAACGTTATAATATGATGTTGCAAAATATTTCGTTATCAACAAATGTTAAAAATTATTTAAACAATAATCGCCAAAAGTGAAATAGAAAATATTACTATTCTTTGAGATCTTTAACTAGGGCGTTGCAAAATTATCTTGTATAGTGTACAATTACAAGTATAACTTGAAAAGGTATTTGAGAGTAAATGGACCTGACAGACATATTTATAAATATTTTTATAATTTTATTTTTACTATTTGTTAATGGATTCTTTGTTGCAGCCGAGTTTTCGTTGGTAAAAGTTCGAAAAACAAGATTAGAACAACTTTGCAATGAAGGAAATTCTAATGCAAAAAAAGCATTAAAACTTGTGGATGATGTAAATAAAATGCTTGCCGCCGCTCAATTAGGTGTTACAATCGCAAGTATTGCTCTAGGTTGGGTTGCAGAATCTACAATTGTTCAATTAATTGAGCCGATTATCAGACTTTTTGCCGGTTCTTATGCTCATTTATCTTCACATGTAGTAGCAGTTCCGATTTCATTCGTATTGGTAACTTATTTCCATGTATTATTGGGAGAACAGTTGCCAAAATGTATTTCATTAAGACATCCGGAAACAATCGCACTATTGGTTTCTAGACCGATGGATATATTTATCACCATTTTTAAACCTTTCGTTTGGTTGCTAGAAGTATCAGGAAATAAAATTCTATCAGCTTGTCATGCCAATTCTGAAGACGCATCTCTAGTGCATTCGACAGAAGAATTAGATATGTTGGTTGATGCAAGCTATAATGAAGGTGTTTTGAATGAAACAGAAGCCGAGATGTTGCATAACATGTTTAAGTTCTCAGATTTGATGGCTAAACAAGTTATGATTCCGAGAACAGATATGGTTTGTATTCCAAACGATATTACTTACGAAGAGTTGAACAAAGTAGCGTTAGAAAACCAGTATACACGTTATCCGGTTTATGAAGAAAATATTGATAAGATTTTGGGATTTATTCACGTTAAGGATTTATATTCTCTTGCAATGAAAAAAGAGGAGTTTTCGGTAGAAAAACTCATACGTCCACTAATGCTTGTTCCTGAAACAATGACTTTGGATAATTTGATTATTGAATTCCAAAAACTTCATTGTCAGATTGCAGTTGTTATTGATGAATTTGGTGGAACATCAGGGCTTATTACATTGGAAGATGTTTTGGAAGAAATTATCGGTGAAGTTCAAGATGAGTTTGACGAAGAAGCTGAAGCTGATATTAAAGAAATTGCTGAAAATACTTATATTGCAAACGCAATGATGAGAATCGATGAATTGGTTAAATTCTTTGATTTAAAGGAATCCTTATTTGAAGAAGATGATGTTGATACAATTGCCGGTTTGGTTGTAAAACTTTTAGGCAGAATAGCTGTAGTTGATGATACTGTTTCATTTAACGGATTAACATTTACCGTAAAAGAAGTTGATGGGGCTAGAATTACAAAACTTCAAATTTATAAAGAGCCTATTTTAGAAGCGGAAGAATCCGAAGAAGCTTAAGCTCTATTAAATGCTCTAGCTAAAAGTTCTGCCGGTTCTGCAATTGCTGTAGAATATTCAATAAAATCGTTGTCAGGGGCAAAATATTTACGCATTGCTGAACGGTTTGTTATTGTTTCATAACAAACAAACGAATCAACATTGTCCTTTAAGTAGCCGGCAAAAATCCGCTGCTTGTGGGACAAATTATAGTCCTTCAAGTTTTTGACGATATACATATACCATTATTATATATCATGCATGTGAAAAGTTGTATAAAAATGACATAATTATTTACAATTCAAAACTTAAATATATCTTTTAAATGTTTATAAAATATGTTATTATTGCATTATGAATTAAAAAGAAAGGTATAAGAATGAAAAAAGGTTTTACTCTCGCAGAAGTGCTAATTACATTAACAGTAATCGGAGTTGTGGCTGCATTAGCTGCACCAGCATTAAGTAATTCTACGCAAAAAGCAAAAGTTGGTCCGGCTTTAAGCAAGTTCATTAATACAATGGAAACAGCTAATGAACATATTATTGCGGATAATCAAGCTGATTCAATAAGTTCTGTAACAGATTCTAAAGCTGATAATTACTTAACAGAATTATCTAAATATGTTAAAGGCTTGAAAGAAGATAAAACTTTGAAAGATATTACTTTAACTCCGGCAAATTATAACGGTGATTCTGATAAAGATGGTTCACCAATGAAAGAAGAGGAAGTTGAAAATTTTGCAATTTATACTTTTTCTGATGGTAGCGCAATGGCATTAAAACATTATGATAGAGATACAACTCACAGTGCAGGTACTTTTAAGGGCAATGTTGCTTCTGTATGGTTTGATATCAATGGTTTTGATAAAAAACCAAATAGAGCAGGCCGAGACGAATTTAGATTTTATATTGATGATAGTGGTTCAGTATATCCGGATGGTGGCAATATAAAGAAAAATATATATGAAAAGAACAATATTAAAATAAAAGGTAATCATTGGAATGAAGAAAATGGAGCATGTAATGAAACTGATGTGAAACGTGGTGGTGTTTATTGCGGTGCTTCTGTTGTAGATAATGGATTTAAGGTTATTTATAAATATTAGAAATATATTATGAATTAAAATAAAAATCCTCAAGCGTAAACTTGAGGATTTTTACTAGCAAAAAATATTTTTACAGGTTTTTTAATGGGTATGGATAATATTAATTTTAAAGGTTTACAAAATGTGGCAATAGCCACAGTAAAGGGTTCTAGCTCAAGCGGCATGCTAAAAATGAATGCATATAGATTGAGTGCTAATTTAACTAATGATGAATTAGGAAGTCATTTTAATGATTTTTATCAAGCATTGGACAAAACAGGACCAAAAACAGCATGGAAATATTTTCCGAGATTTAATCCGGAAGATACTATGATTTTTGACTTGGCTAAGGTTGCAGTAGATGATTATACAATTAGGCCACAAGTAACATTTATGCTGAATGGTGAACGCTTGCCATTAGATAATGATAATATTTTACCGATATTTTCATTTTTAGGTAAAGCTCTTAAGTTCATAGAAAATCATTCAACTCAATCTGGGACCAAAAAGGCTGCTAAAGATATGAACTCGATTATGCATAAAGAAGTTGTGAACTACATCGGCTAGATTATAAATGCTTTTCAATATTAGTAATAATAGTGCTTTTTGGCATTAAACCAACCATGCGTTCAACGACTTCGCCATTTTTGAAAATCAAAAGCGTAGGAAGACCGCTCACCTGGTATTTTTTTGCTGCTTCAATATTTTCGTCGGTATCGATTTTAGTAAATTTTACACTGCCTTCAATATCGCGTTCAACTTCTTCTAAAATTGGGCCTAATTTTCTGCAAGGTCCACACCAGTTTGCAAAAAAATCTACAACTGTTACTCCTTCGTGATTTAGAACTTCCGTATCAAACATATCTGTATTAATTTCTTGAACCATAATTCACCTCTCTTAATTAATAACACCCTCTCCCGCCTTCGGCACCCTCCCCGAGGGGAGGGGACTAAAGACGCTCAATAAACGCAGATAACGCCCTCCCTTGGGGGAGGGTGCCGAAGGCGGGAGAGAGTGTTATTAAATTTCTCCATCCTTTAACAAACCTATATTACCATATATAATATTTTCATGCTATTATACTGTTAGGGAGAAACTAAAAGGGATTTAAAATGCCGAGAAAAAAAGAAATAGAAATAGTTTTAGATACAGAAACAACAGGTCTGGATTATACTAGAGAAAGAATTATTGAATTTGCAGCGGTAAGATTAGAAAACGGAAAAATTAAAGACGAATTCCAAACTTTAATCAATCCGCATCAACATATCAGAAAATCAAGCATTGCCGTTCACGGAATAACACAAGATATGGTTGAAGATGCGCCTAGCGAAGAAGAAGTGTTACCAAAAATTTTGGAATTTATCGGTGATTATCCTATAGTCGCTCATAACGTAATTTTTGATTATTCATTTTTAAATGAAGCAAAGTTGAGAGTTTTCGGCGAAAAATTAGAAAACCCAAGAATTGATTCACAAGTTATGTTCAAAGAAATTGCGCCTGATTTGGAATCACACGGTCTGGAAGCTTTGACGAAAAGATTTAATGTAGAATTAAACAATCATCATAGAGCAATGGCTGATACAATGGGCTTAGCTTTAGCTTATCCGAAACTTAAGAAGTTATATTTGCAAAGACTTGATTGGCAGAAAAAACAACTTCAAAACGTTGATTATTTATTTGATAGATACTTAAGAATTCAACAAAGTATAGCTACGATGCAATCAGAATTGCAAGATTTAAAATCTGTATTTAAACTTTATTTTGAACTTGGCGGAGAACCGCTAGTTGCAGAAACCGGCGAAATGATGATTTACCAATCAAAACAATCTTTTGGCTACAATTTAGCCGATATTAAAGATGTTTTAGAAAATGTTGGTGCTTTAGAAAAAGCAGTAAAAGTTAATAATGGCTTTATTGATAGACTTTGTAACGGTTTGAGCTTGTCTGACGAATACAAAGATATTATTCATGAAGCGCGTCAGGAACTTTCAGAAACTCGTAATATTCAAGTGATTAAGCCATGCAAACAATAAATAAAAAAGATATTCCGCAAGAACTCATCGTAGATATTGAAAAAGTTTCAAATTTAGGTTTTGGAATTGCAAAAGTTGATGGGTATGTGATTTTTGTAGAAGGTGCTTGTCCAAAAGATAAGGTTAAAATCAGACTCGGCAAAAAGAGTAAAAATTATGCAAACGCAAAAGTTGTTGAAGTAATTGAACCTTCTCTATACCGTATAGAACCGTTTTGTCCTATGCAAAAAGTTTGCGGCGCTTGCCAGTTACAATTTGTGGATTATGATTATCAACTTGAAATCAAAAAACAAATTGTTGAGGATGCGATTCATTCGATTTGTGGAACTGAAATTGAAGTTCGTTCGACTATTGCAAGCCCTAAAAATCGTGAATACAGACATAAAATTCAGTATCCTGTTGCAGAAACAAAAAATTCTAAGAGGATTTTGGCAGGGTATTATAAGCCGGCATCTCACGAGCTTGTAAATATTAAATATTGTCCAATTCAACCGGCTTATTGCGATAAAATTGTTGATTTTATTCGTGATGCAGCGCAAGAATATGGGATTTCCGGCTATAATGAGAAAAAACATGCCGGCGATTTAAGGCATATTGTTATCAGAACATCTGAATACAATCAAAAAAGTTTGGTTGTTTTGGTTGTAAATTCGACTAAAACTTTTGACAAATTAAAGAAACTTGCAAACAGAATTTATACAGAACTTCCGAATATTGTTGGTGTTGGAGTTAATTTTAATTCTAAAAAAACAAATTTGATTTTAGGTGAAAATACTGAAATTTTAGAAGGCGAAGAATTTATTGAAGAAAAATTATGCGATAAAATCTTTAAAGTTGGCGCGAAAACATTTTTTCAGGTAAATCCTGCAACTGCTAATAATATTTTTAATTATGTAAAAGATTATGTAAAAACGAATTTTGATTCACCTTTGATATTAGACGCATACGCAGGAATTACTGCTTTTGGAATTTGCTTATCTGATATAGCAAAAAAAGCAGTAAGTGTTGAAGAAGTTAAAGAGTCTGTAGTTTTAGCAGATAAAATAATAAAAGAAAACGGAATCAAAAATGTAGAATTACATAATATGGATGCGTCAAAATTTTTTGAAAAGGAATTAAATACAAAAGGTAGAAAATTTGATGTAACTGTTCTCGACCCTCCACGAAAAGGTTGCAGTGAAGAAAGCTTGAATTATGCAATGAAACTTACGAAAGATACTATTATATATGTAAGCTGCAATCCTGCAACGTTAGCTAGAGATTTAAAATATTTAATAGCAAATGGCTGTAAAGTCGAATATATTCAACCGTTTGACATGTTTCCACACACTTACCATGTGGAATGTGTCGCAATAATTAAGAAATAAAAAATGGCGATTACAAATTATGTAATCGCCATTTTTTATTTTCTTTTACAATTAATCTTCTACATCGCCTGCTGTTTTACCATATTTACGAATTGTTGCATTCAACAAGTTCTCTTGGTGTTTTTCTCTGTAGATTTGGCATAGAAGATTGTATGCGTATCTGTTGTATGGATTTTGGTGTAATATTGAATCTAATTGTTCAATCGCTGAGTTTGAACGTTTTGTGTAATAATCGATTAATGCAGGTAGGATTTCGGTTTTATCATTCATATCAGTTGCGCAAGCAATATCTGCACAGCTTTTTGCCTTATCAAATTCTTCTGCATCCAAATACATAACTGCAACTTCGTAATAAACTTCAGATTTGCTTCTTCTATCACTCTTCATTTGTGCAACAGCTTGATATTCTTGAGCAGCTTTATCATATTCTGCACGACGTCTGTATTGTTCAGCCAATGCCAATTTTGTTTCAATATCGTTTGCAACAACTTCATCCAAATTCTTTGTATCGTTTGTTACAGGAACATTTAATGTTGATAAAATTTCAGGAACAGTAAACATTTGTGATTTCTCTTCAGGAGTCGGTGCAACGTTTGTTACATCAGGAACTACTGAATATAATAGAGCTAATGTTTTTAAATCTCTTGTTGTAATTTCTGTATTGAATTTTGTTCCAACAGGATACATAACGTCATAAATGCTTGGGCTTTTGCCGTTTAAACCAAGAGAAAGACCGATTTCTTGAAGAGCTGATGAGAACAATTGTTTTGAATCCAAATTGTGTCCTTTGTAATCAACTTTTCGGAATGTAATAACGGAATCTTTTATTGTATTACCGCTTAAATTAAATGATTGAGTGCCGATTGTAGCTTTTTCATTGTTAATATTCTTGAAATAGCATTTCATATCTGCACTGGTCTCATCTTCTACTATTACAAAACTTACAAGTCCGTCACTCGCTCTTTCCCAAGATTTGTAAGCGCTTAAAACAACTTCTCTATAATAATCCGGTACATCCGGTGTGTCTTGAACGTATACTTTTAGAGGAAATGATGCTTTATTCCAACGTATGATTTTACCGTTAGCTGCAACTTCTCTAAAATAGCTGTCGATTACAGCCGCTTTTATTGTTTTTTCACTCATTGATTTGTCGTAACCAAGAGTGATTGCATAACTGTTTTTTAGATAAAACTCAGGTGTTGCGTCAGAAATTTTGTTATTAATGTTTAACAATGACATTGCGCCTGCTGTGATTAGTAATGTACAAATTGCTATCTTTTTCATATTTTGAGAAACCTCTTTTTATATATTATTGTCTACATATTATGTTTTAAAACTCTGCAAAAAAATTTTTGCTATTTTCACTTAAAAATTATACAATATTTGACATAACTTTACAATTAGCATGTTAATTATTGAAAGTTTGTAAATTTTAAGATAGAATCAGTTTATTAAGGAGGATATATGCACGAGTACGTTTTTAAGATGAAAAAAGGCGATATTGAAATCGAATTAAAATCAGACGATTTAGAATTTGTTGAAGAACAACTTAATAAATGGCGTGAAGAATTATTGCAGGATAAATAATTATGTCAGTTTATTCATTTAAAATAACTAAAGGAAAGTACGTATTATCTCTATCAACTTCTGATAAAGAACTTGTTGAAGAGCAATTTGCGTTGTGGGTAAGAAAAGCTTCTGAGTACGTTCAAAAGCATAAGGTTCAACAATGCAAAAATATGGTAAATTCTCAGATTCAAAATGAAAAAGAAATTACTCAAAAGAAAATTGATGAGCAATTAAGAAGAATGCCAAAGCCTGAACCGGTTGAAGAACAACCACAAGTTTCTAAAGAAGAAAAGAATAAAAGTTTGGATATTTTTTATGCACCACCTAAAAAAGAAGAAGAATACAAAACAACTATCAATAATTCAGTTAATGAAGGCGGTGTGTTTGACAATATCTTAGAAAAATCAATTAACACCCCTCAAACAGAATTATCATTCAAACCAAGTCCTTCAATTAAAAAGGACAATGCGTTTTTGAATTTTATAAGCAGTAGAAATGTAGAAAGAAAAATCGATTATTTGTTGTTAACTGCTTATTATTTTACACAATATGAACAAAAACCGAGATTTACATTAAAACAATTGAATGCAAAATTAATGCAAAATATTGCTGTAATCATTGATCATAGCGTGTTACAAGAAGCTATCAATCGTGATTATATTGAGTGTTTACCTGATTTAACAGGACTTGTAGGCGCATCTGAATATCGTTTGACAGCTTATGGTGAAAAGGTTTTATTAGATGAGTAAGGTTGCGGTTGCACTATCCGGCGGTGTTGATAGTAGCGTTACAGCTTTTTTACTTAAACAAGCCGGACATGAAGTCGTTGGAATTACTGCCAATACTACAAATTCAGAGGATGCTCGACAAGTTGTTAAAAATGCAAAAGTAGTAGCTGAAAAATTAGATATTCCGTTTTATGAATTTGATGCGACAAAGATTTTCCAAGAAAAAGTTGTTAAGTATTTTGAAGATTCATATAAATCTGGAGAAACGCCAAATCCTTGCATAATGTGCAACAAGTACATGAAATGGGGCGCGCTTTTTGATTATGCAATAGATGGTCTTGGTGCGGATTTTGTTGCAACAGGTCATTACGCAAATATTAAAGAAGAAAATGGTTTTTATAAATTGTATCCGGCTTCTGACGAGCATAAAGACCAATTATATTTCTTGTTTTTGTTAGGACAAGACAGATTAAAAAAGACTTTGTTTCCGCTTTCAAAATATAAAAAGGACGAAGTAAGAAAAATTGCATTTGATAATGACTTGCCAAGTAAATCTTCAAAAGAAAGTCAAGATATTTGCTTTATTAAGGCACCGATGACGACAAAAAAATATTTGAACAATTTGTTTGAACCTAAAGACGGATTGTTTTTAGAAGACGGAACTAATAAGGTTTTAGGTAAGCATACGGGATTTTGGCAATATACAATAGGGCAAAGAAAAGGAATTGGACTTGCAGCGCCTGAAGCTCTTTATGTTACAAAAATTAATGCAGAAAAAAATATTGTTTACGTTGGATACAAAGATAAATTATTTTCTAAATCATTAGCTCTGGAAAATGTCAATTGGAGTTATCCGCAAACTGAAAACGAGTTTGAAGCTCTAGTAAAAATCCGATATAATATGAAAGCTGCACTTGCGAATATCAAAATAAAAAATAATTGTACAGAAATTGAATTTTTAGAAGAAGTTTCAGCTGTTGCAAAAGGTCAGGCATGTGTAATTTATTCTGCGAAAGATGGTCATTTGCTTGGTGGAGCTTTTGTAAAATAAGAATTACTATTCCTTATTTTATATGTTTGTAGTATAATCATTTTGCTCAGAGGAGGGTATTTAATGATTAATGTAGCTGTGTGCGGTGCTAACGGCAAAATGGGGCAAGAGGTTGTAAAAGCTGTAGAGGCTGACGATAACATGACGCTTGTTGCAAAAATCGACATTAAAGACGGTGAATTTGCAACGATTAAAGATGCAAAAAACTCTGTAAAAATTGATGTTATAGTAGATTTTACTCAACCAAAATCAATTTATGAAAATGCTTTATATTGTTTAAATAATGGTATTAATATTGTTATTGGAACAACCGGTTTATCTGATGAAGAAATAGACGAACTAAAGAATTTATCGCAAAAAACAGGTTTAGGCTGCTTGATAGCTCCAAATTTTTCTACAGGCGCGGTTTTAATGATGAAGTTTGCGCAAATGGCATCAAAATATTTTGATAACGCGGAAATTATTGAACTTCATCATAATCAGAAAAAAGATGCTCCTTCAGGTACAGCGGTAAAAACAGCTTTAATGATGGCCGGTGAAAATACTAATTTTACAACCGGAAATTGTCAAGAAGTTGAAACTATAAAAGGCGCAAGAGGCGCTAATTCTTATAACAATATCCACATTCATTCAGTAAGAATGCCCGGATACATTGCTTCACAAGAAGTTATATTTGGTGCAAGCGGACAAATTTTAACAATCAGACATGATTCTATGAACCGTGAATGCTATATGGATGGTGTTTTGAGAGCAGTTAGATACGTAAATGAAAATCATAATTTTGTTTATGGTTTAGAAAATATTTTAGATTAAGCTAAATAGGAGCGAAGATGAAAAAGGCAAGAATAGCTATTTTAGGTGCTACAGGCGTTGTAGGTAGAGAAATTACAAAGATTACAGAAGAGTTAAATGTTGAATTTGAAAGCATTAAATTTTTATCCAGTGCCAAAAGTGCCGGTTCTAAAATAACCTTTAAAGGTCAAGAATATACTGTAATTGAAGCAACGCCGGAAGTTTTTGACGATGTTGATATCGTAATGGCGTCAGCAGGTGGTTCTACCAGTCAAAAATTTGCTCCGGAAATCGTTAAACGCGGTGGAGTAATTATTGATAATTCATCAGCTTTCAGAATGGAAAAAGATGTTCCGCTAGTTATTGCAGGCGTTAACGATGAAGATTTAAGAAAACACAAAGGCATTATTGCAAATCCGAATTGCTCAACATCACAGCTTATGTTAGTATTAGAACCTTTAAAACAATTTGGGTTTAAAAAACTTATCGTATCAACTTATCAAGCTGTGTCAGGTGCCGGCTTAGCAGCAATAAATGAACTAAAAGAAGATACAATTGCAAATTTGGAAGGTAAACCTTTCGAAAACAAATGTTTTAAAAAACCGATTTCTTTCAACGTAATTCCACAAATTGACGTATTTTGCGAAAATGGTTACACAAAAGAAGAAATGAAAGTTGTAAATGAAACAAAGAAAATTTTACATTTAGATGACAGTACTATGATTTCTTGTACCGCAGCTCGTGTTCCTGTGTTTAATGGACACTCAGAAGCTGTAGATATTGAATTCAATGAAGAAGTTTCGCCGGAAAAAGTCAGAGAAATTTTATCTAACGCTTATGGTGTAAAAGTTATCGATAATCCTGCAAACTTTGAATACCCAACAACGAGAGATGCAAGCGGAGTTGATCCGGTATTTGTTGGAAGAATCAGAAAGAATTTGGCATTCAATAATGGTATTTCTCTATGGTGTGTTGCAGATAATTTAAGAATCGGTGCAGCTTTGAATACCGTAAGAATATGCAAAAGAGTTATTGAAATGGGGTTGTTTTAGATGAATGTAGCAAAGGTAGTAAATAATTTAAAAATAAGACCTACGGATAGAAAAATAAAAAAAGCTAAGGCTTTTACGAATAATGTTTTATTAAAAGAAATGCCAATAGGGAAAGAAATTCGGTCAGTATCGAAAGCAGGTACATTTAAAAAAATTAAAGAATTTTTTCAAAATTCAATAGATAATATGATGCGAGGTTAAGCTGTGGGTAGATTAGTTTCACAAAATGAAATTATTGATATGGTAAGAAAAGGGCAGGCTGAAGGCAAAACTTTTGTTGCAACAAACGGATGTTTTGATATTTTGCATGTCGGTCATGTAAGATATTTACAAAAAACCAAAGCATTAGCAGATTATTCAATTGTCATGCTTAATTCAGATAAATCTGTAAAAATGATTAAAGGCGAAGATAGACCAATTAATAATGAACAAGATAGAGCCGAATTGTTAAGTGCTTTGTCTTGCGTTGATTATGTGGTATTATTTGAAGAGAAATCTCCGGCTGCTTTATTGGAGGCAATAAAACCGGATATTTATACAAAAGGTGCTGATTACACGCTTGAAACTTTACCGGAGAGAGATATTGTAATCAGAAATAATATAAAAGTTGAATTTATCGACTTCGTAGCCGGAAAATCAACTACAAACGTAATTAAAAAGTGTTTAGGATAATAAAAGGAGTGTATTATGAAAACTTTTACATTGGAACAAATTGCACAAATTACAGGCGGTATGCTTTCTAAAGCAAAAGATGTTGCTATTACAAACATAGCTCCACCTCTTTTGGCTGACGAAAATACTCTAGCTCTTGCTTTAGGTGAAGATGAAATCAATAACCTTTCTAAAACAAAAGCTCAAGCGGCTCTTGTTCCATTAGGTGTAAATATAGATGGTTATTCAACAATCGAAGTAGAAAGACCAAGATTAGCAATGATGAAATTAATTACCATGTTCTACGAAGAACCACATGTTAATTCTGGTATTCACCCAACAGCAGTAGTTCATCCTTCTGCAAAAATCGGTCAGAATGTATCTTTAGGTGCAAATGTTGTAGTAGCAGAAAATGCTGTAATTGGTGATAATACAAAAATTTTGGCTAACGGTTATATCGGTAACGGTGCTCAAATTGGCGCTGATTGCTTCTTCCACCCTGCAGTATGCATTGGTGATAGAGTTAAAGTTGGCAATAAAGTAATTTTACACCACGGAGTTTCTCTTGGTGCAGACGGTTTTAGTTTCGTTACTGAAAATCCGAATAACATTGAACAGGCTCGTAAAGACGGAGAAATCAAAGAAAACGACGTTCAACAAGTTATATTCAAAATACCTTCAATCGGTTCTGTAGTAATCGGAAACAATGTCGAAATTGGTGCTAATACAGCAATTGATAGAGGTACAATTGAAAATACTGTTGTTGGTGATAATACAAAAATCGATGACTTGGTAATGATTGGACACAATTGCCGTATTGGTAAGGGTTGCATGATTGTTTCTCAAGTTGGTATTGCAGGTAGCTGTGTAATCGGTGATAGAGTAGTTATTGCAGGTCAAGCCGGTTTGGCTGACCATATTTCAATTGGCGATGATACAATTATTGCTGCTCAAGCAGGCGTTACAAAGAGCTTCCCGGCAAAATCAATCGTTGTTGGCGCTCCTGCAGTTCCAAGAAAAGAGTTCATCAAACAGTTGAAGATTATGAAAGATGCAGGCGATTTGATTGCTAAATTCAAAAAATACGAACCACTTCTTAAATCTTTTGAAGAAAGTGTAAACGAAGGCGAAGGTAAGTAATTATTGTTGGGCTGAAAGCACAACCTACAATTTATAAATAAACAAATTTTGGTTATTCCCTCTCCAAGGGAGAGGGTTAGGGTGAGGGTTCTATGGGAACAATAAAATCAGAAATAAAAACATCAGGCAAAGGACTAATGAAAAATCGCGAATGTGAGGTTTTAATCAAACCTTCGCGTGGCGGTCAAATTCGAATATTTTCAAAAGGTGCGGATGTTCCGTTTAATGTTTGTATAGAAAATTTATATTCTACAGATCATTGCGTAACTCTGTGCAGTAAAGAACACAGAACATTGTTAGGTGATTACAAATACAAAGTAATGCTTTGTGAACACTTTATCGCGGCTTGCGCAATCTGCGGAATTGATTCGATTGATGTTTATTTATCAGAAACTGAAATGCCGATTTTTGACGGTAGTTCAAAAGTTTGGGTAGAGTTGTTCAAAAAAGCAGGTATTGAAGGTGTAAATAAAGACGCTTATACTGTTTCAGAACCTGTTTATTATTTGAACGGTAAAACAAGCCTGGTTATTGTTCCGGACAAAGAACTTAGAATTACTTATGCTGTAAATTATGATCATCCGGATTTGCGTGGACGTTGGGTAACAATGGACAATAAAAATTTGGAAGAAATTATTGAAGCCAGAACGTTTGGTTTTTATAAAGATTTAAAAAAATATCAAATGTTAGGTTTTGCAAAAGGTGTTACAATTGATAACACAGTTGGTTTGAAGGATGAAGGTTTTACAACTGAATTACGTTCAGAAAACGAACCTATTAAACATAAAATTTTGGATTTGATTGGTGATTTGTATTTAACAGGTGTTTCACCGTTGAATTTCAAAGCGCAAATTTTGGTTAAAGAAGCAGGGCATGCTGTTCACACAAAAGTTGCTCAAGTATTAAAAAACAAATTAGTAAAAATATAAGGAGAAATTAAATGACAGAAGAATTAGGAGTAAAAATTGGCGAAACTGAAGCTGGTGAAGATATTTTATCATTTGACGTAATGCAAATTATGGATATGATTCCTCACAGATACCCATTTTTGCTAGTTGATAAAATTACAGAATGTGTTCCCGGTAAATATGCAAAAGGTTATAAAAACTTAACTATGAACGAAGCATTCTTCCAAGGTCACTTCCCAGGAAACCCTGTAATGCCTGGGGTATTGCAATTAGAAGCTTTGGCTCAATGCTCAGCACCTGTTTTGATGTGCTTGCCTCAATACAAAGGTAAATTAACTTTGTATGCAGGAGTTGACAATGTTAGATTTAAAAATATTGTAAGACCTGGTGACAGATTTGAAATGCATATCGAATTAATTAAGGCAAAAGGCCCTATCTGCAAGAGCCACGGCGTGGGTTATGTAGACGGTAAAGTTTGTATTGAAGCTGATATGACAGTTGCTTTAAAATAATAAGGTATTTTTATAATGCAAAAGTGCGCTCAATGAGCGCATTTTTTGTGTTTTAGCTTCAATCTTTTAAATATTTATGTTACAATTTTAATGCTAAAAGAAGGAGATTTATAAATGGCACAAAGAATAGGTGTTGACGTTGGTGGAACTAACGTTAAGATTGCGCTTGTAAGCGACAAAGGTAAAATTATTTATTCTAATTCTATCCCAACTCGTGCAGAAATGGGCTATGAATATACTATTAACAGCATGAAAGATGCAATCAGAGATTTGCTAAAAGAAACAAAATTAAAAGCAACTGATGTTGAAGCTATTGGTTTTGGATTCCCAGGACAAATTGACTGCAAGAAAGGTATCGTAAGACTTGCTCCAAACATTCCTGGTTGGGTAAATGTTCCGATTGCTGAAATTATGGAAAAAGAATTTGGTATTCCAACACGTGTTGATAACGATGTTAGAACAGCTGCATTGGGTGAATTGAACTATGGTGCAGGTGTTGGTTGTGAAAACTTAGTTTGTATTACAGTTGGTACAGGTATCGGTTCCGGTCTTGTAATTAACGGCAAACTTGTTCGCGGTGCTAATAATGCTGCCGGTGAAATTGGTCATATTAAATTGAATATGCAAGATGGCCCACTTTGTGGTTGCGGCGACAGAGGCTGTTTAGAAGCTTACGCATCCGGTCCAAGCATTGTAGCAATGGCAGAGGAATATATTAGAGGTGGCAAGTCTACTAAGTATAGAGAGCTTGCGAATCCTGATATTACACCTTATGTTGTAGCTGTTGCAGCTAAAGAAGGTGATCCTGTTGCAAAAGAAATCTTTAGAATCATGGGCGAATACATCGGTATGGGCTTAACAAGTGTTGTTAACTTGCTTAATCCTGAAAAAATCATCATCGGTGGTGGCGTTGCTGATGCAGGTGATATTTTGTTAGATCCAATCAGAGAAACAATTGCTAAACGTGCAATGACAATTCAAAAAGAAGTTGAAATTGTACCGGCTCAATTGGGTAACACAGCAGGTGTTATTGGCGCAAGCTTATTGATTAAGTCATAATAATTTAGTAAAGTATAAAAATGCACCTAAAATCTAAATTGATTTTAGGTGCATTTTTTATTATGAAAATTAATCCTTCAGTTTGCTTAAATCTATTACTATTGGTTTTTCTGGTGGTGAGAGTCGATATAATCTTTTGGTAAGATTTATGATATACCATTTGCTAAGTCCAACTTTTTTAAAAGTACCATCATTATATAATTCAATTAACCTATTAACATGTTTTTGTGCGTTTTGGTAAATTTCCGGATGTTGTTTTAGTTGTTGAGGCATCGTTCTATTTCCGCGCTCACTGTTATAATAAGATGTGCTTATAGCGTAATTCTCTAAGCTATCATTACCTTTAGAAGCAAAAGGTATTAAATGCTCAATACTACCCGTAGAACCTTCGATTAGGTCAAAGCCGATTTTTTCAGATGAGCAATTTGCTGCTTTTACAATAAATGCTGAAATGTTTTCGCGAGATTTTGGAAGTTCTACGGCTTGTTGAATCATTCTTCTGGCAAGCTTTTTGTCTTCTAGGGTATCAAGTATTTTTTGTAGTTCATATATAAAGGTTTTTCTATTGAAATTAACAACTACCGGAATGTCATAAATTTGTGAACGTGTTCTGGTAATTAATTTTGTTAATTCTTCGTTGTTTTTTAGAGACGATGATAATTGTATACTTTCAATTTTGCGTAAAATTTCACCTCTGCGTCTCGAAATGTTTTTTTGTGAACGAATTTTTTTATTTTTTTTTGCTTTAGAAGATGTAGTTGACGCATTTTGTACTGCTTCATCTGGAATCTGTTGAGCAGTATGCATTATTTTCTTCATGAATTCTAATTCAGTTTTGTTGTTTTTTAGTTGAAGTTCATCTGCAATTCTTTTTAATTTGTATTGAAAATCTTTTCTATCGAAAGGAATCTTGATAGGTTCTCTGTAAATTTTCTTGTTTACAATATTCATCAATCGTAAAAATTGATTTTGTTGCTCTAATGGCATTTCGTGTGAAATTGTGTCTAATTTATCAAAAATTGGTTGTTGTATTGCTCTTAATTTTGCATCATGTAAAGTGGCTGCTTCTTTCATAACTTCATCTAATTTTTTGTCAGGATATTTTTTTGCTTGACTTTTAATTAAATTGAAAATGTTTTTTTCTACTGTATGTAAACTTGTTTCAAATGGCACGAGAGTTTTTACGATATTTTTTATTGAGCCGGAGAAAACTTTGTTATTTAATATTTTTTCTACAATTTTTGGATCAATTACGACTTTGCCTGAATATATACCGGGAATCTTGTAACCCATTAGTGCGCGTAAAGCATCAGCGTTACCTGCAGAACGGCCGAATGAGACTGTATCGCAAGCAAGTGTTTGTAATTTAGGCATTGTTACATGAGCAGAATTGTTTAAAGTATTCTGCGTTTTTTCGGTTTTGTTCGTGAAAAATACAGGTAATATTTTCATGCAAATTAATTCCTACTTGTTAATATAAAACAAGAAAAAAGATTTTTTTGCTACCAAAAAATTGGTAAATTGTTACAAGAATCTGTTATGTTCTTTTTCCCATTCTACAGAAGTTATTTTGCCATGTCCTGGATAAATTGTTGTATTATTAGGCAATGTAAATATTTTATTTTCAATGCTTTTAACAATCTGTGCAAAGTCTCCGCCTGCTAAATCACAGCGTCCTACAGCTTCTTTGAAAATAGTATCGCCGGAAAATAACATTCCGTCAATTAAATAACAAACGCCACCTTGAGTATGTCCAGGAGTATGAATAACTTTAATTTCTTTTTCACCTAATTTGATTTTATCACCGTCTTCTACAAAAATATCAACTTTTGGTATTGTAATCTCCGGCATGCCAAACATCGGTAAATATTCGTTTGCATTATTTAACCAGTCTAAATCTGCTTTGTTCATAACAACTTGCGGATTAGAGTTAAATCTGTTTGGTCTTATTCCTGCAATGTGGTCAAAATGTCCATGTGTCAGTAAAATATACTTCAATGTTGCATTTTGGCGTTCAAGTTCTTCATCAATTCTATCGTCAATAGCAGAACAATCAATAAGCGCAGCTTCTTTTGTTTGTTCATCAATAATTAGATAATTATTATTATCAATTGGAGGTTCTACAAATGTTTTTATAATCATATTCATATTTTATCATGAATAAAATTACTTAGCTTTTACGATTTCTCTAACTTTGCCGTAGAATTTGCCGTTTTTAGATGCTTTAATAATATCCATAATCATATCGCCTAAGATTTCAAATTCTTCTTGCATGTTCTTAGGTTGCGTAGCTTTCCATTTTGATAGTGCCAATCTGAAATCATCACCGTCTACCATACAATCGTCAGAACCAATTAGCTTAGAATATTTATCAGTAAACCATTTATTGAATTCTGCGTAGGTATCAGTAATCAAGTCAGACGCTAATTTTGCGTTACTCAAAATTACTTCCATATCTTTGTATACATTTTCGCTGTATTTACCGGAATTGATTTTTGCGGCATTAGAGATTTGACCTGTGTGATGACCTAGCCCATAATATTCAACGCCTCTTTTTGTTGCTTGTGTCGCTTGTGCCAAATCCTGTCCGATTCCTGCTGAACCGTTCATATCAAAGAATTTCTTTTCGCAAGAATAGCCGCCATATGAGCATACAAGTCCTGTAAATAATGCTTCAAAAGGATAATCGCCGTTATCTTTTCTACCTTCAAATACTGCACCTAAGAAGTTGCCTCTCGGGTCAAGTGTAATAAAATTAACTTCGTCAGATTGATGCCAAGGTTGACCTTTATCTTTAAGTATTTCACCCATAACTTCCAAATTAGTAGCGTGTCCGCATTCGTGAGAAGTTGTCGCACGTTTGTTGTACTCAGGCATTTCAGGATGCGAAGTTCTTCCTGTTTCTAGTTGCAAGTATGCTTCAATAAATTCTCCGATAGAAGCTTTTTTCTTGTTACGTTCCAACATTATTTGTTTAGCGTTATCGACAACAGTTTTAATTTCTACAAATGACATGTAACCTGTTAGTTTAACAAGTTTATTAATTATTTCTTCTCTGTCTTTTGCGGTTCTTCCTGCAAGAGGAATTTTGGTTTCTTTAATTCTGTTTGTTATGATATCTTTTCTTGATTTTTTGTTGAATGCCGGAGAATCGAGTGCAATTGTTTGGTTAAAACCTCTAACTACCATTGGAATAGCTTCTGTGTAATATTGGTCGGTTGAACCGATTACAACGATGTTCAAATGCTCTGATTCAGCTTTTGCCATTTCTTTTTCCATTTGCGCCATAGCTTGTTTGTATCCTGCTAAGTATGGACCTGAGAATGCAAAATCTTCAAAGTTGTTTACGAATAAAATTGCTGTTTTGTTTTCGTTTTGTTTTGCAGCTTTTTTTACTTCGGTGAAAATTCTTTTCATTTCAGATGCCGGAGATGTTCTGAAGCCATCTTCATCTTCAACACTCTTTGCAAAATCTGAAGACGCTATTTCCAGATAAGGAACTTTTGCTTCTCCAGCTAAAGCTTGAGCTGTAAATCTTCTTCCGGAACCGGCTTCTTCGTCTTGAGAATACATTATGTAACCTCTTGTTCCTATATTTCCGGATTTGATTTGTCTTACTATTGCTTCCAAATCTTTTTTAACAGTATCTTTGCCATAAAGTGATTGTAGATTTTTGCCTGTGTCATAAATAATTGCGGATTTAGCGTCTTCTTTGAATAAATCACCTGCAATGTTTACAAATTCATCAACATCTTTAGGA
Organism: uncultured Candidatus Melainabacteria bacterium; assembly: GCA_934777245.1. Next base: position 8,090 of record CAKVND010000026.1, on the reverse strand, counting down.
TAAATTCTCTTTTTAGAATCTCCGTAATAAGTTGCAATTCTTTGCATTAAATTAATTGCTTTATCCGGATAAATCCCTTCCATTTTATCCGCACTTGAAATAGCTTTATTTCTAGCATCCTTTGTAAACGGAGTTTTGATATCTTTAAGCATCTTTCTATCATTTGCAATAACTTCTTGTGCTTCAAAAGCGTGCATTGGAGGTATTGAATATGATATGAAGTTCGAATAAGCTTTTTGTACACTCGGTTCTTTCATATATTGATAATAAGTATCATGGTTTTGGAAGAATACGAATTTAACGTTATCTTTTGCAGTTTTTACCATTTGCATAACTTCTATCGGATAAGACAACTCTCCGTTTTTATCGACATTATTGGTAATAAGACTGTCCAAATCGACCATAAAGATTTTATTCGCTTCCGGCTGAGTCTCTTGAAGAGTCATTACTTCTTCTAGCAATTCTGCCGGTTTAACATCGTCTGACATTGCATACATTAAGGTATTAGTAGAATTAAAATTGCCATGTTTTTTTGCATCTAATGTGTTAATAAGGCTGGTTTCAATTCTATTAGCTTCTTTTTCATCGCCATAAGTTATAAATAAATTAGAACCTAACGCTAATTTATTCCAAGCATCAATTGCTTTTGTATCATAAAATTTCATGTAGTTAGCATCAACTTCAGCTTGTTTTTTATAATAAGTTGTACTTTGCAAATCTTTTAAAAACTCTGCTGTATATGAGATTTTGTTTGTTGTATTTGCATTAAAAGCTGTTCCTAATATCATATAAGAATCAATTATTTGAGTTTGTTTTTGTGTTTCGTCAAGCATTGATTTTAATTCTTTTGATAAAGGTATATCTCGTTCTTTTCCTTTCAATTCATCATTTGAAGGAAGAGCATTTAAGTATATTTCGTTTTGTTCTTGTAAAAGGTTTACTTCTTCTGCAAAGAATTTAAAATCGTCGGCCGAGTTAAGTATGTTATTTTTCATATAAACATTGCCAAGTTTGTTTAATGAAGAAATTGATTCAACTACGCCAGATTCAAGAAGATCTTTTGGCATTTGTTTATAATTAGATTTTGTTTCTTCAATAGATGCTGCGATAATATGGAACGGAGTGATTTCTTCATGTCCCAAATCTTTAGCAATATTTTTAGCTCTATCCAATAACGCCATTGCATCTTCTGAAACATGTAATTCGGGATTTATTTCATCTGTTTTTGCTCTGAAATTGATGTATCCTCTGGGAATACCGGAATTAAACTGTTCCTTTTGAATTTCATTCGGGATGTTATTTTGAATTGGATTCGTACTATTCTTTTTGTTATTAACTTTAAATACCCCTAACGTTGTAACGTTATTTACTGAATTAATTTTTAACACTTATTTCTCCTTAACTCTTAGTATTTTAAAACGTAGAAAAATTTTTTTTGTCATTTGCTTAATATAAATTTACATTATTCAAATGTTGGGGATATAGACAACAAAAAGGCGACCTATCTGGTCGCCTTTTTGTTGTAATTTGTTTATAAAACTAAGCAACTGTAATAGCTGAAACCGGGCAAGCGTTAGCTGCTTCTTCAACACAAGCTTCATTTCCTGCAATACCGGCAGTTTTTACTTCTGCTCTATCTTCTACGTGGAAAACTGCATCGCAAATTGATTCGCATGCGCCACAACCGATACAAGAATCTTCAATAGTTACGTTCATTTGTTTTCTCCTTATTATATTTATACTGTTCTTTTTCTTAGAACATGTTTATTATACTGCTAAAATTAAAAATTAAAATAACCAGTCAGACACTCTTTTTGCTATGGAGTCAAAACCTTTTGTTACACCTAAGTCTTTTGGTTGAATTCCTCTAGAGTAATACAATACCGGAACTTGTTCTCTTGTGTGGTCTGTTCCCGGAACTGTTGGATCGCAACCATGGTCTGCTGTAATAATTAACAAATCATCTTCGCCAATTAGTGGAAGGATTTTTTCTAAGTATTCGTCAATTTCTTCAATTGCTTTTCCATATCCTTCAGCGTTATTTCTATGACCGAAAAGCATATCGGTATCAACAAGGTTCGTAAAGATAATTTCTCTATCATTATCAGTAATATTTGTTGTCGGATATTTGATTTTATCTAAATCCAAACTTCCGTCAATCGCTTTAATAGTTAATTCTAAACCTTCTTTGTTTGAGCCTGTATGTATTGCATGTGTTATACCTGCTTTTTCGAAAATGTCTTCGATTTTACCGATACCAATAACTTTCGCACCTGCATCTTTTACTTTGTCCAATACAGTTTTGCCAAATGGTGCCATTGAGTAATCGCGTCTATCTTTAGAAATTCTGGTAGGTTTGCCGTCAATAATTTTGTATGGGCGAGCAATAACTCTTGCTACATTATATTTGCCTTCGTCTAAAATCTTTCTTGCAATTTCACACCACTTGTAAAGAGTTTCAAGAGGTATCATATCAGTATCAAGCGCAATTTGGAATACGCTATCAGCTGAAGTGTAAACAATCGGGAAGCCCGTTTTATGGTGTTCATCGTTTAATTGTTCTATGATTGCAGTTCCACTTGCAGGCATGTTTGCCAAAATTCCTTTACAACCTGTTTCTTCTATAAATTTGTCCACAAGTTCTTTTGGAAAACCTTGTGGAAATGTTGCAAAAGGCTTTTCTGATATTAAGCCGGCTATTTCCCAATGTCCGGTCGTTGTATCTTTACCTTTTGATTTTTCTTGTAAAGTTCCGTATTGTCCGATTGGAGTTGCTGTTTTATTAATGCCTTCAAAATCTTGAATATTACCCAATCCTAATAATTCTAAAGATGGTACATCAAGTCCTTTGTTGAAAGCACATACATTTCTTAAAGTATTACATTCTTTAATATCACCAAATTCTTCACAATCAGGCATTGCACCAATACCCATTGAATCAATAACCATAATAATTGCTCGTTTCATAAAAACTCCTTTTTACAATCGTAAATAATTTCAAATTTATTATAGCATATAAACAAATAAAGGATTCTGTGTGTTTATTATATAATTAATTCTATGGAATTAATTATTTTTTGGCGCAACATAAGTATACATGGTTGTAATAAATTGTTCAGGATTATCATGTAAATATTTTAATCTATTATAAACTTCTTTTATTGTACATTTTTTATTATTTAAAATTCCGCTTGTTATAGATTCTAAAACTTGTTTTCCCATTTGTTTTCCGAGTTTTTTCATTTCTTCGTCACTGACTGTTGTTGATGTATCAACGTGTTCTAAAATTTTACCAAGACTCATTATGTTTGATAAATATGCGATTTCAGCTTTTAATAGGTTTGTATTGCGAGTGCTCAAAATAACTTTATTTTGGCTCATAAATTTGATACTTTCGTTGTTAATTGCAGAAAATGGGTCAGCAGTTCTTATTTTGTATTTTCCAGAATAGAAAGTATCGTCAAGATGTTTTGCAAGCATTTTTTCGGCTTCTTCCATTTTCATGCCGGCTGGTAGTTTTGCATCTTTTAATAAACGTTTAGCTATTGGTTTAGAATTTCCAATAACATAATCAACGTGTGAAGTTACATTTTGAATAGCTTCTTCCGGTGTAAATCGTAATACATTTCCTGTATCAATAAACGTAAAAGGTTTTTCTTTGTTTGTGATGTCAATAAATATGTTACCGGCATGAGGGTCAGCATGCATAACTTTATTACCTTTTTTAGGGACAGAAAGTAATTGTTCAAAGAACAATTGGAAGTATTTTGCCATTAATGTGTTAGCTTCTTTTTTAGTTAATTTTTTATTATTTTTTTCTAAGTATTCTCCTAATTTGTCAAACTGAATACCTTTAGCTTTTTCCATTACAAACATGTTATTTTTAACTTCAATGGGAGCTACTGTATTATAATTTATGGCATATTTACCTAGCGTTTTGGCAGCTTCGGCTTCCAATCCTAAATCTAGTTCTTTAGACCAAGCGTTGTATAATTCATCAACAAGCTTTTTTTGATAATTATATTCGTCTTCAGTAAGTTTACCTTTCATACGCTCGATAGTTGCAAGCATTTTTTGTTTATCGTTTTGTAATTTTTCAGGAGTAGCCCATTTTTTTGTCATTTTAATAACAACTTCTTTGTTTGATTTGTTATCTTTTGCCAAATATGATTCAGCAACAGTTCCGACTCCTAAAGGTTTTTCTCCCAAAATTGTGTATTTATTGCCAAAAGTTTTTTCTAAATGGTTTTGCGCCTCTTTTACTGTTCTGGAAGAAGGGCAATTGCTTTTGTAGTTATTTAAAAATTCATTTATTGATTTGATGCCATGTTCGCTTACATAATTTGCTCTTTTGTTTAAAAACTTTTTACCAAGTTTCTTAAAGAAATTATCGTCTTCATTTATTTTAATGGCTTTTAAATCAGAAAAAGAGCTCCCGTTTTTATTCATAACCATTTTTAATAAATCTTCTATGTTGCTTGGCAAAACTTGAAGCATTTTGGGATAGAACAAGTTATATTGTTCTATCTCTGCCATTATTCTTTCCATTTCATTTTGTTTAATAATCTCTTTGTCCATAAACAAAATGCGCTTGAGCGGTTTTGGAATTAGTTCTAATGATTTCTTTATAGGATTGCTTGTTGCTTTTTTTCTAAAACGCGCAGTTAGTTTCATATATGTTTTACTAAAGAAACCTCGTTTTGCAGAATCAATCAGTTCCAGTTGAGTCTGCTTATCTTTTAAGCTGGTTACTCCTAAATCTTTTAGTTCTGAAAGTGGTGCTTTGGCCTTAAAGATCTTAATGTTTTTTACATTGTTTTTAGCGTTTGCAATAGCCTTTTCTAAAACACCGACTCTTTTGTGAAATCTAAATGCAGAAAAAGTTGCAATTCCTAAAGCAGGTAATTTTATAGCCCATCCGTTGTTCAAATGTTCTTTTAATCCGCTTTCTTTGTCTGCCTTTTTATTAAATACGTATCTGGATGCAGAATTTATACCAATAGCGCCAATTAAGCCGAGTTTATGAATATAAGTTAAAGGAGCTGCAATGCCATCAACAAAACCACTTCCCATATCTTTTAAAATAGTGCGTTCTTGCTTCTTTTCTTTTTTAGGCATTCCTATGCCATTTATACCTTTTAATATAGGTTTAGTTATCATCCCTGCAAAAGCAGAAATTCCTATGCCGACTAAAGTTGATATTTGTTCAAATTTTTTATTTTTCACATACATATGAGAATATGTTTGAGCTTTTTTTATAAATCTTAGAGCGGTTGCTGCCGAAAGTTCTGTTGCTAAATCAATTGCAATTTCGGTTTCATTCTTTTGTTGATCATAATATTTGTTTAGTTTTTTATCAAAATCGGAATTATTATTGTTTTTAAGTTCTTGTTGTAATTTTTTTTTGCTTAAACCAATGTTTAAAGCTCCTTGAATTTTATCGAAGGCTTTTCCAATTAGACCTTGAGAACGATAATAACGATTCAATTTATCAACAGGTGTTTTATCAATAATTTGCGCACGACGATTTTTCTTCTCAAAACTTTGAGAATTAATTTTATTATTAAGATTATTTGAAAATCCTATATTATTCATTAAAAACCTTCTATAATATTAAAAGATTTAAAATAAAATAAATTGCTAGATTTTGCTTTAAATTTTAAGATTTGTAAATTAATTAATATATTTATTTCTATAAAAATAAACATCGTTTTTATTATATAATTAATTCTATGGAATTAATTTTTTTAGAAGAGGTTGAGTCGACAAATAAATATGCAAAAGAGCATATAAAAGATTATAACGACATGACTCTGATTTACACTGATAATCAGACAAACGGACGTGGAAGGTTGGATAGAAAATGGTCTTATGCAGGCAAAGATAATATTTATGCAAGCATAATTTTAAAGCCTTCAGAAGATATGAAAGAAATCTATTCAAATTTAACACAATTTTTGTGTTTAATGTTAGCGCAAACCTTTGAAGATTACGGAGTTACGCCGACTATAAAATGGCCAAATGATATTCAAATTAACGGGAAAAAAATATCGGGAATTTTGGCAGAAGGCGTTATTGAAAACGGAAAACTTGAAGGTTTAATCTTGGGTTTTGGCGTGAATTTGAATACAAAGATAGATTTTTTATCTAAAATTAATCAGCCTGCAACATCATTGAATATTGAAACAGGGGAATTTGTAGATAAGAAAATTTTCTTAAAAAAACTGTTAGAAAAATTTTGTTTGTTATATGATTGTTTTATTGAGAATGGGTTTTTATTGATTAAAAATGATTATGAAAAAAGAGCCGGATTTTTCAATAAAGAGATAACTGTAAAAGTTTTTGATAAACAAATTAGTGGAATTGCTGAGGGTATAACTGATACAGGAGCTTTAATTTTAAAAGATAAAGATAATAAATTACATACACTTTTAATAGGAGATATTTTATGAACGTAGTAGAAATTTTTAATGAAGGCTTTGCGGTAATGTGCGTAGGCATGGGTACTGTATTTATCTTCTTGTGCATAATGATTTTTGCCATGAATTGCATGTCAAAAATTGTTGCCAAGCTAAATACAATTTGGCCGGAACCTGTTCCTCAAGTAGCAGGTGGTGCTAATAAAAAGAAAGTTGCAAAAGGCGACGACTCAGAAATCGCAGCTGCAATTGTTGCTGCAATGTTTAAAAGATAAATTTTATAAAAGTAAGAAAGGGTATAAAAATGACAAAATTAATTAAGGTTATGGATACATCATTCCGTGATGGTTTCCAATCAATTTACGGGGCAAAAGTTCTTGTTGATGATTTCATTCCTGCTTTACAAGCTGCAGTTGGTGCTGGTTTAAAACACTTTGAAACAGCAGGTGGTGCAAGATTCCAAGCTCCAATATTTTTCTGTAATGAAAATGCTTTTGAAACAATGGATAAAATCAGAGCTGCAGTTGGTCCGGACGTTAAATTACAATCTTTAGCAAGAGGCGTTAACGTTGTAGGTCTTAACTCTCAACCTCGTGATATTATCGACTTACACGCAAAAATGTTTGCTAAACACGGTGTTAACGTAGTTAGAAACTTTGATGCTTTAAACGATGTTAACAACTTGGTTGATTCTGCAAACTCAATTAAAAAATACGGTATGCAACACGAAGTAACAATCACTATGATGGAACTTCCTTATGGTTGCGAAGGCGCACACGATGTAGCTTTCTATGAAAGAGTTTTAAGAAATATCTTAGATTCAGGCTTACCATTTGACAGCTTGGCATTCAAAGATGCTTCTGGTACTTCTCACCCTAGAAAAGTATACGAAACAGTTAAAATGGCTCGTGAATTATTGGGTCAAGATGCTCACATTCGTTTCCACTCTCACGAAACAGCAGGTACAGGTTTAGCTGCATACTTAGCTGCTCTTGATGGTGGTGCTGACGGTATTGACTTAGCTATGAAACCTGTTTCAGGCGGTACAGGTCAACCTGATATTATTTCAATGTGGCACGCTCTTCGTGGTACTGAATACGATTTAGGCTTAGATATTAAGAAAATTATGGAAACAGAAGAAATCTTCAAAGAATGCATGAAAGATTATCCAATCTCTCCAATTTCTTTGGCTGTTAACCCAATTCTAATTCAAGCTCCACTTCCAGGCGGTGCAACAGCTACAACTGTTAACCAATTGAAAGATATGGGCATGTTAGATAAGTTCCCTAAACTTATTGCTAACATGAAAGAAGTTGTAGAAAGAGGCGGTTTTGCTACATCAGTAACTCCTGTTTCACAATTCTATGCACAACAATCATTCTTGAACGCAATTACTCCTGAACCATGGCAACAAGCTAACCCGGGTTACGCAAAAATGCTTCTTGGTTACTTCGGTAAAACTCCTTGCGAACCAGATCCTGAATTAGTAAAATGGGCTCAAGAAAAAGTTGGTATGGAACCTACAACTGAAAAAGTTGTTGATATTAATGAAAAAGATCCTGAAAAAGGTATTGAAGCAGCCAAGAAAAGACTTGAAGAAGCCGGACTTCCTACAACTGATGAAAATATCTTTATTTCTGCAGCTTGCAAAGACGGCAACGTAGATAAAGG
>CAKVND010000025.1 GCA_934777245.1 uncultured Candidatus Melainabacteria bacterium | reverse complement strand
AGAATTAGAAAACTACGTAGAAATTACCGATGAAGACGGCGTTTCAACAAAATGTGAAATTTATGATGTAATTGATTTTGAAGATAAAACTTATGCTTTATTACTTCCGATAGAAGATGCTGAAAATGAAGATGCAGAAGTTATCATCATGGAATATGTTGAAGAAGGTGAAGGCGAAGATGCTGACGGTTATTTCCAAAGCATTGAAGATGAAGACGAATTCAACAGAGTTTGCAACTACATTGAATCATTAGAAGATGACGAAGACGAGGAATAATAGTTTTGTTTGAAAGATTTACTGAAAGAGCGGTTAACGTTGTAAGTGAAGCACAAAGACTCGCAAAAGAAATGGGTTGTTCAGAAGTTAAGCCTGAACACTTATTGCTTGCGCTTGTGAATGAAGCAAAAGGCGTATCTTTAAAGCTTTTTAGAATGTATGGTGTTACTCCGGAAGCAATGGAAAAAGAGATTGATAAATATGTTATCAAAACTTCTAAAAACGTTGAAAACATTCCTTTTAGCCACTCTTTCAAAGAAATCTTGAAACATACACTTGATTTAGCAAACAAATCAGGTAACAACAATATTCTGTTTGAGCATTTGTTTTTATCCGTAATAAATGATAAGAATTCAAATATTCAAGCAATTTTATCAAGTTTTGATTTTAATACATACAATTCGAAAGATATTCTAACAAAGCTTGTTGAAAAGAAAATCAAGCGATTAGAGCACCCGGAATCCGTCGACGAAGATGAGAACAAGAGCAGTTTTGAAGCTGTTTATGAAGGCGAAGCCTTATCCGGAGTTTTGGAGGGTGCTGTTTCAAAATTATCTGCAGCAGGTTACGAAATTTTGGGTACAGAACAGATAATGGCGTCAATTTTGGAAAACGCAAGTCCTGAACTTATTCAAACTATTAACAAGTTTGGTTTAAATGCTCAGAATTTTGAACAAAAACTTGCCGAACAACAATCAAGACAAGCAGAATATGAAGATAAGAAAATTATATTTACACCGAATGCATTTTTTATGATGAATTCTGCGTTACAAACCGCAAAAGAATTAGGCTCATCAGTAATCACTCCTGAGCACATAGTTTTGAGTGTTTTAAAGAACAAAAAAGGCTTGGCTTACGATGTTATTAAATCGCTCGGCATAAATTCTGAAAAACTATCAGAAGATATATTGAAGCCGATTGAGAAGCAGATGCCGGAAGTTCTAACTATTATGAAGCTTGCTAAAGAAGAAGCTCGTAGAATCGGTAGAAATGTTGTAGGGACAGAAATGTTTTTACTTGGTATTATTGCAGAAGGTACAAGTATTGCGTTTGAGGTTCTTAATGATTTAGAAATTAATATGAAAGATGCAAGGCTTGTTGTTGAAGGGCTTGTAGGGTACGGTAACGAATATTTTGATAAAGAAATTGTTTTTACAAATCGTGCAAAAAAAGTATTAGAACGTGCTTGGCTTTTAGCAAAAAAATCCAATAAACAAAAAATTGAAGCAGTTGACTTATTGATTGCAATTACAGAAGAACCTGATTCTTTGGCGATGAAAGTGCTTGACCAATTAGGTGTAGATGCGGTTGAAATTAAGCACGGTATTCAAGCAGAAATAAGAAGAATGGGGTAATTGGAGGGCGTATGGACGCGGTAACCCAAAGGGTTGCGGATTTTATTACAAAATATAATCTTCAAGACAAAACAATTATTGTTGGTTTCTCGGGAGGTTATGACTCCATGTGTCTTTTAAATATTTTATCCGAATTAAAGCAATTGCCTGATTTTCTTGAAATGACCGTTGTTGCAGCGCATTTTAATCATAATTGGCGCGGTGAAGAATCTTTAAGAGAGCAGGAAATTTGCAGAATTTTTGCATGCAGTAAAGGGTTTGAATTTTACCTAAAAGAAGCGCCAAAAGGTTTGAAGAAAACTGAGAATGATGCGAGAATTGCTCGTTATGAATTTTTTGAAGAAGCATTTGAAGAATTTGACGCAGATGCTGTTTTTACGGCTCACAACAAAGACGATAATGCAGAAACTGTTTTATATCGTATTATTAAAGGAACAGGAATTGTTGGTTTAAAAGGAATTTCAGAAAGAAGAAAATGTTTTTATCGACCATTATTAAAAACAAGAAGGGTTGAGATTGTTGATTATTGTAATGAACACAATCTTTCTCCAAACAACGATTCTTCAAACTCAAATACAGCTTATAAACGTAACTATTTAAGACTGAATGTAATTCCGACATTAGAAAAAATTAATGAAAACGTAAAAGATGCACTGAATATTTTAGCTGTAAATGCAAATAACGACAATGAAATAATTGAAGAATATTTAAAACCTTTAAGAAGTAAAATTTTTGACGGCGATAAAATTATTTCTTCCGAATATAGAAAACTTATTAAGCCTGCAAAATTAAGATTTTTACATGAATATGTACAAATGCTAGACTTAGATTATGATTTTAAAAAAATTAATGAGCTTTATGAGTTTATTGAATCTAATGTTACGCAGAAAAACGGTACAACAAAATCACTTGCGACTGCTCTTTGGCTTTACGCAGATGATAAAATAGTTGAACCTATTCCTCACAAAAGACAGGAAACTGACGCAAAGCAGGATTTGACAATTTTAGTCAATGGTGAAGGTGAATATCAATTTGGTGACAAAACTTTAACAATAAAGAATTTTGAAGAGAAGGAATTTTTTGTTTTTCCTGAATCAACATCAAATTTTGCTTACGTGGATTTATCTAAAGTTAAATTTCCACTTACTTTGCGCTATAGAAAAGATGGTGATATTATAAGCCCGTTTGGAATGACAGGTACAATGAAGTTGAAAAAATACTTGAATTCCAAGGGTGTTTCAAGGCATAATCGCGATAAAATAATGCTTTTATGCAACGAAGAAGAAGTTTTATGGGTGTTTGGCGTAGGTATAAGCAGTAAAATCGGAGTAAAAATCAATCCAACACACGTTTTAGAGGTGATTTAATATGAAAATGATAACTGAAAGTGATTTAAAAGTTTTGTTTAGCGCAGATGCTATTCAAAAAGGTATTGCAGATTTGGGAGCTAAATTGAATGACATCTACGGTCAAGAAGAGCTCTATTTGATTTGTGTTTTAAAGGGTTCTGTGATGTTTATGGTAGATTTATCAAAACATTTAAAAATGCCTCTTAGAATGGAATTTATAAGACTTTCTAGCTACGGTTCAGGTTTTGCGTCTACAGGAAAAGTGAACGCGGTTGACATTTCTCTACCTGACTTGAACGCTAAAAATGTTTTAATCGTAGAAGATATTATAGATACAGGGCATACTGCAAAATTTTTAGTAGATTTTATTAATCATAACTTTAAAGTAAAAAGCTTGAATTTCTGTTCACTATTGGATAAAAAAGTTAAACGTGAAGTCGAAATTGATGCCGATTATTATTGTTTTGAAATTGATGATAAATTTCTTGTAGGTTATGGCTTGGATTACGATGGATATTATCGTAATTTGCCTTATATTGGGTATGTATAGTACAGTTGGGCTGAAAGCCCAACCTACTAATCGCTGCACGTTCGCGGCGCGATTGTCGTTCGTGTAGGATGGGAAAAGCGATAGCGGTTCCTATCTTTATTGGTTCGTAAGTTGTTTTGGACAATTATCGTCCAACACGACAAATGCAGAAAAGTTAATGGTGCAAAAAATTGCACCCTACATGCTTTTAGTAAAATACATTCTATATTGAACATATAGTACTTAAACAATGGTAGGGTGCAATTTTTTGCACCATTAACTTTAGAAAAGGTGAAAATCGCTTATTTCTTAGAATGTTTCGCTATATAATTTTTCACTACTTTATAAGTATTTGGAAATAATTGTAAATATTTATCTTTCTTTCCGTCATCAGTTCCCATTGCATAAGCAAATAATTGAGCAAATACTTCACCACGAGTATAATCAGCTTTTTGTACATCATCTTTATTTGGCTTAGTATCAAGACCTCTGTTAAAGAATTCTCCTACAAAATATCCATCATTTAAATCAAGTTTTTTTGGATTGATTTTTTGTAAATCGTTTAGCACAGCCGTTTTAAAATCATTTTTATCACTATAGCCATTATTATCTAAATATTTGTTATAAAATTTTTCTTCTTCTTTTGTTAAAGTAACTTCTTCATAAGTATTTTTATATTTTTTTTGCAAAGCATAAAATTCTTGTTTCAATTTATTATCAGTTCCATAATAATTATCAAATTGATGCCCTAATTCATGCATTGTAGCTAATTCTATTTCCTTATCTGCACGAAGAGGCTGAGAAGAGAATACATTTAACAATTTGTCAAATTTAAAAGCTGATTCTTGAATATAAACTTCTCTTTGAAAATCATTAAAATTTGCAACACCTTTTGTATTTGAATAATCGCTCTCATTGTTTTTTAAAAATCTGCTGCAGGTATTATGAGAATCTAGGTTTGAAAAATCAGAAGCAACATGCAATGTTAAATTATTGAAAAAACTTGGTTCAATTTTATCCATAGCAGTTCTCAAACTTTTTTTTACAGATTTTTTTGTACTATCATCCACTTTATTGATAGTTCCATCATGATAAAAAGTTTTGACTATCATATATTTAGTCGGCATTATATCTCCTAATATCCCAAATATATAAAAACTTTATATAGACAAAAATTGCTTTATAAAAATACTAATTTTACATATCTTTATATTTAAATTAAACTTTCCCTGTGACTGTCGTTCGAGTGGAGTCGTTGTAGGTTGGGCTTTTAGCTCAACATTAACAATGTAAATTTTATATCTAGAAATGGCAATTTTTTTTAATTGTTGGACTTATTATATATAATGGTAATTGGGAAATTTATACAATGCCAATAGAAAATATTCAGTTAGTACAAAATAATAATTATTCTTCAACTCCTACAAAAAATCAAACCTCTGTAAAAGCAGAAAACGTAAAGGGCGATGAAGATAAAAAACGCGCAGCTAATTATATGATAGGTGCGACTATTTTGGCGTCTGTTGTTGCGTTAGGCGTTGCGGGGTATAACGGTAAGTTGGGCTCAAATATTCAAAAGATATTAGGAGGAAAAGCTAAAACTTCGGTAATTAAGAATCTTACTCCACAACAAAAAGCTCAAGAAGCATTGAGCAATTTGTATGATAAAGTAATTAATAAAGCACAAAAAGAGGGCAATACAAAACGGGTCGCTATATTTGAGCAATGTAAAAATAATATTAATTCTCTTGATGCTCAAACAACTTATACAAATTTACTTGATGCGTTGTATAAAGATTTGAGGCTTGGCGAATATCCGACAAGCAGTCTTGTTACAAAAAATATTGAAGACATAACTTCTAAAGGAACTAAATTTATCAAAGTGAAAAATCAAAATGGTTGGCATTACAGAATGCCAATTGGCAGAAAAAGTGCAAAGAGTGTTGATAGAATTTCAGTAAATGCATTAGCAGACGAAAAACTTATTCAAAATTTAGATGATTTATTTGCATCAGGCAAGGTTAAAGGATATTATAAAACACCTGAAACTTCTTTAAATTGGTTAGAACGCCATGATCCGATAACAATCTATCTTGACGAAAAAGCGGATACAAAAACGTTGGAAGCGGTTAGAATTGCTTGCGAAAAATATATTCGTTCTTCAGAGGATGTTTTGTCAGGCAAAAAATTTGCATCAGGAATGGCATTACAAAAATCGCCGGATGAACATGATATAAAAGCTATTTTAGAAGAAGCTAAAAATATAGATTCAACTCTGGAATATGTTTTAAGAACACAGTTTACAGATAATGCAAGTGGAAAATTAATAACTTCTGCGGGCTATATGGATTCAGCTCAAAAATTAATTGATCTGATAAAGAACTAGAAGCAACAATTTTATGTTATAATACATTGTGAGTTGATGGAGATTTAGCTATGCACAATGTAAGAAAAATTACGGAAGATTTGTTTTATATCGGTTGTTCGGATAGAAGATTAACTTTATTTGAAAGTGCTTATCCGCTTAATAACGGAGTTTCTTATAATTCTTATATATTAAGAGATGAAAAAAATGTTTTATTTGATACAGTCGATAAAGCATGCGCAGAACAGTTTTATGAAAATTTAACTAAAGCTTTAGAAGGTGAAAATCTTGATTATCTTGTAGTTCAACACATGGAACCTGACCATGGTGCGCTAATAGCTGAAGTTGTTAAACGTTATCCTAATGTCACTATTGTTTGTACAGCAAAAACTGTCAATATGATAAAACAATTTTTCGATTTTGATATTGACTCCAGAGTTATGGTAGTAAAAGAAGGCGATATCCTTAATACTGGCAAACACGAATTCCAATTTGTTCTCGCTCCGATGGTACATTGGCCGGAAGTTATGGTAACTTATGATAAGACTGATAAAATCTTATTTTCAGCTGATGCCTTTGGTTCTTTTGGTGCAATTAATGGTAATTTGTTTGATAACGAAGTTAATTGGGAAAGAGATAATTTGGACGAAGCTCGAAGATATTACACAAATATCGTTGGTAAATACGGATTACAAGTTCAAATGCTTCTTAAAAAAGCAAAAGCGCTTGATATTCAATTAATCTGTCCTTTACATGGGCTAATGATTAGAGAAAATATTGAATTATTTATTGAAAAATATAACAAGTGGTCTACATATACTCCGGAAGAAAATTCTGTATTAATTGCTTATTCTTCTGTATATGGCGGAACAGAAAGTGCTGTTAACTTATTAGCTTCAAAACTTGCAGATAAAGGAATTAAAAACATAAAAATGTTTGATGTCTCAATGACACATTCATCATTTGTTTTGGCTGAAGCATTTAAGTATTCTCATATTATACTTGCAACAACTACCTATAATGCAGGCATTTTTGAATCTATGGAAGCATTTTTGCACGTATTAAGTGCCCATAATTTGCAGAATAGAAAATATGTAATTATTCAAAATGGAAGCTGGGCACCAACTTGCGGAACTCAAATGCGTGAAATCTTAGAAAAAATTAAAGGTTCAGAAATTTTAAATGATTCAATTTGTATAAAATCAACGTTGAAAGAAGAACAAATTGTAGAGTTGGACAATGTTGTAGAGGGTTTAATCAGCTCTATTGCAGGATAACTTATAGAATTGAAAAGTGAAAGTTAATTTTCACCTCACCTTAATCCTGTCTTGGATTATTCTGGGTGTTGGCATTCTGCCGAACAAAAGTTGACTAAATGTCAAGTTTCATGAGAGGTAGACGTCTGACCTCCACCTTACGGGCTTACGCCCTACCGAAAATCCGTTCTTCTGTAAGGCGAGGAAACGCGCTAAAGACGTTCAAGCAAGCAAGTCTTGCTCCCCTCTCCTTTTATCAATTTTTCATGGAGAGGGTGCCGAAGGCGGGAGAGGGTATTATTAACAGTTAACTTATGAAAATATTCATAAGAAAATATTATTGATAAAAAAAATGTTGTAATAACAATGGAAAAATTTTTAAACTTAAAGTAATATAATAATGTAGTAAGATGCTTCTAAGTTTCCTCTCATCGGGGGAGGGCTAGGGTGGAGGCTTATAACAATTAAAAAAGGAGAACATTATGAAAAAATACATTTGTACAGTTTGTCATTACGAATATGATCCGGCCGTTGGCGATCCGGATAATGGAATTCCAGCAGGAACAGCTTTTGAAAAACTACCTGATGATTGGACTTGTCCACTTTGTGCGGTAGGAAAAGATATGTTTGAAGCTGAATAATAAAGTATTTATTATATGCAAAAGGATTGGTAAAGCACCAATCCTTTTTTTATTTTCTTTTATAAACTATAAACGACATTTTACGACCAAAATCAGCTTGTTTATCATAATTAGATAATACATAACCGTAAATCCCACCGGCATAATCTTGACCAAAATAACTGTAATAATAGTTTGATGTGTTGTAATTACTTATTACAATATACTCCGGCTTTATTATATCCAGCCTTTTTATTATCACATCCTCACTAAATGTTTCGACATACAGCGGAATCAATGAATAAAATTTGTTATCAGAATCTCTACTTGTCAAAAAATTAACAGCTAAGCATTCCGGATATATAACAACCTTGTCTGTAGATTTTGTATTTTTATTAATGTAATTAATAACTTGATTAATAACTTCTCCGGTAGCAGAATAAAAAACTCCGCGTTCTGTCTCTACTTTAACATTCTTTTGAGAAAGTGAAATTGTATTTTTTATTCCAAAATTCAAAGCACAAATCAATGTTATTATAAACAATGCTTTTTTAAATCTTGGTGGAATCAGTATAAATATTGAAATTAGCGCAAATGGAATAAAAAATACTCCATAAGATAAAAATGTTTCAGCAAAAAATATTTTCATAGAAATTAGTAATGAAGCCAGCACAAAAAATATTTTTTCATGGCTTAGTTTTCTAAATCTAATGACAAATAATATCAAGATTAATGGAAATATGTATATTAACAAATCCGGAGTAGTGGCAAAATAAAAATAAATTGCCGTAAGTATTATCAACCACCAGCTTCGCCAATAATACATGAATAATAAAGGTATTAAGACTTTTATTAAATTAATTAAATATATAGGCAATATTTCCGGTCTGAATACCAAACCCGTTATAGAATAAAACCAATAAAGAGTTTTTGTTGAGGACATTGTTAGTATAATTTGAGCTGAAGCTAAGATGTTTTCTAAACCTACATTCATTACGAACAGTGGAGTATAAGTTATAATTATCGGCAGCAATAAGGAAATGATATTTTTTAATAAATCATTTTTTCCGGTTACAAATAGCAGTAATGATAAAAGCAAAGCAAATTCATACTTTGAACAAATCGCAAACGAGTACATCAAGTATGCAAGCTGAAACTTGTCTTTAAGAGCAAAATAAATCGATGCTAATATGAATAGGAGACCATATAGCATGCCAAATGAATACGGAAAGATATAATTAAAGACATTTGGAGATAATACACCTACAGAAATTACAAATAAAACAATACTTAAAGCATAAGTTTTGTTCATGAATTCATTTGAGATTTTAAATACTAAATTTAAAACTCCTAATGTTGCCAACAACCCTGCCGTATACAGTATTTTTAAATGAACTCCAAATATTAAAAACAATAATGAATTAAAAAGATATGAAAAAGGTGCATATATGTTAAAGATATTTTTATAAAGAACTTGACCTTTTAAAATTTGCGCAGGAATATAAGCTTCCCTAAAGGAATCAACCATTATATCGCCAAAATGCCCATATCCAACGATAAAAGCTATTATAACGACTAAATTAAATACTAATATTTGCCAATTATTTT
Organism: uncultured Candidatus Melainabacteria bacterium; assembly: GCA_934777245.1. Next base: position 22,584 of record CAKVND010000025.1, on the reverse strand, counting down.
TAAAAAACACTTTCCCCACATTTTTATCTTAACAAAGCTTTACAAATAAAGCAATTTTTTTATTAAAAAATACTTTAAATATATGTAGGTGTAGTTAAAAAATAAAGGTTGTGAAATGTCAGTAAGTCCTTATACATTACAAAATCTATATAATAAAGGAATTTTAGACTATGCTCCGATGGAACTTGCGAATAGCATTAATGTTTCATCTTTAAATGGAATGCAAAATCCTTATTTAAACATGGCTGCACAGGGTAATTTATATCAAAATCATGGAATGCAACAAGATAGTTTTTCATACAGTGGTTTGAATTCTGCATATAATAATTCAATTGATTCGCAAGTTGGTTTAAATAGTTTTGGAAGTATTAACGGAAATATCTTAACAAATAACTCAGATGCAGGTTTAAACGGATTTGGAAATGTCAATGGAAATATAATTACAAATAATTCACAAGCCGGAATTAACGGATTTGGTGGAGGTTTTGGTAAACTAGGTGATGATTTAAGTAACACAGCTTCAAAAACTCCGAATATTGTAAAAGGATTAATTGCAGGTGGTATTATGATTGCTTCAACAATTTTATTATTTAAAAAGTGCAAAAAAAGCTCCACCAAAACAACAAGCTAGTACTAATTTTTTTGATAAATTGAAATTTTGGAAAAAATAATTTATTAACCTATACCTATATTTTTTAACCGAATTTTTGCGCCATTAGGCGCTTTTTCTTTATTTATGATTTTTTTTATTTTTCAATTAAATATATGAGGATAAAAATTCATCTCTTATGTATAATACAATAGGGATATAATATAAAGGAAAAGTTATGCCTATTGAAGGATTTGATTATAAAGGATTTGCAGCTTCTATGTCAGAACAAGCCAAAGAGCTTGTTCCGCAAGAGTTGGAAGATAGAGAAAAAGAATATATCGTAAAAACTCTCGGTAATTTCACTCTTTTAGCAGGTGAAGCTCTTTATAATGATCAACAGCTTAATTTGAATGCAGAACAAGCGGTATTTATTACACAAATTATTGCTGAATGGTCATTCCATAAATCAATCGATTTAATTCATTCCGGTATACTTCCGCAATATTGGGATAGTATTATGCAAAAAATTGCATTTACTATTTTTGAAGTGGCTAAACAAGCCGTTATTAGAAAAATCCCGCAAGATCAACTTCTTCAAGCTGTCGAGCATCACGTTATTAAAGTTTATAATCAAAGTATTGAAGAGCTACAACAAAAAGGTGTTATTGACGAAAATACTAAAAATAGAGCTGAAAGCCAATCAAATATTGATGCAATGGCGCAACAAGCTCAAGCGGAGCAAAATAGATTAAAACAAGAACAAGCTGCAGAAGCTGAAAAAGCTCGTCAAGAAAAAGAACAACGCAGAGCTAATAGAAAACAAGCTAGAGAACAATCAACAAGCAGACAACCGGTATCTATTCCACAAGGAATTACAAATAAACAAATGAAATTAATGTCTTTAGCATTGGTGTTGAAACTGATGTCACAAGATAAAGTAACAACAATACTTAACAAGTTTGACTCTAATGATTCATTGGCAATTTCTCAATACATGAACATGGCAGACTTAGAATCACATCTTGATGGTGATTTGGTTACAGATTGCTTAAAAGAAATGAAAGAGTATTTGCCAATAAAGCGCAAACTTACAAAAGAAAACGTCCTTGGAGATTTGTTAAGAATTTATAGAGAAATTCCGCGTGAGCGTATTGAAAAAGTTATAAAAAACGAGCGTCCGCTTGTAAAAAGGTTTATAGCACAAGCTTATGACGGTGAATATTCAGAATTACCGCTAAAAGTTGCGGGAATTGTTGCACAATATATAGAAGAGAGTGTATAATACTTTTATATGATAATCAAAAAAAGAAATTTGAAGGGGAAGGTAGAAAAAACAGAGCCTAAAAAAGTAGAGGTTCAAGTTTTTAATGCTCAAATTTCAGAAGTTGAAAATATAGAACAACAACCTGTAGTTGAAGAAATTATTCAAGAAACTCCTCAACCACAAGCGCCACAAGAACCTGAAATTGATTTATTTGATATAGAAAATATAGATTTCACACAACGACAAGAACGCAGACGCGGTTCAAGAAGGCGCGGTTATCGCAGAATTGATGATAGAAATCTTGTTTCAAGAGCTCAAGAAGAAGCTGAAACAATCAAAAAATCAGCATTTGAAGAAGGTTATAGAAAAGGTTTAGAACAAGCAAATTCAGATTTGGAAGCGTTTAAAAATAATTTTTCAGAATTTATGAATGCTCCTAAAAATGTTTTTGAATATATTGCACCTGACATTTTAGAAATTAGTGTTGATATAGCCAAAAAGATTATAAAAAAAGAAGTTGAGAGTGATCCGCAAGTATTAGTTAATACAATTGTGGATGTACTTAAAACTGTTTCGAAAAGCGAACCTAAGATTAATATAAGGGTCAAACCTCAAGCGGTACAGTTTATCAAGGACACATTGCCTAATATAACTTATCAATATGGTATTGACGCTAAAATTAACATAATAGCTGACCCTTCAATTGAAGAAGGCGGATGCGTTTTTCAAACAAACAACGGCATCGTTGATGCATCAATTGACACACAGTTAGAAATCATTAAAAAAGCGTTAGAAGGAATGTAAAACTAATTCTCTCGCCACTTGAGCGAGAGGGGGGGGTATAAAACCTTCAAAAGGACAAAATGGCAGCGGAAGGACAACAACAGAACAATCATTTATCAGAAATATTTTTGGCACTCTTCGTAATGACTTTGGTTTTAATCTTGATTATGGAGATGCCAAATTGGGTTATCAATTTTTCCATAAGCTTGAATATCACACTCGGTATTGTGCTTTTGATGATATCTTTGTATGTCCAAAAGCCATTAGAATTGGCTGCTTTTCCTTCAATTATTCTTTTAGGTACAATGTTCCGTTTAGTACTCTCAATTGCTTCAACCAGACTTATTCTGGCTAAAGGTGATGCCGGAGAAGTTGTACACGCGTTTGGAACGTTCGTTACCGGCGGTAACATGATTGTAGGTGGTGTAATCTTCCTGATTATTACAGTTGTACAGTTCATGGTAATTACAAAAGGTGCTGAACGTATCGCCGAAGTTTCTGCACGTTTCGCCTTAGATGCTATGCCCGGTAAACAGATGACGATTGACGCCGATTTTAACGCAGGTTTAATCTCTCCTGAAGAAGCGGTAAAAAGACGTGAAGACCTACAAAGAGAATCAAGCTTATTCGGTTCTATGGACGGTTCCATGAAGTTCGTAAAAGGTGATACTATGGCAGGTATCATCATTGTTATAATTAACATTGTAGGTGGTTTGACAATCGGTTGTTTGGTTAACCAAATGCCAATTGCAGACGCGGTTGGTAAATATACCGTTTTAACTATTGGTGATGGTTTGGCGTCACAACTTCCGTCACTTTTAATGTCAATCTCAGCCGGTATCGTAATGACTCGTGCTTCTGCTACAAGTAATTCTTTAGGTAGTGATTTGACAGCACAAATTATGGCAAAACCTTATTCATTATTCTTTGCTGCATTATTCTTAGGATTAATTACAGTCAGCTGCCCGATTACAGGTTTGCCGTTCTTCCCATTCTTATGCTTTACAATTATCTTGGCTGTAGCAGGCTTCTCTGTATTGGTTAACGCAGACGTTCAATCTCAATTGGGTCAATTAGAAAGCGTACGTCAAAATATGCAAGACTTGGTTAACCCTAATAAGATGTACGAAAGACTTGGTGTTGACGTATTGAGTTTGCAAGTTGGTGCCGGCTTGCTTGTTATTGCTGACCCTGATCAAGAAGGTCAATTGCTTGCCAAAATTGCAGCTTTACGTCAAAGAGTTACGGACGAATTGGGTTACATTTTGCCAAACATTCGTATTATGGACTCATCAGCTTTGGAAGCAAACGAGTACGTAATTTCAATCCGTAACAACGTTGTTGCGTCAGGTTATGTATATCCGGGTAAATACATGGTAATTGCAGATCAATGGGATTCTGTTAAGAAAACAATTCCCGAAGATGCTATTGTTGGTGTGGACCCTACTTACCAAACTCAAGCATATTGGATTTCTCAAGATGATGCGAGAGCTGCTAAGAATGTTACAGCGGTTGATGCGACAGATGTTCTTGTTACGCACTTGCAAGAATGTGTAAGAAAACACGTTGACGAAGTTATGACAAAAACTGATGTTCTTAAGCTTATGGAACTTGTACGTTCTCAAGATCCGACTCTTGTAAACGACTTAGTTCCTGCAATTATTTCAACTTCAGATTTAAGAAAGATTTTTGTAAACTTAATTAGAGAAAAAGTTTCTATTAAGGATATTATCTTTGTATTTGAACGTTTGTGCGACTATGCAAGATTTTCTAAAGAGCCTGATATCTTGTCGGAACGTTTGCGCGCAGCTCTAGGACGTCAAATTTGTTTGAGTAATGTTGACCGCGACCACGTACTCTATGCATTAACTCTTTCTCCTGAATGGGAAAAGACTTTGGATGACAGTTGCCAAAGAACTGAGCTTGGTACAATGTTCTTACTTAATCCAATGCAAGTACAAGATTTGATTGAATCTACAGCAATGACTCTGATGAGAGCGCATCAATCAATCGGACAACAACCTGTAATCTTGTGTTCACCTAGAATTCGATTACCTTTATATCAATTGCTTGAACGTCATATTCCAACAATTGTCGTAATTTCTTATTCAGAATTGATTACAGATATCAAGGTAGAAGCGGTTGATACAATTGGCGAAAATAGCGGATATTAAGGAATTGATTTTATGGAAGGTGTAAATCAAGAATTTATAGATGAATTAAAACATAAAGTTCATAAAAAAATTGAAAATGTAGATTTGTATCAATTCAAAGGTAGCGTTTCCAAGCTTTTGGGTTTAACTGTAGAAGTTAAGCTTCCCGGCTTGAAAATCGGCGATTTATGCTATATCGAAGCTGCTACTGGAGAGAAAAAACCTGCAGAAGTTGTTGCTTTTAAAGGTGATGTTGCACAGTTACTTCTTCTTTATGACGGAGCCGGAATCGGTCAAGGAAGTCTTGTTACAACTACCGGTGGCCCTATCATAATTCCTGTTGGCGATTTCTTGTTAGGACGTTTGATTAACCCTATGGGTGAACCTATTGACGGCAAACCTCTTGATGTTTCTAACGCAACTTGGCGACCTTCTGACGGACCACCTCCCGGGCCTTTTGAAAGACCTATTATTACAGAAATGTTCTCAACTGGTGTTCGTGCTATAGATTCTTGCCTAACATTTGGTTGCGGACAGCGTATGGGCTTGTTTGCGGGTTCCGGTGTCGGTAAAAGTACACTTTTAGGTATGATTGCAAGAAATTCAGATGCGGATGTTAACGTTGTTGCACTAATCGGTGAACGTGGCAGAGAAGTTAAAGAATTTGTAGAAGATGCTCTTGGTCCTGAAGGTATGAAAAAATCTGTTCTTGTTTGTTCAACAGGAGACCAACCGCCTTTAATCAGACAAAAGTGTCTTCTAACAGCGACTGCGGTCTGTGAATATTTTAGAGACCAAGGCAAAAAAGTATTCTTAATGACGGATACTGTAACACGTTGTGCTATGGCAGGACGTGAAGTTGGTTTGTCTATCGGTGAACCACCAACAATGAAAGGTTATCCGCCTTCAATTTTCTCTTGGCTTCAAAAGGTTCTTGAAAGAGCCGGCAATAGTCCTAAAGGTTCGATTACGGCTTTTTATACCGTACTTATGGAAGGTGATGATATTAATGACCCTATTGTAGATACAGTACGTGGTATTACCGACGGCCACATTTTCTTGTCAAGAAAAGTTGCCGAAGCCAACCATTATCCTGCAATTGACGTTTTGGGAAGTATTTCCAGACTTATGTCAGCAATTGCTTCTAAAGAACACAAAGAAGCTGCAGGTAAGTTGCGTAAAATTATGGCAATGTATCGAGAAAACAAGGACTTGATTGATGTTGGTATGTATCAACCCGGTTCGAACCCTAAACTAGATATTGCAATTGAGATGATGCCAAAAATTAACGCATTCTTGCAACAAAGAACAACCGATAGCGTAAATATGCAAAATACTATTGACACTTTAATTAACATGATGTCCGGCGTGGATGTGTAATTTTTTTATAACTTGCTTGCACATTATGTTTATAATATAATCTCTGTGTAAACTAATAGATAGTGTGTATTGTACAATATTAATTTTTGTAAAAATTTTTTCCCGCATGCCGGAAATTGAGCAAAAAAAAATATTTTGCACTCTTTATATATATGAAGGAGTACTCTAAAAGTGTTTATAAGTAAGATTAACGGGATTTCAAATAAAGTTGGGTTTAAAGGTTACCAACACGTAAAAAATAATGTTGGTGAAACAGTTATGAAGTTTAATTATCCTTATGATAGTGATAAAGAGACTTGTGAAGTTCAGATTTTTAAAGTAAGTCAAACGCCAAACTATAACTATAAAGTTGACGAAAATCCAATTGCGACAATTAATTTGAAGCCGGAAGGCGTTAAAGTTAATTTGCAAGAAATTACCGACTTAGATAAAAACGAAGCTTTTGCTTATAAAATAGTAAGAAAAGATAAAAATACCGGTAAAGTTATTTGGGAGGGTGCTGATACCGGTGCAAAAATCAAACGCAGAGGTGAAGAATTTGGTTTTAGACTTCATACCGATAAAGAAAGAGATGATAGTGTATCTAATTTAAAACCTTATAATTACGTAAAAAACAAAGATGGTTCTTACAAATTAAACGAAAAAGGTGAAAAAATCCCTGTAAGATATGATTATGAAACTTCACGCTTTCAAGACGGCCCTATAGAAAGTTACAAATACTCTCTAGTTTCTCGCAGAGGTACTACTCCAATGGTACAAGGTGCTGCATATTTGGCTATTCCGGATTCATTTAAACCCGGCATGAAATACAGAGGTTTTGATGAAGAAAATACCGGCGAACTTTATTATGACAAAGATTATCAAAAACAAACAGAAGGAGAAGTAAGAAATTTCTCTAATAAATTTGACGGAAGTTTAGCAGGCTTAGAAGCTTCAATTCCATATTTGAACAAAGCCGGCTATAAACGATTGTTCTCAACTCCAATAGCAAACGGCGATTCTGTATCTTCTCACAGCTATTGGAATAAAAATAACATGCAAATTGCTTCAAGAATGGGAACTACAGAAAACTTTAACTCTTTCATTAAGACATTATTTGCAAACGGTAAAGATTATGTATTTGACGGAACATTCACTTCTGAAGGCTTAGAAGGGATTCATTTCCAATATGCAAACCGTTGGATTAACAAAAATCCGCAAAGTTATTATTGGTTCAGAATGAGTAATGCTAAAGATAGCACAATCGGTCTTGGCGTATTACCTTTAAACAAAGAAAACGTAAGACATAGATTGATTAATGCTCCTTATAATTATGAATTACAATCAAACGGTACATATAAAGCAGTTGCAAATCCGGAATATAACGCAAATAAAGAAACGTTAGTTCAACTTTATGATGCAAGAGATGGTAAAAAATCTAACGAATTGAGCGTTAACAGCCATGATGATACATTAATTCAATATACTTTTGAAATCGATCCTAAAGAATATCAAGACAGAATCAATGTAATCAATGATTTGAACAAAAATGCAGACAAGAAAATTAACTTAGAAAGTCCTGAAGGCACTAAATTGGCTTGCGAATTTTCTAACTTTAAATTTGATGAAAAAGTAAAAGATGGCGGCATGAATACTTGGGATGCTAATACTGATATGGTAAAAATGAACTACCACATCTCCGGCTACGATGAAAAATTGTTGCAATCAATTACAGATTTAGACCAACGCGCACATGAAAGAGAATTAATTCTTCGCGGAACAAAAGAAGTTCAAGATATGGCAATTCAAGCGGGTAAATATTGGACTGAAACATTTAAAGATGTTCAAACGATGTATACTGCGCAAACTTTAGGCAATGCAAAAACTCTTGATAATATTAATAAGTTAGTAAAAGAAGGTAAATTACCTCAAGAAATCGAAGTGTCTAACGAAGCTTTAAACAATATTTTAAACGGTCAATATATGCTTTCACCAAAGGGTGTTTTACCTAAAGATGATGTTACAGTTAAAGCTTTGATGAAAATGCCGTTAGATGCATTGGAATTTGGTGAAAATACAGTTGGTGTTTTATCTACTTCATATTTTTCAAACAGAGCAACAACAGATGAAACTATTGGTGTAACCAGATTTGATTTATTAAAACAACACAATCCTCACTTAGTTAAAGAATACGCCGATACTTACAATAAAGTTAACGGTTTATTTCAAAATGAAATTAAAGAATTTGCAGACAAGATTATTAATAAAGTCAACGAAAATTCAAACGAAAAATTGCTAGATAAAAATGGCGATTATACTGAATACGGCGAATACGTAATGGAATTAGTAGGTAAAGAAATTACTAAATACGCTATGCTCAAAGCTTTAACCGGTGATAAATTAAAAACGAAATTATTAAACAATAATGAAATTACTTATGATTATGACGCATTGAAAGATATAACAACTCTAAAAGCATTGGGTATTAATGCTCATAGTCCGGAAGATGAAGCAAGCCAGCTTGAAAAGAAATTTGAAAAAGGTTTAAAACGACTATCAGATAAAGATGTTTCTTATGTAGCCGACTCAATTGCAAAACGTATTGCCGGTACAGATACTTCAAGTTTCAGATTGGCAGAAGCTCTTGTTGATAAAGCAAGTTTAGGACTTGATTGGAGACTTGATGCTGCAAAAGACGTTATGGATATGGATGCAATAAGAAACGAAGATAATGACTTTGATGACAATTGGGATGATGTAATTAAGTTCTGGGGTAAATTCGTTCAAGGAGTTAAAGAATACAATCCAAACTCATATATTGTTGCAGAAATTACCGATGTAGCCGATTTAATGATGTCAACAACCGGTGATACCTGGCCGAATGCCGGCAATACTGACATTGGCGGTAAATTTAATGGTGAACCGGATGCAATGGTTAAATTATTTAATGAAACCGGTATTACATCAGAAGCAGGTTATTCTTACTTCTATACAGATTTATTGAAACATTTTTCTAATGAATTTGAAACAGGAAGTGCAAACTCATACTTCCATGATAGTTTGAAAAACCGATTTGATTTGTTACTTGAAACAAGAAGTATTGATTATTTGAGAAACTTATATACATTCATGGGTAACCACGATAAACCAAGAATGATTCATTGCTTAGCCTTAGATATGGGTTTATTCCATAATACAGGCGATAAACGTTTACATGCATTAGAATCTATGCAACTTTTATCCGGTGCAAAATCTATTGAAGATATGCCGATTGAATTCCGTTTGAATGTTGACAACAAAGATTATATGCGCACTGTTAGCACAAGAGCTATTGCAATGAGTAAATTATTGGGTCAGGTTGTAAACGAAGATTTACAAGGCATTGCATCAGAAGAAGATATCAAAAATATAAACCAAGCTTTAATTGATTTAGCAAACGGTAATTATTTAGGAGACGGTCAAAATATTAATTATCAAACAATTAATATTAAAGAGCTTTCCAGTCTTAATAATGCGTTCGAAACAATTTTAAAAATGGCTGAAAATCATGGTTTAAATTTATCAAATGCAGAACGCAGTCAATTAATCGCTGATGTTGTTGCGCAAGCAAATAAAATGGATTTAAACGGATATCAAGTTCATGGTGATTTTGATTGGACATCTTTAGATGATGTAACAAGAGAAATTAATTATAAAGCAGGAAAAGATATATTAGGCGACAAGGGTGATTTTAGTAATTATAGCTTATATACAGTTCAGCTTACAAAATTATTAAAAGATGCATATCTATCAACTAAAAAGAACTCAAGCGCTAAGGATGCAATTTTTGCAGGCATGAAAGATTTTGCAGAAAAATATGATAGAGAAACTGTTAAATCTCATACAACAGAACTTCCTAAATATGAAGATGCAAAAAGCAGCATGAAGAAAAACGGCTATGCTTCAAGAGATTTTAAAACTGCAATAACAATGGCTATTAAACAAGCTGAATTTAATACAGGAAAAGAAATTCAAAATAAAGACGAAATCATCGCTACTGTATATAAATACGCAACAGAACCGGCTGTAGCAAAAGCTTCAATGATTATGGAAGCTCTTGCTGGGTTGTGCGGTATTCCTACTATGTATGCAGGTGATGAACTTGGAATGACCGGTTATGAAGAAAAAGCGAAAAACGTATATCTTCAAAACAGAAATGCTTTAAACTGGTCTGAAGTTGAAAGCGATAGCAAAATCGGCAATTATAGAAAAGAAGTTATGGATTCTATGAACGGTGCAATGGTTGCAAGAAATGATGCTGATTTACACGCTTTGAACGACGGTACTCCGTACGCATTGGACGTAAGTATCAATGGTAGAACAAGAGAACAAGTACAAAGACGTTTAGCAGAAATTTATAGAGCAAAAGACGCTAATCCATCAGAAAAAGAAATGGAAGCATTAGAAAAAGAACAAAGAGAATTAACTAAATCTTTGGCTAAACTTGCTTATATGATGCATAGTGCAAACGGTGATGTTACAGTAACATTGCTTGATAGTGCCAATATCGAGCATGGAAGCAGAGTTGATTATTTTGCTAAAAATGGAATTAAAAACGAACAAGATAGAAAAAAATTCTTTGCAGAAAACAACATTGAATCAATAGACCCACATAATAAATATGTTCCAATTCAACCTAAATCAGAAATGGACAGCATTGTATTAGGTTCTGCAATTGCTCTTCCTGTTGGTACAGTATTTGTAAATGCTAATGCAAGAGATAAAGCAAAATATGTTATAAATGAATTCGGAAATATTGTTAGAGCTGATGGCGGTAAAATTGTAATGGATGGTAAAACATCTAAAAACGGTGTTATGATTTTGAAACACATTAAGAAAATCGTATTCAAAGGAAGTCAAAAAAATAAACCGTTCTACAATGCACAATTTAACTTTGCTTCAAATCCTTACAAAAAGGCTGAAACAACAGAAGCCGGACAAAAACTATCAATTGTGTCTAAATAAGTTATATGTTTATAACCGCAGGCAAATTCCTAACGTTATAGAAAATTTTTGCATGCTCTACAAAACTGTTAGGACTTGCACTTACAAAAATTTCTTCTGTTCCAAATTGAGTACTATTATTCAATAGCTCTTTTAAATCTGATTTTATATAATTAACAAAGATTTCAGCAGGGTCAATAAAATCAACATTTGGTTTTAGTTTTGATAAAATCGGAAGCAAATACGGATAATGAGTACAACCTAAAATTATTTTTTCCGGCTCAAATTCTGACATTTCATCTAAATGAGCCTTTATATCATCAATTGCGCTATTATCTTTGTATTTACCGGATTCGACTATATCAACCCAATTTGGACAAGCAATTTCTTTAACTTGAATATTAGAATTGTATTTCTTTAATTCTTTTGAATAAACGCCAGATTTAACAGTAGCAACTGTTGCAAAAACCCCGATTCTTTTTGCATTAAAATCTGCGATAACTTTAGCGCAAGATTGAATTATCGGATAAATTTTAAAATCAAATTCATCTTTTATCGTTTCATAAGCTTGTGCTGAGGATGTGTTGCAAGCAATAACGACGGCTTTGACACGTTTTGTTTTAAAGAACTTTAAAATTTCCCTTGCATAACTTATAAGTTCTTCTTTAGATTTATTTCCATAAGGTAAATGTGCAAGATCACCAAAATAAAGGGTGTTTTCATTCGGCAAAAGCTTTTTAAATCTTGAGTATACAGACAACCCCCCAACACCGGAGTCAAAAAATCCAATTGGGGAATTTTTATCAAATATTACCACTTGTACACTCCTTATTTAATTCCATAACTCTTTAAATACTCTATAATACCTTCTGCAATTGCTTTTGCTGTCTTATTTTTTCTACTATCACTAACAAGTTCATTGCGTTCTTCTTCATTTGAAATAAATCCCATTTCGACTAAAATTGCAGGAACCGTTGTATGATTTATAACATAGAATTTTGATTTAAACAAACCTCTATCCTTAGTATCAATATCTTTTGCTAAATGAGAATGAACAATTTTTGCTAAATTATTACTGTAATCGTGATAATAATGAGTTTCTATACCTTTTGGTTCTGTTGCTACTGCAGAATTAACGTGAATACTTACAAAGATTTCCGGTGCTTCGTGTTCTGAGAAAGTAACTCTATCTTGCAAAGAAACGAATGTATCGTCTTTTCTTGTTAAGGCAACTTTATAGCCTTTTGACTTAAGTATATTGGCAACTCTTTGAGTTACGTCTAATGTAATATCTTTCTCGTTAATACCTTCTCTAATTGCGCCATAATCACTTCCACCATGACCTGCATCCAAAACAACTTTGCCTTTTATCGCACCTTTCTTTGCCATAGGTTTCTCAGTAATTACAGTAGGTTTAGTTGTTACTGCCGGAGTTTCTTTTGTAACAACGCCTTGCGCAATCGTAAATCTTAAAGCTTTTCCATCCACACTCTGATCAATTTTTACTACATCATTTTTATTAATATTCATTGTCGCTTTTACACCGATTTGAGGAAGTAAAGACAGAGTAAAAGGTTTATAATATGTGTTATTCAACGTTTTTATTAAATCTTGCTCATTATAACTTTTTACATTAAACAAATATACTGTAAGCGAGTTATTATCTCTCAAAATAGAACTTACAACCGGAGTTGTAAATGATAAAATTAATTCGTTTGTTTTATTATCGATTTTTCTTACAAATGCTTTATTTAAATTTGAAACATTGTTTACAAGCTCTGTATGTTTCAATTTATCAGCGTTTATCAAAAACATTGATTGGTTATCAGCTGCAAATATTGGAATATATTTATCGGCTTTATCAGAAGTAATTACAACGCGCGCCTTATTATATTCAAATTGCCCTATTTTAGCTGTATCTTTACAACTGCCGTCCGGACAAAGTTTTAGTTCTTTATTACGAATATTTTTTTGCACAAAAGAGTTTGGCAAATCTATAACTAAACGTTTCGGAGCATCAAGACAAAACATTTTCGATGCAGAAATTTGTCCTAAACCACTCACTAACAAGCCGTTATTTTTTAAATAATATCCGTTTATAAAATATTTTGTTCTCAACTTCAAATTAGAAGATATATCCACAGAAACAACTGATTCATAAGTTTTTCCGTCTGAATTGCTTAGAGTTGAATTCTCAAAAGCCTTTTGAATTTCAGCCATAGTTGAATCTAAACCTTTTTGGTTAGTCGTTTGAGGTATCGCAACTTTCTGTATAACTTGTGAATTAGCGACAATGCTTGAATAAGCTAAATTTGGCGCATTTTCATCATAAATAGCATTAAAATAATCATTTTTTAATGGAAGATTAGCGCATTTTATGATAATACTTCCATTTGTATAAACCATTTTGATTTTTGACGTGTCAAAACCTTCTTCAAAAGTAATTACACCTCTCACAACATCAGGATTAGTTGTAAATTGTGATATACGAATTTCTTTTATGCTACTTTTTTCAAATACAAGTTGTTGTTTTCCGCCAATTAACACAGCATCGTCTAAATCAAAATAAATTCTGTTTGGATTTTCAAGTTTTGCATACTTTAACTGCCTTTCAGAATTCTGTGCAGATTCAATTAAATTAATATAAACAAGATTTGATGTATCATCAAAGTTTAAAGACATAACTTTTGATGGCTCTGCCTGCACAGTCAAAGTCATTAAAAACATTATAAATGTAATTATTAAAAAAAATATTCTCTTCATTATTAGGCTCTCGCCACCAAGTCTTATCAAATCTTGTTAATATTGTATCACAAAATCAGCATCAAGAAGTTTTGTAAACAGATTTAACTATGAACATTTTTTGCATTTAACTAACAATGCATTATAAATTTCAATTGTTATTAAACAGATTGTTAAGCGTCTATCCACAAGACTTTTAATAGTATTTTCATAACAAATCAAAAGTGCCGCATCCAAACCACCATCTTCCAATGCAGTTCTTATAGGTTCACAAAGTTCACAAGGTCGAGTTCTTGTTTCAATTTTATCAGCAAGAAAAATTATCTTTTCAAAATCTGTCATGCTAACTTTGCCAAGCGTATGCCATCTTATTGCCGATAAAACTTCTTCGTCATCAACACCAAATTCTTTTTTTGCAATTACGACACCAACCGGAGCATGATGCGTTTTTGGATTGCATAATTCTCCATCTTCTAACGATAAGTCTTTCAAAATTGCCATTGTCTCATCTTTAGGCAAACATTTAGCGCAATCGTGAATCAAACCTGTAAAATATGCTTTTTCCTCATTTAAACCAAATTTCTTGGCTAATTCTCGTGCGCAATCTGCTGTACCTAATGAGTGTTCATATCTTTCTGCATTTAAATTCGCTTTTAACCAGTTATTTATATATTCAATTGTACAAACCATGATTTTTAATATATTCCTTTACTTCTTTTAATGTAGTATTTTCCTTGTGAGTTCTTAAATCTGTTGACGAGATATCCCAAAATGGCATATTTGCAAGTTCATAATCATAGTTCGGTTTAGGAGTTAACTTAACACCACGCGGGAAAACAATGAAATGTACGAGCTTGCTCAATTCTTCCGTTCTATACCAACTTTCTATTTTTTCAAAAGCATCAGTTCCAATTAAGAAATTCAATTTTTCATTAATATTATATAATTCTCGAATTTTCTTAACTGTATTAAGTGAATAAGATTTTTCACCATTTTGACCTAAAACATATTCTATGTCAGAAACTTCAAACTTATCGTTATAAGCAGTTGCAAGTTTTACCATTTCAAATCTGTGCTTTGCAAGTTCAGGATTAATATCTTTATGCGGCGGAATAAACGCAGGTATAAAAATAATTTTATCGAACCCATAATTATTAAGTGCAAATTCTGCTACTCTTATATGCGCTTCATGTATCGGATTAAATGTTCCTGAAAAAATACAAATATTCACGATATACCTCTCATAATTTATTTTATAACAAATAAAATCTTAATTAATTCTTTATATAAATCATCTTTACATCAGTACTTGAAGTAATACTATTTAATCGATAAAGGAGAATTAAAATGAGCATATTTGAAGCCGGAATGATGGTTTGTTTTGGAATTAGTTGGCCGATTGCAGCCTTAAAAACTTATAGATGTAAATGTGTACACGGAAAAAGTATTCATTTTTCTATGCTAATTTTACTTGGTTATTTATGCGGAATTACCCATAAAGTTTTAGATGATATGGATTGGGTATTTTGGCTTTATATTTTAAATACACTATTTCTGCTACTGGATATGTACCTGTATTGGCGATATAAAGATAATAAAGCGCCGAACGCTTGAAATTCTTAGATAGCTATGTAATAATGATATTACTCTATACAAGTGTTTATTTTGTTCCTACATTTTTATAAATAGGGAGAGTAAGCTCTTTAATTATTGAAGTATACCCGCCGATACAAAATCGCCAGCAGGAAACGGATTAATTTAGGCACTCACCCACCTGCGAGACATTGCAGGTAACAAAATCGCATTTGTATGGAGTTTTTTATTCTCTAGTCATGGAAAGTAAGATTTCTTGAGGTATGTATGTGTTTTTAACTCCAGAATCTGTATTTGCCATAAAGAATTCTACTGTTTCACCATGTGCAATTCCGAATTTGTCAAACGGAATGCAAATATCAATCACGTCATTATAAACCATTGTAATACCTTCCGGATTATCCAATGTCCACATATTTTGGTGTAAAACAGCTGTTAACCTTGGAGGATATAAGGTATCTTTAACTAGTGTTAATGTAAGTTCGTGTTCAAATTTTTCAAGCAAAATCGGATAAGGATTATCAGTTTTACTAATAAGTCTAATAAATGCTCTATCGTTCATTTGATTAGCATTTCGTGTATAAATATAAAATTGATTAATTCTATCGACAAAACTTATTTCTCCTGAACCTTTATTGACATGGAGCCTGAAATAAATATTATCTTTATCACATCCAAAATTAATCTTGTCAACATTTTTGTTTTCTCTAAATACAGGCCCGTCAATCATACTAATTGAACCTGAATTATACCAATCATCTGAACTGCTGTTTAAACCGTCCATTCTTGGTGTAATTGAACGTTTTGGATGTTTAAACGGAACTTCCAGCGCAGTAATAAGAGTTTTATCCAAATATTCCGGATACTCTATTCCTAAAATTAAATAAACATTTTTCAATCTTTCTCTGAACATATAATCAAAGATAAAATCTTGTCCGGAATTGTTAGGTTCTCCATACCACCAGAACCAATCACTACCTTCTGCAATCATTAATTCTCGTTTTGCAGCAGGAATATTGGGATGATTTTTATTCTGTTTAACAAACGCTTCAAAATCGTCTTTTGTTCTTTTTAAATAAGCCCATGCCTTATTTTTTTCAGGTTCACCAATCCAATATTGGAACGTTTTATCAATCCAAGAACCCGAATAAATCTTTTTAAGCGGTTTTTTATTTTTTTCTACTTCAATATAATCACTAATTAATACAGTTTCTAAAGTTTCGTCGTTTTCAATTAGTGAATAAATATTTTCTAAAAAGTCAATGCCGTCATTTTGATAATTTTCCCAACAGTTTTCACAATCGGATGCAATTGTTAGAAGATGCGTTTTATCCGGAGATACAAGCAATTTATTTTGAATCATTTTAATTTTTTCAAACAAATCATTTGCAGCCATTTTGGGATTGATTCCTGCGTATTCAAAATTTATTAAATTAGGAATTGATCTGTCTCTAAAAATAACATCAATTTCACCATCTTTTGTCTGATAATTGTATACTTTTAGTAAATGATACGGATCATTTAAATTACCTTTAAAATCACGAATAAAATCAAAGTTTATAGAATTTGCCAAAACGCCTTCGTCAGAAATTGTCCATTTTATCCCCTCTTTAGAAAGCAAGTTTAAAGTTTTCGGACCCAAACAAAGTTCCGGTGGCCACATGCCTTTAGGACGAACGCCAAAAATTGCTTCAATTTTATCCAGCGCACTTTTAATTTGAAATTTTGCATCTTCAAACATTCCTAAACTTGCAGGCAAACCTTCTGTTGTCAGTACCGATTTTACCGATGATTTAATATCTATCAAAATTGGTAAAATCGCGTGATAATAAGGACTTGTTGTTAGCTCTATTCTACCTTCTTTTATATATTTTTTATAAGTCGGAATGATTTCACGAATAATTGTTTTTTGTATATTAAGAATTTCTATTCTATCTTCTTGTGTATATCCGGTTTGTTTTACCCAAAGTTCTTTTAAACGCGGATAACGTTCGTAATGAATCGGATCAATCCAAACCAGATTGAACAAAGCCATTAAATCTGATAATTCTTGAGAAGAAAAATCCTCGAGAGTTGCAACATCCTTAGAAAAACGTTTTTGGTATAAATTTTTATAATTTTCGCTTCTATAAATCATTGTCTCAAATTTAGAGCTAAAAAAATTATTTAATATAAACGCTTTTTCTTCATCAGTAAGTTTTTTTGTATCTGATGCTGTAAGCTCAGAATGTATGTCATGATAACCATTTTCTGTATAATCAATTATTGAATCTAATAATGCCGGAACTATATTAAAATTAAGCTTTAATTTTGGGAATTTATCTAAGAACAGTACCATATCAAGGTAATCTTTTACAGCGTGAAGTCTCACCCAAGGCATAAGATAAGTGCCTTCGATTTCATAGACCGGTTGATGCATGTGCCAATAAATTGCAAGAGATAGTTTTTGCTTATTCATACTAAGGTTAGTATACTAAAAATCACACTCTATATCAATAGAATATTTTAGTATGCAATGAAAAGTTGATAATTAATAATACCCTCTCCCTTTTACATCGCACTTCCCAATTTAAAATTTAACTATTAACTTGAAAGTGGGGCAGAAAACTCCCCCTAGGGGAGGGAATGCGCTACGACGTTCAATCTAGCACATGCAACTGGATTATTTCATCGCTAATTAAAATCGTTATTTCTCGTAAAGACTGGGCTTCAGAATTTCAAGTGTGCCGTCATTTTGAAGCTCGATTTTTACACTTCACTTCCTTGTCTGTAGTAATGAATACAAGCTTTGAAGTAAATATATTATTTATCAAATTTGGTCGCATATTTAACTAACGCATTATAAATCTCAGGCAAAATTTTACCTTCACGCACTTCTTTATACAAAATCAAAAGCGCTTCAAGCCTGTTCAAACGACGTCGATAAACTCTTGCTTCTCTTAAAGCACTATATTTATCAGATATTGATACGATTTGCACTGCAATATCTGAACTAATCGAGTTTTCTATCGCAGGATAACCGGAATGTTTGAGATTTTGATGATGATATTTAATAAGCTCCAAAGTTTCATTTGAAATATTTTGAGTTTTTAAAAGCTCATAGCCTAAAGTTGAATGAATATTCATAATTTCGCGCTCTTTTACATTCAATTTAGCCGGTTTGTTTAAAATTTTTGATGGAATTAACACTTTGCCTAAATCATGAAGCATCGCAGCTTCTTTAATAATAGTTTGATTCAAACCAATTTTTGAGCTTTCTGATAATTGAGACAAAACCCCTTCAGCTATATTGCAAGTTTCATTCATATGTCCGTTTGAAAGTTCTTTTAATGTTTTAGTATCAATTTCCGGTTTAATTTTATATTGCTTAAGAAGACCTTTTATAGAAGGATTTAAAGCCATCATTCTTTTTACAGCACACTTTTGAATTCGCTCATCTTTTCCCGTATTCAAAAACGTCTTTCCACCTTCGTCAGCATAAACAAAATAACTGTTGCGATTAATCTGCACAGCACCTTTTAAGCTAACTCTTTTTTCTCTCTTTGGGGTTCTTTTTAAAAGCATAATTTTAATGTGAATTATTTTAAACTTAATATAAGTTTACAATATAACTATAATTTTTGCAAGAATTAAAATTTCAACACATAAAAAGAGAGCCTTATGGCTCTCTGGAATTAAGAATAGCTGGAAGTATGAAAAAGATTTAATAATTATATTTAAACCGAACTAACATTAAAATACTATTAGCAAAGTGGGGAATATTTTCGAAATAATATGTTACATTCTGCTTGTAATAAAAATTTTGTCATGCTATTATAAAAAAGTCGGACTACTAAAGAACGCTTTTATTGAGCAAAAATTAATTTAGAAAGCGACGAGTACAAGGGGCGGAACAAGCCGTCGAAGAGTACAAAGGGTGGATTGAAGAAGCAACAAATTTTGAAAATTGCTTGCTTTATCAGAAAGACAACTAATAAGGAAGAAATTCCAACCTACAAGGCTCTTTGATAAGAAATTCCAAACCACAAGGAAAAAGGATAAGTAAAATGAACACAGATCCAATAGCAGATATGCTAACAAGAATCAGAAACGCTAATTTAGTTTCTCACCCATCAGTAGAAATGCCATCTTCTAAATTGAAAATTGCTTTGGCTAAGCTTTTAAAATCAGAAGGTTTCATCACTGATTACTCAGAAAGAGCAGAAGGACACTTCAAATACTTAACAATCGAATTAAAGTATGACGAAGCTAACAAGCCTGTTATTTCAAACTTACAAAGAGTTTCTAAACCAGGTCTTAGAAACTACTGCAAAGCTAAAAACCTTCCACAAGTTTTGGGCGGTATGGGTATCGCAGTTGTTTCTACTAGCAAAGGTCTTTTAACTGACAGAAAAGCTAGAAAAGAAAACTTAGGTGGCGAAGTACTTTGCTACGTATACTAGAACGTCGTTAAGGCGTTAAGACAAAAGACGTTAAGTTCTTTTAATTACATTGGGTCATTGCGAGGAGCAACTTCACTTTATGGCGACGAAGCAATCCATAAATATTTATAACGAACTTAACGACCTAACGACTTAATGACATCACACTTAAAACAGTAGGTCAGGCAGTGCCTGACAAATACTCAAAACAGGTTCAATTGACAGAAAAGCCTGTTCAAACAAAAAGGAGAAAATTAATATGTCAAGAATTGGTAAAAAGCCTATTGAAATTCCTTCAGGCGTAGAAGTAAAAATTGAAGGAAATGTTATAACTGTAAGAGGCGCTAAAGGTACTGAATCAGTTACTTTTAGAAATGAAGTAAAAGTTTCTGTTGCTGATAATCACATTATTGTTGAACCAAATTCAGACGATAGAAAAACTGACGCTCTTCACGGTTTATTCAGAACTCTTATTGCAAACGCTGTTCACGGTGTTTCTCAAGGTTTTGAAAAGAAATTAGAAATCGTTGGTGTTGGTTACCGTGCAGCTATGGAAGGTACTAAACTTAACATGGCTCTTGGTTACTCTCACCCTGTAATCATTGAACCACCTGCTGGTATCACAATTGCAGTAGAAGCTAACACTAAAATCTCTGTAAAAGGTTCAAACAAACAAGCTGTTGGTGATGTTGCGGCATTCATCAGAAGCAAACGTCCACCTGAAGTTTACAAAGGAAAAGGTGTTAAATACGAAGGCGAATACATCAGACGTAAAGCTGGTAAAGCAGGTAAAAAGTAGTGCTACGCACGTAGACATTTGGTCGGTTGACATTAGTGGAATTACAAATTGGTTTAAAAACTACAGGTCAACCTCAAAATTAACACTACAAACTGTTAAGACGTTAAGTCGAAAAGTCATTAGGTTCATTTATAAAATAATTTATAACGAACTTAACGCCTTAACGACCTAACAACTTAAAGACTAAAAAACATCGCCCACATAAATCCTTGAGTGGTATCAAGCAGATTTGGGCAAAGAAAGGAAAACCAAAATGATTAAACAAGAAATTAGAAAACCAAAAGTACAAAAAAGACACCAAGCATTAAGAGTTAAGTTGGCTGGTACAACTGAATTCCCAAGATTGGCTGTTTATAGAAGCACAAAACACATTTATGCTCAATTAATTGATGATGAAAAACATGTAACAGTATGTTCTGCATCTTCAGTTGATAAAGACCTTAAAGAAAAATTAGCTCACGGTGGTAACATTGAAGCTGCTAAGGTTGTTGGCGAAGCTATCGCTAAGAAAGCTTTAGCTAAAGGTGTTGAATGCGTTGTATTCGATAGAGGCGGTTTCTTATATCACGGAAGAGTTGCTGCTTTAGCTGATGCTGCTAGAGAAGCTGGTTTGATGTTCTAAGAAACAACCAATAGACAAGCTGAAAAGACGGTTTTGACAATGTCAAAACCGTCTTTTTATTTACGACATATTCTAAATATTTTAATATCAATGTAAAGTTTTGTAAAGTTTGTTTTAAAAACTGTCAATTTTTAAAAACAGAAATACTTTATTTATATGTAAGGTTAAAAGGTTAAAAAATAAAGATTAATAGTAGGAGGTCATTATGCTTGGTTATGGCATAACAGGAATTAACGGATTAGGAACATTTGGACTAGGTGGTTCAAGCACTTATAGTTCATATTATGATCCGACTACGATGGGCTTAGCTGGTTCTTATGGAATGGGTGGGCTTTGTTCTCCTTACGGCGCAATGGGTGCAATGGGAATGATGGGCGGAATGTACAATCCGTCATTCATGGCATCATATATGCGTGAAATGAATCAAGCTCAACAACAAATTGAAATTGATAAATTAAATCATGCTAGCACAATGCATAATTTACAACTACAAAATCAAACAGTTGCTTTTTCAGATACAGACAGAGCAATTTTTGAAAAGGCAATGGTTGACGCCTCTATTAACAAAAGCATTCAAAACCTAGCTGTAAAGGTTAAAGAAGGTGATGCTGATGGCATTTGTCAAGCATTTGATGAAGCAAAACAAGCACTTTATACAAAATACAGCGATTATTTTAAAGCGAATGCTAGTAGAATGAATCCGGCTGACAGCGTAACTAATTATATTGAAAATCTTTATACACAAATTGTTTCAAAAGACAGAGGTGAAATCGTTAGTTTGAGAAACGATATCAAAAAATATGGTGAAACAGCATTTGAGCATGGCTTCTGGAAAAACTTCCACGGTAAAGATTATCACGATAAATATTCTGAAGAAACTATAAGCTATGTATACGGTACACCAATTGACAATAAAGCCGGAAAAGATCGTATGGAAAAATATGGAGCTGTAACTGAAAAAGTTGTTGAAACAGCAGGAGCAGGTATAGCTGGTGGTTTAGTTGGCGGTTCTCTAGCTATGTTACCAAAAGTTAAATTCAAATGGGCTGCACCAATAGCTGCAGCAGCTGCTATTGCCGGTGATTGGTTGTGGCAACAAAGTAGAGCATAATTTAAATAGTCATATAATCTTTCTTTTCTTAACCGAAGCTAAACATAAAATTGTTTAGCTTTTTATTTGAAAAAATTCCTTGACATTAAATCTTGATATTGTAATATAGTAATTGCGATGGGACGTCGCCAAGTGGTAAGGCAGCTGGTTTTGGTCCAGCCA
>CAKVND010000024.1 GCA_934777245.1 uncultured Candidatus Melainabacteria bacterium | reverse complement strand
TACCATCTTACAATCTTACTTACAATTTAATTTCCCCAACTTACTTATCTTTAGTGCCTCTTTAATTTAAAGAGGTATTTTTTTATGAAAGTTAAAATATATTATATAATATCTATAAATTTTGATGTGCAGCTTCTACAACATCTTTTACAAGTACATCAAGATCTAAGCCTTCGGTCGCAAACCAAACAAGATATTCTATATTTCCGGCAGGACCTTTAATTGAAGAATAAGTTAAACCCTTTATAATATATCCTAAATCTTTAATACATGCTAAAACGTTATTTATAACAAGTTCGTGCGTATTTTTATCTTTTACAACTCCACCTTTTTCAACGAGCTCTTTGCCGGCTTCAAATTGAGGTTTAATTAAACAAATCATTTCATGCCAGCTTGGATTAAGCAACATTTTAAGATTCGGCAAAACTTTTGTTAATGATATGAAAGACAAGTCTGAAACAAGTAAATCCGCCATTGGTTCATTTTCTGCATAAATATCATCTTTTGTACATATTTTTAAATTTGTTTTTTCAATTGGTTTAACTTTGTTAGAACTTCTAATTTTCCAATCTAATTGACCATATCCGACATCAACCGCATAAACAAACTTCGCTCCATTTTGTAGTAAGCAATCTGTAAAACCACCGGTAGAAGCACCTGCATCAAAACAAATTCTATCCTTTACAACAACATCAAATGTTTCAAGCGCTTTTTTTAGTTTAAATCCGCCACGAGATACATAAGGCATTGATTTTACTTTGAACTCGTACTCTTTAGAAGGATCTATTTGATAACCGGCCTTTGTAATAACTTCTGTTCCAATCATTACGTTACCCGCTAAAATCGACGCAGCAGCTTTACTTTTTGTTTCAAAAAATCCTAAATCCGTAAGTATTTTATCTAAACGTTCTTTTTTCAAATCTTGAATAACCTTTCTGCATTTTCTGTTGTAATTCCGATTAATTCATCTACAGGCATCGCTCTCAAATTTGCAATTTCTTCTGCAACATATTTTACATAAGCAGGATAGTTTGTTTTTCCTCTAAAAGGAACCGGAGTAAGATATGGAGAATCCGTTTCAAGAACCAATTTGTCCAATGGAACTTCTTTTGCAACTTCTTTCATCTTTACCGCATTTTTAAAAGTTACAACTCCGCCTAATGCAATATACCAACCTTGTTTTACGCATTCTTTCATAAATTCTACAGAACCGGAAAAACAATGAAAAAGTACATCAGAGTTTTTATTTTCAGCTTTTATTATATCAAAAGTGTCCTTATGAGCTTCTCTATCATGCACCGCTATAGGCAAATTAAGTTCGTTTGCAAGTCTGATTTGCCTTGCAAAAACTTCTTTTTGAAGTTCAACAAAAGATTTATCCCAATAATAATCCAATCCGATTTCGCCTATAGCAACAATTTTATCAGCGTTTGCTCTTATTTTTTCTTCAATTTCTTCTGTATAAGTTTTGGCTTCAGATGGAAAAATACCGAGCATTGCAAAAATGTTTTCGTTTTCATTTGCAATTGATAAAACTTTATCCATCGTACTAACTTCAACAGATGGAATTATTGCTTTTTTAACTCCGTATTCTTGCATTAGAGTTAGTGTTTCATCTAAAGGAAGCATGTCTATATGAGCGTGTGTATCTATTAAATAGTCTTTCATAATGTCTACAATTATAGCACAATCTAACTATCCAGATTACTTTTTACTAGCCTTTGTAGTTTTTGTTTTGCCTGCCTTTTCTGCTTCACGTTCAGCGCGTTGCTGAATCTTTGCAATATTATTGAAGTCAAAGTCAT
Organism: uncultured Candidatus Melainabacteria bacterium; assembly: GCA_934777245.1. Next base: position 30,432 of record CAKVND010000024.1, on the reverse strand, counting down.
AGGAAGAAATACCATATCTACGTTCAATGTCTTCCGGGAATAATCGATAAGGAATTGGCAAGAATTGTTCTTTTACCTTCTTTTTAGAATAAGGCATGTCGGCCTTTGTTCTTTGGAATAAGAATACTTCACCACGATATTTATTAAATAAATCTCTTGCATTCTTCACTATTTCCTGCGCATTAGGTTCTTTTTCGAAGAATTTACCGTCTTTAGCTAATGGAGCAAACAAGTTTTTGAATTCGTCAGATGTTGTACTAGGATTTTTACCATCCATTATTTTATAAACAGCATCATCTACGTGCTTGGCTTTATTAGTATTGTTACCCAACACTTGCAACTCAAACGTAACTGCATTTCTACCTGGAATTCTGAATAAATAGTGAATTGCACAATAATTAGCATTTGTAAAATCATTATCTAATTTTGTTGCAACTTTACTATTATTACCACCTTTTTTCCAAACGGCATTTTGAGCATTAGCCATTTTTTTCAACATATTAATAGACGCATAATCATATTTAGCAGCATCTGCTTCCGGAAGTCCCTTAACTATTGCCGGACGTTTATTTTCTATTTCCAGTAACTCTATAGTACCGGATTTTATCATTGGGATAAAACGACTTAATACACTGTCAACGGTTGCTTTATTAGAATCTCTCAGTACAATTTTTGCACCAATCAAATCTGTCATATTTTCTATAATTTCATTTGCATTAATCCATTGTCGACTTCCGGTCTTTTCGGCAATACTTCCAACAGACTTTAATCTTTTTCCTATTTCTAAAATTGGACCATCCGGTTCCTTGGGAGTTGCAACTAAATCACCAAATGTATTATCTATCAAATCAAATACACGTTTTGCTTTCGGTTCCAGCTTCTTTCTAATCTTCATTGCTGTAGCTTTGTTGATTTCCCAAGCTTTATCGGCAACTTTAGGTGTCCCTTTAAACGAAACAGTATCACGTGCTAAAGGAGATGACATCTTCAGACCAAAATTCGTTGTTATAGATTTGTTAGAATTTTGATTATTACCCACTGCAAGTTTTGGAATAAAATTAGAAATTTGTTGAATGTTCATAAGCTATTTACCTTTCGTCTGGGAATATAAAACCTCTCAAGGACAAAAATTGCCAGATATTACAAATTTATTAAGAAATATTAAGGAACAATTTATGCGCCGACTTGAATACACTCTTCTATTTTATTTTCAAAACCGGTAAATTCACAAATTTGACGTGCCCATTCTCTCAAAATTTGATTTTCGTCTAATGTGTAAGAAATAGGTTTTCCTATTTTTACGGTTATATTTTTTTCAAAAAGTTTCTTTGCATACCCATCAAAACCACAAATTCCAACGGGCACGATATCAGCTTTAAATTTCTTTGCAAACATTATAAAACCTTTATGGATATTGCAAATTTTAGGTTCTTTGACAATTTTACCTTGAGGGAAAATGCCTAATGCCCAGCTTGTATTAAACACTGATTTTACAGTCTTAAATGTCGCTATTTCAGGTTTTTCACGATTTACAGCAAAAGCACCCAAAGTATGTACCAAAAATTTAAGAAGTTTATTATCATCTTTAAACAATTCTTGTTTTGCCATATATGCAATGGTCTTCCACGCAGCAAGTGCTATCAGCGGCGGATCTATATATGACACATGATTTCCGGCATAAATCACATGGGAATTTTTTGGCAAGTTTTCGCGTCCTTCTATTTTTACATTGTACATAAGTTTAGTTACAGGCAATACTACAAACAAAACAAATGCCATGTAATACAGGGTTCTAAAAAAATTATAATCTTTTTCACATCTACGGTTGTAATTTTTTTCACTCATCTTTGTCTTAATTCCTAATTTCTTATTAATCTTATACTTTTGCGTGTTCTTTATTATATTTGAATCCAGTTAAATCTTGAATTGCATTACCCCATTCATCAACCATTGCATTTACATCATCTGAATAAGGTATTAATTCACCAATTTTAACAATTATTTTTCCTGTAAATGGAATTCTTTTAACTTCTTGTGTGCCTATAATACCAACCGGTAAAATACCACATTTTGTACTTTTAGCTAAAGAAGCAAAACCTTTTGTAATATTACTAATTTCACCTGGCTCTTGACGAGTACCTTGCGGAAAAATCCCCAAAACCCAACCTGTTTTTTTGATTGTCATAACAGTTCTTATAGTAGAAACACCAAGTTTTTCTCTATCCACAGCAAAAGCACCCAACCAATTAAGCCACCAACGTAAAAACGGGTTTTCAAACAGCTCTTTTTTTGCCATATAAGCGACTGCACGATTCATTATTGAACACACAAGCGGTGGATCTAATGTTGAAAGATGATTTGCTGCTATGATATAGCTGTTGTCTTTTGGTATATTTTCCTTTCCCTGAACCTCCAAGCGATATACAAGCTTGAAACGTATCATATAAAAAATATGTGTTACCAGAAATTGAAAGAAACATCTCCACTTATTGTAAAATTCAGGTTTTCTCAATGAATTCCCATTAGTTTTTTTAGCTTCGTTTGCCATAAAAATCCCCTTGCTAACAAAAAACATTATATCATAAAAATTAAGAAGAATTTTCTTTGATGTATAATTAATTTATACAAAAAAGAAGGAATTAATTATGCTTAAAGGAAATGAGATTAGAAATCTTTATTTAAATTATTTTAAGGAAAAGCATCAACACACAATAGTTGAAAGCTCTAGCCTTGTACCTGATAACCCGACTGTACTTTTGACAACAGCCGGCATGTTACAATTTCTGCCAATATTTTTAGGTATCCAAAAATCACCTTATAACCCTGCAAGAGCAACTTCTTGTCAAAAATGTGCTCGTGCAGGAGGAAAGGATTCTGATATTGAAAACGTAGGTAGAACTCCACGTCACCATACATTCTTTGAAATGTTGGGTAACTTCTCATTTGGCGATTATTACAAAAAAGAAGTTATTCCTTGGGCTTGGGAATTTGTTACAGAAGTTTTAAAACTCGACAAAGACAGACTTTGGATTACAATTTTTGAAACTGATGATGAAGCTTATGAAATTTGGAGAAGCATCGGTGTTCCTGACGAAAGAATTAAAAGAAAAGGTAAAAAAGACAATTTCTGGGGACCTCCAGGAGCATCCGGTTCTTGCGGTCCTTGTTCAGAAATTCACTACGATTTAGGTGAAGAATATAAATGTGATGACCCAAATTGTGGTATTGATACTTGCGAATGCGACAGATGGGTTGAAATTTGGAATTTGGTATTTACTGAATTATATCAAGATGAAGAAGGCAATCAATCACCGCTTGAACACAAAAACGTTGATACCGGCATGGGCTTAGAACGTATTACAATGGTTTGCCAAGGCGTTGCTTCAACATTCGAAACTGATTTGTTGAAACCTATTTTGGACAAGGTTTCTGAAATGAGCGGAGTAGCTTACAAAAAATCAGAAAAAACAGATGTTTCATTAAGAATTATCACAGACCACGCAAGATGCGTTTCATTCTTGATTTCTGATGGTGTTATCCCTGGAAATGAAGGCAGAAGCTATGTTTTAAGAATGATTTTAAGACGTGCTTTAAGACATGGAAAAATCTTAGGTATGGATTTACCGTTCTTGTATAAACTTGTTGATACAATTGTTGATATGTACGGTGAAGCTTATCCTGATTTGGTTAAAAACAAAGCTAAGATTATTGATGTAATTAAAAAAGAAGAAGAAAGATTTGGAAAAACTTTGGATAGAGGCTACAAGCTTCTTGACGAATTTATCGCAAACAAAAAAGATATCGATGGCGAAAGCGCATTCAAACTTTATGACACTTATGGTTTCCCATTTGAATTAACAAGAGAAATCGCAGAAGAAAACGGTTTGAAAGCAGATGAAGCAGGCTATAAAGTTGCTATGCAAGAACAAAAAGATAGGGCAAAAGCCGCTACTGCTAAAATTTCAGTTACTGGCGATATGAAATACGCAAAAGTAGAAAATGAAGTTGGTTCAACTGATTTTGTAGGCTATACTGAAACCGAATGCGATGCAAAAGTTTTGGCTTTAATCGAAGGCGAAGGCTTTGTAGACGTTGTTCTTGATAAAACTCCATTTTACGCAGAATGCGGTGGACAAGTAGGTGACAGTGGTTATATTTTCAACGACAATTTGAAAGTTGAAGTTTTGACTACATTTAAAGTTAATCACTTATTTGTTCACAGATGCCAAGTTATAAATGGTGAAATTAATGTTGGCGATGATGTAACGGCTCAAATTGATGCTGCAAGACGTGCAGAAATCAGAGTTCATCATACATCAGCTCACCTACTTCAAGCAGCTTTGATTAAAGTTGTTGGTGATGAAGTTAAGCAAGCAGGTTCTCAAGTTGAAGAAAACAGAATGAGATTTGACTTCACATTCTCTAGAGCAATGACTCTTGAGGAAGTTCAAAAAACCGAAGATGTAATTAATGAATGGATTTGGGAAAAACTTCCTGTTCATACAGAAATTATGGATATAGAAAAAGCTAAGCTAACAGGTGCAACTGCTTTATTTGGCGAAAAATACGAAGATGAAGTAAGAGTTGTTTCAATTGGTGGCGCTAAGAAATGCAAATGCGGTGGCGGATGCAAGTGCCATGAAGAAAAATCTGATGTAATTTCAATGGAATTCTGCGCGGGCACTCATGCTAAAAACACAGGCGATTTGAGATTAATCAAGATTGTTTCAGAAGGCGCTATCGCAGCCGGTACTCGAAGGATTGAAGCTGTTGTTTCAAAAGCTGCAATCGAATATTTGAACAACAAAGCTAAAATTTCTGACGTATTAGAAGCTAAATTCAAGGTTCATACAGAAGAAGTTCTTGACCGTGTTGAAAAATTAGCGGAAGAAAACAAAGAATTGGCAAAATCTTTAGAACAAACTAAGGCTGAAATGGCTAAATCTAAGTTCTCGACATTTATTTCAAAAGCTCAAGATATAGAAGGCGGAAAATTATTTGTATCAAAAATTGAAAACTTTGATGCAGACGCAGTTAAAGCCGGTATTGAAATGCTTGCAAACAAGCTTGGTGAAAGTATCGTTGTTTTAGCAAATGAAAGAATGGTTATTGTAAAAGTAACAGATGCTTTTGTTAAAAAAGGCGTTAATGCAGGTAAACTAGTTGGTGAAATCGCAAGATTTACAGGCGCTAACGGCGGCGGTCGTCCAAACTTCGCACAAGGCGGTGTAAAAGATGCCGGCAAATTGGATGAAATCTTGGCAAAAGTTGAAAACGATTTAAAATAAAAAATCAAGAGGTAGACAAAAATCTACCTCTTTTTTATCAAAGAACTAACCAAAAAGTTCAATGAAAGTTTGAGCCTTAGGTTTTAATATAGTAAAGAATCCTCATCGCTCAAACTTCCTCTCTTTTTTTACTAAGAGAGGTTTCTTTATGTTATAACTGTATTATGAACTATTCTAATTTATTTGACAAAGCTCGAGATTTTTATACATCACTTTCTGTAAATAATAAGTATGGCAAAGCTAAAATTCCATTTAGGTATTTTCTAGAATTAACTTATCATTGCAATTTAAATTGCCCATATTGTTACGTTGGAACAGAAAGAAATAAACAAGAATTAACTACTGACGAATGGAAAAAAGTTATAGATCAACTTCCCTTCTATGCAATAGCGACATTAGTTGGTGGAGAACCTTTGATTCGCAAAGATTTTATTGAGATTTTCTCTTATCTTTCTAAAAAAATAATGCATAAAGTTCATGTTGTATCAAATGGTGTTTTGATAAACGATGAAATAATTAACGCATTTATAAAATATAAATTACTACTTTTGTCAGTATCTTTAGACGGTTATGGTAAAAATCATGATTTAAATAGAGGAAAAGAAGGAATTTTTGATAAAATAATTTCCAATCTTGAAAACTTAAAATCGAAAAAATCAAATCAAATGATTGATATTAAAACAATTGTACTAAAGAACAATCTCGATGATTTACCTAAATTATACAAACTCTGTGAAAAAATGGGATTTGAATTTTTATCAATTTCATTTTTAAGAAATAATAATTGGAAACAAAATTCTATTTTACAAGAAAGCTTTATTCCTGAATTTACTGCAAATTATCCGATAGAAAAATATTTTGATGTTGAGCATTTTAAAGAAGTTTATAATGAAATCAAAGCAATGAAAGGGAAAACTAAATTACGTTTTTCGCCAAAATTTGAGTATTCTGAAAATCCCCTGGATACCATTGAAAAATTTTTCAATTTGCCTGCTGAGAAACCTATTAACGAGATTTACAAACCTTGCACCTATCCTTACACAAATATGATGATAAATCCTGAAGGCTTTGTATACCCTTGTCTTTCACAAAAAATCGGAAATGTAAAAAATAAAACACTAAGAGAATTATTCAATGCTCCCCATTATTGCTGCTTTAGAAAAAATCTTAAAGCGAGTGGTGGAACATTTGGAGCTTGTCAAATGTGTTGCGAACTAACTCCGAAAATCTAAATCTTATATACTCCGTATCCATTTACAATAATTTACTTCGTGTTAGTATTATATTAAAGGAAATATAAATATGGCATTTTTTAGCGCAAAACTTCATCATCATATTCATTTCAACCCGAAAGGGCTTAGAGTTTTGATGCTTCTCTAAAACTCTGTAAATCGGCTCTTTCGGGATATTTAAGAGAGAAATGAGTACGATAACAAAGGAGTTTTAATTAAAATGACACTAGTAAATATAATTTCAGCAATCGGCAACAATTCAAGCATTTACCCGCTCATAGTCAGAGACTGTGGAGTAGAAGTACCTTCTAAAGTTGCAATGACATATAAGCAAAACCTTAAAGATTCTAAACAAATGGCTTATAATGCAACAAGAGAAAGACTCATCGATGAATATGGAACTTCTATTGTTTGGCTTGGTGGGATACCGGCCGTGGGTGCCATTTGCGATTGGGGGATAAAAAAACTCGGATATAATCCAAAAGTCAATCCAAGCCTTTTAAAAGAAGATTCAAAACAAGGACTTAAATATAATATCGAAAAATTTAAACAACTTGCGCCAAATGAAGTTAAAGACATGGAAAAGGTTTTAAAAAACAAATCCACATATCAAAAACTTTTGGCTGGAAAATTTGTTTTATCTACAGCAATTCCGGTTGCTTTGATGGGATATTTTTTACCAAAAGCAAATTTTGCATTAACTGATAAAATTAGAAAACGCCAAGAAGCAATGAAACCTTTGTACAAAGATATCAAAGAACTTGAACCTACGGAATTCCAAACAGAAAAAAAAGCACCTTCTTTTAAAGGCATTGCAGCAACTTTAGCAAATATGCCAACTGTTCACAAAATGGCATTGACAGATGGAGGATTAACTGCTGGAAGAGTTGGAACGGCACGTAATAAGTATGAAGCTATGGAAAATGGTTTTAAAATGTCAATGATGATGTTTTTAAACTTTGTTGCACCTATTTGGATTGCAAAAGGCTTGGATTCACTTTCCAATAAGATATTTAAAACCAATGTTAATCTTGATCCGAACCTTTTAAATGATAAAGAATTTTTGACAAATATTAAAAATAACAAATTAGAACTTCCTAAAGATGATATTATTGAATTTTTAGATAAAAATCCGAACACTAAATTTGCAAAACTAACAGAAAAATATTGCGGAGTTAAGTATTTAAAGAATAAAATCCGTGATCCAAGAGCTTTTGTCGATGAAAAAAAAATTAAAGAATTTAAAAATGAAATTGAAAAATTTGCAAAACAAGCAAACAAAAGTGGTGATATAAATAAATTTGCAAAAAAAGCGTTGATTGCAAAATCAGCAAATATTATAGCAAACGTTGGTATTAGCAGCTTCTTACTAGCAGTTGCACTTCCTAAAATTACATTTATACTAAGAAAAAAAGTTACAGGTTCTGAAGCAGAACCGGGATTGATGAAATAAAAAAGTCTGCATTTAAGAAGTAATCGCAACACTAACGTCTTAAATATAGTAAAATTGAAATGTAAAGTTTTGTAAAGAATATTACCGTCTTTGAAATCACATCATTTTTAAATACTTTATATATATGTAAGATTTAAATTGATGGTGAACTAAAATGAGTATTGCAAATTTAAATGAAACATTATTAAGTTATAAGTTAAGACGCAACGCGCTTAACCTTGAAATTACTCATTTACAAAGCCTAAAAAGCCTTGCGACTTATTCTCAAGCTGATTCACAATCACTAAAAACTCTTGCTGATAGAGAAAATAGAGCATATTTTAAAAGTGTGTGGGAAGCTGACCAAGCTGAAGGTGGCGCACATCTTTACGATTGTTATAAAGATTATACAGAAATTCCTGATTTTGAAGAACAAGTAAATTTAATAACAGCACAATTTCAAGATGAGTTAGCTGATTTAACAGCTTGGGAAACTCAAATTGATGCACAAATTACTACAAACAGTGCTGAATTAGAAGAAGTTAATGCTTACTTAGAATCATATAAATCAATGTTAACAAATAACATCCAAGAAGATTTCAACTATAGCTTAAACGGTTAGGTTTATAGAAACTATTTTATTCTTCACTTTGATAATATCAAATTATTTAAAATTAAAGATATGATATATATTTTGTTGTATGCGTTATTTTCATTTCTTTGCTAAAATATAAAAGATGGGAAACGAAGCAGCAGAAAAAACTGAAGAAGCCACCACCCGACGGCGAACGAAAGAGCGGGAACGTGGTAACGTTGCTAAAAGCAGAGATATGGATGCCGCGCTTGTTATGGTTGCAGGCATAGCTTTGCTTGGTGTTTTTGCAAAAAATATGATAGACATCATTCAAAATATGATGCGCGAAACATTTTCACATCTAAATCCTACAAACTTTAGTGTTGATAATATAATGGGGCTTTTGTTGCCATATTTTCACTATACAGCTTTAATCGTACTGCCATTCTTTGTGTTGCTTTTAATTGCTTCAATTTTAATTATTAGGCTTGACGTAGGGCATGTTTTTGCGCTTGAAAAAGTTAAATTTAATCTTGAAAATCTTTCTCCTAAAAAAATGCTACAAAATGCAAAACGGATGTTTAACCCGTTTGAACCTCGTTCAATGGTTGAGTTTGCAAAATCGATTCTTAAAATCGTAGTTGTTGCAGCCTGTGGTTATTCTGCTATTAATAGTAGAAAAGGTGATTTGCTTGGTCTTGTCGGATTAGAATTTCCAATCGCATTGAATATTATTGTATCAGTTTTAATAAATATGATTATTAATATGTGCCTCGCAATGTTGGTTTTAGGCTATCTTGATAAAAAGTATCAAACTTATGAATATGAAAAATCTATCAAAATGACTAAACAAGAGATTAAAGATGAACATAAGGATACAGAAGGAGATCCTAAGATTAAAGCTAAAATCAAGTCTATTCAAATGCAAATGGCGCGCCAACGTATGATGTCAGCAGTTCCGGAAGCTGATGTTGTAGTAACTAACCCAACTCATTACGCTGTAGCAATTAAATACGATAAAACAAAAGCTCCAGCTCCTATTGTTGTAGCTAAAGGTGTAGATTATATAGCTTTTCAAATCAGAGAAATTGCGAAAGAAAATAATGTTCCTATCGTTGAAAATCGACCAGTTGCCAGAAATTTATATAATAATGTTCCAATTGATGGCGTGATACCATCTGATATGTATGTAGCAGTTGCAGAAATTTTGGCTTACGTATTCAAACAAAAAAATGGCGAAGAATAAATTTAAGCAATAAAATAGGAAACAATAAAAAAATATCGTTTCCTATTTAACCTAAGTATTTTAACACTACGCTTTTGAAATTTCTTTAATAATTTCTAAAAGCTTATTAACCATTAAATCTTCATATTTTTGCGCATTGTCTTTAGAATCTGCTTCAAATCTCAAAGTAAACACAGGTTCGGTATTACTTTGACGAATTAGAGCAAAGCCTTTTTCAAATACAATTCTCATACCATCAAGAGTAATAATATCTTTGATTGTAGTGCCAAAGAAATCCGGAGTTTCTGCAATAACCTTCTTAAATTCTTCCAAAGTTTGCGCCTTCAAAGAATTTGGGCAAGGTAAGCGAACTTCTGAAGAACAATATAGAGCATCAAATGGTGCTAAAAGCTCGCGAATCTTGAAATTAGGATTTTCTTTTTTCTTCTTAGCTACAATTTCTATAATTCTGCAACCTGCATAAACCGCGTCATCAAATCCGTAATATTTATCTTTAAAGAACGTGTGTCCGCTCATTTCTCCCGCTAAAACAGCACCGGTTTCTTTCATTTTTGATTTGATATAACCATGCCCTGTTTTACACATAACTGCAACACCACCGGTTTCATTAATCGTATCGTACAACGCTTGAGAGCATTTAACTTCTGATACAATAACAGGCTTAATACCTTTTTCGTTATATTCTTTGATAACTTCTTCCGCGTAGATTAAAAGTAACTTATCACCGGTCATTGAATTCCCGTCAGAATCAATTACACCTATTCTGTCGCTGTCGCCGTCAAACGCAATTCCGATATCAGCTTTATTAGCGACAACAGCTTTTTTTATATCGTTCAAAGTTTTTTCATCACTTGGGTTTGGATGATGGTGAGGGAAACGACCGTCAGGCATTGAATAAAGTTCTACAACTTCACACCCTAAAGCTCTGTATAATTTAGGTGCAACTACCCCACCAGTAGCATTTGCACTATCTACAACAACTTTAATTCCTTCGCCTACACGTCCGAAGCGCTTTGTCATATCTTCAATATAGTCAGGAATTAAATCATACTCGTTTAGAATTCCAAATGGAACAGGCGGAATTGCAAGCTTATATTCTTCCATTGTTAAATCTTTTACAACTTTAATTTGTTCTTCATTCAAAGATTGTTTTGCATAAGTCATTTTTAGACCGTTGTATTGACTTGGATTGTGGCTTGCAGTAATAATCATTGCACCTGTAACCGGCATGTATTTTGTAATAAATGGTGGAAGTCCAACAACTTCTGAATAATATCCGATTGGAGTTGGTGCTAGTCCCATATCAACAACATTAGCGCCACAAGAACGTACACCTTCAATTAAAGCCTTAGACAAAGCAGGAGAATGAAGTCTCGCATCTCGGCAAACACTTATCCAGATTTCAGAAGGCTGTTTCTTTGTTTCTTTCACTAAAAATTGAACAAATCCACGACCTGTATAATAGAATAACTCTTCTGTAATATCGTCGCCATATATTCCTCTAATATCATTTTTACCAAATGCTGTTTCTTTTAACATCATATCCTCCAGTTTCTCTCTTCTTTTATAATATCATGAATAGATTTATAGAAGAAATCAAAATAATTTCATGATAAATTTATACTATGTTTTATTTTGATAATTTTATGGGAAAAAAGATTTTAAGAAGCGATTATATTAAAGAAATAAACGTTTTTTTTACAACAAGAGAAACTATTGATTGGGACAAATTACAGGCAAAAAGAATTATTCAACCAATTCAAACTCATAGCGATAATGTTGAATTTGTAAATTCTAAAAATGAATATCCAAGCACTGATGCTCTAATCCTCACAAACAAAGAAGACGCGATTAAATTAAAATTTGCAGATTGCACACCTTTAATATTTTATGATACTAAACAAAAAATTGCTGCAATTTCTCATGCCGGTTGGCGCGGAACGGTTTTGAAAATAGGAATTAAAACTCTTATAAAAATGAATTCTAATCCTAAAGATATTGTAGCCCTAATTGGACCGGCGATATCTATTTGTTGTTATGAAGTTTCAGAAGATGTTAAAAATCAATTATTATCAACAGTTGAAATGAAAAATGGACTATTTAGAGATAGAAATGTTGACTTAAAAAGAATCAATGCACAACAACTAAAAGAATTTGGAGTCGAAAAAATCGACATATGTCCATATTGTACAAGCTGTAATAACGATTTATTTTATTCTTATAGAAAAGAAAATGGTACTAACAAAAGACATTTTGCAGTTGTGAAATTATAAATTTAACCAATAAGCTAATACAAATATACCCTACTGGCTTATAGTATTAAGCTACTCATTTTTTAAAATAAATATGTACTAAAAATACAGTTGAATTTATCTAAAAAAAGGAGTAAGAGATGAAAAAAACATTATCTGTGTTAGCAATTTTAGGAATTGCATCTGTAATAGGCACACAAACTGCAAATGCATTTGAGTGGTCTAGTTTAAATCCGGCTTACTGGGGACACTGTCCAAGATGCGAAAAGAAAAAAGCAGATTGCGGATGCAAAAAAGTAAAAAAATGTGATCCTTGTAAAAAAATTGAAAAGACATGCCCTACCGGCGCGGCTGCACCTTGCGACCCTTGTGCAAAAAAAGCAGATCCTTGTCAAAAAATTGTTCCACAACAAAAACAATGTGATCCTTGCGATAAATTACAAGAAATGAACAAATAGTTATTTTAATTGCCTCGAAAAAATTTACGCTCAATAACTATATTGAGCCAAGACCTGTCATTTGGATGTTTTCAACTAAAATGAAAGGCTAAAATAAATAACGAAGCAATCTGTATATACTTTAAAATTATTATAAAAAGCCGCGTTATTTTAGTTTAACGCGACTTTTTAAATACATTTATTAATTTTTAACAAAATACAAAGCTTTAATTTCTTTTGGTTTATATTTTATATCTAAATCTTTAACTTCATATTTATTGCTTTTTATAAAATCTTTTACATAATAACTTCCAGACAAATAATAATATGAACCATTAGGCAAATTATCAATAAAAGCCTCACATTTTGTAACATACTTTTCAATACATTGCACATCATTTTCTATGATTGTATTTTGTAAATTTGTATTTAATAAATACAAATCATACTCCGGTCTTGTATCTATTATAATTTTATCTGTAGGTTTTGCATTTTTTACAACAAAAGGCACTATTTCTCTTGCATATGAATAGCACAGCTCTTTTGCCGAAATTGTATAATTAGTAAGAGCAAAGCAAGTTATTAATATAATTGTAGATTTTAAAACAATACCTAACTTAGTTTTTAAATCAGAAATTACTATTATAAATATTGGCAATGTGAACAATATTAATCTTGCATAAATCGGATATTTATGAAATACAGATGCAATAACTACGCCCAATATAGTAACACAAAATAAAAACTTTGCTGCAATATTATTTTGTTTACTATTTAAGAAATTTATTAATGCATAAAAAGATACTAAGCCGGTAAATATTGCAAAACTCTTTAATCTTATAAACAATTCACCAAACCTTATAAAAAGCCTCATAGGGTGTCTAAATTCCATAAACGCATAAGAATGACTCCAAAAATTATTCATTCCATCGTAATTAACGTTAAATACAAACTTTAAACTAACCAAGTAATATATTATATTTGTAAATAAAAGTATTACTAATAAAGAATAAAATTCTTTAAACTTTTTTGATATAAATAAAGTTATCATGCCGGCAAAAATTATAAAATACGCCGAATATGAAAACCAAACGGAGACAGGTATTATGAGTAAATAATACCATTTAAAAATCTTTCCCACTGATATTTTATAAAAACAATTAAGTAGAATTATGCTAATTAATAATTCTGTAGAATACTGTTTACATTGTCCTGCGTATAATATAGCAAGAGGATTTATCGCCAATAACAAAAAGCCATAAATAATTTTGTTTTTATCTTTAAATATTGATTTTAAAAGTATTAAAAATGCTGGTAATGTTAATATAGATGACAAAAATGGAATAAAACGTAATTGCATATCTCTTAAATAAACATTATTAGAACTAAAACATTCTAATAAAAATTTGTTTATAAGATTATAACCGGCTGGTGATGCCTGCATATATTCTAACCCTTTTAACAATCCTTTATATGGAAGCGTAAGAAAATTTATCGCAAGCATTGCCTCATCATTCCACAATGATTGATTCTTTAAAAATATAAATGTTCTTGCAAAAATACCAAGAAAAAATAACAAAATAAGATAAAACGACCGTTTATTTACTTTATTCATCCCTACTCCCCTAAATATTTAACTCCTTTTAATTCATTCGGCAAAAACTGCTGCTCAACATCCGGCGCGGCATGAGTATAAACGTACCCTTCTCCAAAACCATATTTTTTAGCATCTTTATAATGAGCATCCCTTAAATGCATAGGAGGAGGATAATCTTTTCCGGATTCAATATCAGCAAGAGCCTTATCTATAGCCATAATAATTTTATTCGACTTAGGCGCATTCGCTACATAAACAACCGCATTAGCAAGTGGTATACGCCCTTCCGGAAGTCCTATTATTTCAACAGCACGATAAGCATTAACAGCTATATTCATTGCATTTGGGTCTGCTAGTCCAACATCTTCTGCGGCACAAACAATCAAGCGCCTTGCAATAAATCTCGGATCTTCACCTGCTTCTATCATTTTTGCTAAATAATAAATTGCCGCATTCGCATCAGAACCTCTTAAACTTTTCTGAAAAGCTGATGCGCAGTCGTAATGTTCTTGAGTCGAATATCGTGTATTTCTTTTTTGCGTAATACTTTCTAAAATATCTACGCTCAAAAGTCTTGTGTCGTTAGAAAAATTGCTTGCAAAATAAGAATTTTCAACAAGATTTAATGCACATCTTGCATCACCTCTTGCATTGTTAACTATGAATTTTGTAACTTCTTCATCAAACTGTATCTGCTGATAATGTTTTTCCAAATACTCAAATCCACGATTAATAATTTTCGCCATGCTTACATCATTAATTGGATTAAGCCTGATTACTTGAACTCTGGAAAGTAAGGCAGGAGCAACCTGAAATGACGGATTTTCTGTTGTCGAACCAATCAAGAATATAGTACCATTTTCTACATGTGGTAACAAAGCATCCTGCTGAGTTTTTGAATAGCGATGAATTTCATCTATAAATAAAATCGTTTTTTGACCTGCTCTTAAAGCTTGACGCGCTTGTTCAACAGTTTCCTTAATTTCTTTTATACCGGAAGTTACAGCTGATAATTCAATAAATTGAGCATTTACTTTTGTAGCAATTAATCTTGCTAAAGTTGTTTTTCCACAACCTGGAGTCCCCCAGAGAATAAGCGAAAAAAGTCTTTGCGTCTTTAATAAATTCAAAAGCGGCGAATTTGGCGCTACAACATTCGATTGACCTAAAAATTCATCCAGAGTTTTAGGTCTGAGTATTTCTGCTAAAGGCGTCTGTTTATTGATTTCTTCCAGTTGTGTAAACAAATCCATAACAATATTTTATCATAAATAGTTTTACATTACTTTAAATTAAACGACAGGCACACTGTGAACATTGTTCAATTTAACGTAAATTTCAGCGGTATTAATATTCTAAAGATCGAAATAATCATTGTGCTAAAGTGTAAAATACAAATTACATATTGAGCATACAAGATATTTGTGATATGATATCACCGTAAAGAGGAGCTAAAGAAATGGGTTACAAAATATTATCAAAGAAAGAGCTTTGTCCGAATCAATTTGAAATTACGGTTGAGGCACCTTATGTAGTGAGAAATGCAAAAGCCGGTCAATTCATAATTTTCAGAGCGGAAGAAGATGGTGAAAGAGTACCTCTTACAATCGCAGATGTTAATAAAGAAACCGGCGCTTTGACTCTTGTATTTATGGCTGTTGGTTATTCGACAAAAAAACTTGCAACTCTTGAAGTTGGAGATGAGCTTGTTGATATTGTAGGCCCTCTTGGACAGCCTACTCATATAAAAAAATATGGAACTGTTGTTTGCTTAGCAGGCGGTTACGGAGCAGCTCCATGCTATTTAATAGCAAAAGCTTTTAAAGAAGCAGGAAACAAAGTTTACATGATTATGGGTGCTAGAAACAAAGATTTGATTTTCTGGCAAGATAAAATGAAAGATGCATGTACAGAATTATTTATCACAACAGACGATGGAACATTAGGCGAAAAGGGTTTTGTAACGCAAGTTTTAGAACGCATAATGAATCAAGAAAAAGTTGATTATGCAATTGCTGTTGGTCCAATGCCAATGATGAGAGCTGTTGCAAATTTAACTCGTGATAAAGAAATTTATACCGAAGCAAGTATGAATCCGATTATGGTTGACGGAACCGGCATGTGCGGAGCTTGCAGAGTTACTGTTGGTGGCGAAACTAAGTTTGCATGTGTTGACGGGCCGGATTTTGACGCTCACAAAATCGATTTTGATGAAGTTATCAACAGAACAAAGATTTATAAAGACCAAGAACGCAAGCGTTCAGAAAATTGTAATTTATTAAAAATGGCTAAATAAAAAAGGAGATAGAAATGGCACCTCGTGATCAAGAAAAATCAATACCTTTATGCCCACTTATGAGCGTTGGCTCACAGGTTGAAATTGTTTGTATGCAAGAAAATTGTGCATGGTATTTGAAAAATTATAAAATTTGCTCTGTTTACATGATGGCGCATAATTCTATGTTGGATGTTCAAGCTAAACAAGCAAAAGCAAGACAAGCACAACATAACAACGGTTAACAATAGATTTAAATTCCTCGCTCTGCGGGAGAGGTGAGGGAGCGGAGTTTTTTCAGAAACGCTCCTTTTGTAATGGGAGAATAAAGATGAATAATACAGTGGTGATTGGCGCT
Source organism: uncultured Candidatus Melainabacteria bacterium (assembly GCA_934777245.1). The sequence continues at coordinate 13,741 of CAKVND010000024.1, read as the reverse complement.
CAATGGGGAGATGAAGGAAAAGCTAAGATTACAGATTTGCTTGCTCAAAAAGCAGATTTAATTATCCGTTATCAAGGTGGCTGTAATGCAGGACATACTGTTGTTGCAAATGGCAAAACCTATAAATTCCATTTAATCCCATCCGGCATTTTGTATGACAAAGCCGTTTGCTTTATCGGCGCAGGTACTGTTATTCATCCTGAATCTTTTAAGAAAGAAGTCGAAGAGCTTAAAGCCGAAGGTGTTAACTTCAAGAATCTTAAAATATCTCCACTTGCTTCTATTACGATGCCTTACCATATTGAAATTGACGGTTATTGTGAATCAACTGCCGGTAAAGGTAAAATTGGTACAACCAAAAAAGGTATCGGACCTACTTACACGGATAAAATGGCTAGAATCGGCTTGAAAATTCAAGATTTATATTCTTATGAAGCTTTAAGTGAAAAATTAGACATGATTCTTCCTATTAAGAATAAAATGCTTAAAAAGGTTTACGGTTTGGAAGAATACACAAAAGATTGCATCATGTCTTTGTGTGGAACTTATGCAGAATTATTTAAACCTTATGTTGCTTTTGATTGGCAAGATATGCTTAACAGATACAAAGACAAAACGGTTCTTTATGAAGGCGCACAAGGCGTTATGCTTGATATAGATTATGGAACATATCCGTTTGTAACAAGTTCAAATCCAATTGGAGGAGGCGCAGCAACAGGTAGTGGGTATGGACCATCTATGATTAACGAAGTTATAGGTGTTTCAAAAGCTTACGTAACAAGAGTTGGCGAAGGGCCTTTTGTAAGTGAACTTACGGATGAGACTGGAAAACGCATTCAAGATATAGGACACGAATTTGGTGTAACAACAGGACGTCCAAGAAGATGCGGCTGGTTTGATTCTGTAATTATGAAATACGCAGTACTTGTTGGCGGAATTACGAAAGTTGCGCTAACTAAAATTGACGTATTTGATAATTTTGACGAAATCAAAATTTGTACAGCTTACAAAGATTGCAGAAATGATAAGGTTTACACTTCATATCCTACGGATGTATTTATTCATAAGTATTTAGAACCAATTTATGAAACAATGCCAGGATGGAAAACATCGTTGAGCGATATAAGAAAATATGAAGATTTGCCTGAAAATGCAAAAAAATATATTGCAAAAGTTGAGGATTTAATCGGTGCGCCTATTGGAATAATTAGCGTAGGCCCTGATAGAGAACAAACTATTTTTGTATAATTTCCATTCTTATAAAATCGGGTTTAAGTACAAAGGAGAAAAACATGAAAAAATTATTAACCATATTAATCGCAATGATTTTTGTATCTAATTCAGCTTTTGCAGGAGCTTTTAAGGCTGATGCTAAAACAAAAAGAATTCCTGCCGGCACAATATTTCAATTAGAATTTTTGCAACCTATAAGCACATTTTCCGGATGCGAAGGTGATTCATTTGTTGCAACATTAAAAAGCGAATTAACAACCGGCTCAAACGTTATTTTACCTTCCGGTTCAGTTGTAAGAGGAAGTGTCGATAAAGTTAATACTGCAAAAAGATTTTCACGTGGCGCTAAGTTATATTTAGATTTTGACCACGTAGTGACTCCAAATGGCAGACAAATTCCGCTTGATTTAGCTGTTTGTCAATTTGACAAAATATATTACGATGGTTCTTTGTATAAAAACTTAGGCTATGGCGAAGCTGTACAACAAAACTATGAAAAAGCTGTTGAAATAACTAAAAACTCTACAAATTACGGATTAAAAGCAGGAGAATCTGCCCCAGGAATTCAATACCTTACCACTCCTATTTGCGCTGTTGGAGGATTTTTTGGAGGAGCTTGTTATTGGGTAGGCGACGGTATTGCTGATATGTTCAGAAAAGGAAAAGATGTTTATATCAATAAAGGCGATGTTTTAACCGTAAAACTCGTTAACCCGATTGATATTCCAGTTTACTAATTTTTTTAAAGTTCGAGCATTGCTCGAACTTTAAAAAATTTTATTCACACTCTGTAATTAATTTTTTAGCAATACTAATTGCTAAATGTTGTATTTTTTCATTCGTCCAAAAATCTTTTGCATTAATTTGTTCTTTTACAATCTTTCTAGCCCAAGAACCAACCGCAATTCCCCAATAATTTATGTCACAAAGTTTTGCTAGAGTTGCAGTTTTTGAGTTTGTACCACCTGAAATAATTATATGAACAGGTAAATTCGCATTTTGTATAATTTCTGCCATAGCAACAGCTTGTAAAGTCGTTTTGTAAGTATCATCCGCTCCACTCATCGGAATTCCGTCTGCTTGAATTATTGTCGTGTAAGGCGCACGAAAATTTATCATCTCACGGATTCTATCAAGTGCTTCTTTATTCCCAAAATTTTCTCTATCTATGCAAATCGAAGCAAATTTTGGTTTACACTCATTTATCACACTCCATTTATTATCCAAATCTTTTTTATCATGCCCCATTATATGTAGCTCAAGAACCTCAACTCCGTTTTTTACCATATAAGGCGAAATTTCTTTGACATTAACATCCTTATCGAACATTGAAATTGCACCAGTCGGGCATTTTTTCAAGCAACTGCCGCAACCAATACATTTTTTTTCATCAATTATTATTGATGAATAAATCGCATCATTAGGACAATTTCTAAAACAATTTCCACATTTTATACACTTTGACTCATTAATTTTAGCTTTTGTAATATGCGGATCGCCTTTAATTCCAACGCTTACGCAAAGCATTGCATCATCAACATTTGCAAACTTTAACGCTTCTTTTGCGCTCTCTAGAATTTCTTTTCTTGCTGATAAATCAAAAAAACGACAACCGGCTTTTGCGTAAATATAAACTAATCGTTTTACGCTTTCGCAATCTTCATTACCGGCTCCGCAAACAAGTTTGAACATCTAAAATCCTATTGCGTAATTAAAAATCTTTTTATTAGAAGTTTGTTTTGAAGCTAAATTAGGGTCAACAGTTACTTCTTGAGTTTCAATTACTTGACCTGCTCTTTGAAGCATATTATTTTGTTGCAATGTTTTATCAACATTATTGAAAGATTTTAAACTATCTAACTTATTTTGCAACTCTTCATTATCATTATTCAATACAATAGTTTCTCTGCTCAAATTATTTAGCTTCATTTCGCAAGATATAACAAAGTAATAACTTACAATTACAACTCCTATTAAAAGGCTCAAAATCACGCATAAAGTTTTATTTACTCGTTTAATTGCCATATCTCTTACGAAATTCTCCTTTGGAAAGTACCCTTCTATTATACTATTAACAGCTAAATTTTGAATAGATTTATCTACAAAAGATTTTTTTTCTTGTTCTTTAATTTCATATTCTTTTGTAGTTTCACCCGAAAGTTTTTTAATAAAGCTATCTAATCCTTTGTTTGATTTGTTGTTGATTTTTAAAGCTGAAACCAAAGTCTTTTATCTCCTCTACTCCCAAAACTACCCTCAACGAATAGCGCGCACAACTCTTAATTTAGCACTTCGTGATGGTGGATTTTCCAAAATCTCCTTTTCGCTCGCCATAATTGGTTTTCTGTTTACAAGTTCAATTTTTGGCGGTTCGCATTTGCAAATCATTTCATTACATCTGCATTTTTGGCTTTCAAACTTAAAGATTTGTTTTACTATTCTATCTTCTAAAGAATGAAAACTTATTACCGAAACTATAGCTCCATTATCTAACAAATCTAGAATATCATGCAATACTATGTTAACATTTTTTAACTCATTATTTACTTCAATTCTTATAGCCTGAAACACTCTGGTGGCGGGATGTATACGAGAATTAATATGCGGAGTAGAGTTAACTATTAAATCAGCGAGTTCTTTTGTAGTTTTAATCGGCTCAACACGGCGTTTTTCGACAATTGCTTTAGCAATTCTTTTTGAAAATCTTTCTTCGCCATACTCACTAAAAATTTTTACTAAATCATTTTCTGAATACTTATTGACAACATCATAAGCACTAAAATCTGCATCCATATTGAATCTCATATCGAGCGGAGCGTCTTTTGAAAATGAAAAACCACGTTCTCTTTTGGTTAATTGATGATAAGATGCGCCCAAATCCAGAATTACCCCGCCGGTAATCTTTTCGATACCAAGTTTTTTTAATTCTTGTTTAATATTAGTATAAGAAGATTTTACAATTGTAAGATTTTTGCAATCTTTTAAACGCTCCGAAGCGTGATGAATTGCTTCGTCATCGATGTCAAAAGATACCAATTTGCCGTTTGGTGAAATTCTTTTTAAAATCAATTCACTGTGACCGCCACCACCTAACGTACAATCTACATATATTTTACCGTCTTGACACTCTAATGCGTCAACCGCTTCATTTAACATAACAGTATAGTGTTTAAAATCGTCCATTGTAATCTCCCTAGACGATTATAGCATAGAAGTTTAATCTTTCACAAAAAGCACATTACTGTTTAACAACTTTTATTTTTTTTATAATTTCTGCTTCATTTTTGGACGTAGTTTCAACTTTTTCTAACAAATTATTACCTGCATCAATAGCCTCATTAGCAGCTTTTCTTGTCGCTGATTTGTTCCAACTTCCTGTTATTTTTCTCCAGAAAGATTTACATTTATCTTTTGTATTAGCTAAAAGAGCTCTTTTTTCTATAGCTGTTTCACCATAATCGGTTGCAATTTTTGCTTTTGAAGCATTGTCTTTTTCTATTAAAATCATGATATAATTTAAATATGAAAAAATTTTTAATTTTATTATCATTTATTACATTGCCAATTTTTGCAGGAGAAATTTCAAATTCTCAAACAAACACAAAACCTATCGAAAATTTAAATCAATATTTTGAATATTTACCAAATGCTGTTCATAAAAATTGGATACCGTACAAAGCAAATGAAGATTATGAAGTGACTGTTCAATTTAGGGTTCTTAAAAATGGTACAATAACAGAACCGTTTATTGTGAATTCTACAAATCAAAATGCAAATGCAGCTGTATTAAACGCTGTAAAAACAGGTGCACCTTATTTGCCATTGCCGTCCAAATATCCTGGTAATAGTGTTAATACTCAAGTTTTGTTAAAATACATGAAATAACATTAAAAAAGTGCCTGTTCAGATATTTTTTACTTCAAATCGCAAATCTTTTGCTCTTTACTTTTTATCCTTTTTGTAGTAATTTCAAGGGTATAAATCAATATAAAATTATTTAGAAATAGGGAGCTCGAAGAAGATTTAACTTATACAAGGGCGAAATTCCAAGAAGCTCCAAATGTTAGAAAAGGAGAACTCACATGAGTGAAAGAAAATTAGTAGGAACAGGCGAAATGTTCAAAAAAGCATTAGCTGGCGGTTACGCTATCGGTGCTTACAACGTTAACAACATGGAAATTTTGCAAGGTATTGCAGAAGCTGCAGAAGAAACAAGATCACCAATCATTCTTCAAGTTTCAGCTGGTGCTAGAAAATATGCTAACCAAACTTACCTTATCAAATTAGTAGAAGCAGCTCTTGCTACAACTACAGTTCCTATAGCTCTTCACCTAGACCACGGTGCAGATTTTGAAATTTGTAAAGCTTGTATCGACGGTGGTTTCTCATCAGTTATGATTGACGGTTCAAGATTCCCATTCGAAGAAAACGTAGCTTTAACTAAAAAAGTTGTTGAATACGCTCACGAAAGAGGAGTTTCAGTTGAAGCTGAACTTGGTAAACTTGCTGGTGTTGAAGATGACGTTAACGTTGATGCTAAAGATGCTAAATACACTAACGTTCACGAAGCTGTTGAATTCGTTAAACAAACTGGTTGCGATTCTCTAGCTATCGCTATCGGTACTTCTCACGGTGCTTACAAATTCAAAGGTGAAGCAAAATTAGACTTCGATAGATTAAAAGAAATTAAAGATGCTTTGAAAGAAGCTGGTTTCGGCGATTACCCAATCGTTCTTCACGGTTCATCTTCAGTTCCTGCTGAATTCGTTGCTAAATGTAACAAATACGGCGGTAACTTACCTGATGCTCAAGGTGTTCCAGAAGATATGCTTAACTACGCTTCTAAACATGGTGTAGCTAAAATTAACATCGATACAGACTTAAGATTAGCTATGACTTCTACAATCAGAGAATTCTTTGTAGAACATCCAGAAAAATTTGACCCACGTGAATACATGGGACCTGGTAGAACTGCTGTTAAAGAAATGGTTATGCACAAAATGCGTGACGTTCTTGGTACAGCTGGCCACGCTGATGACTAAGCGCTACACACGTAGACTTACAGTCGGTTGACAATAATATTCAAATGCATTGATAGAGAATTTCTATCAATGCATTTTGTATATAAAAGCATTAACAGAAATAGATTGCTTCGTCGCCAAAATTGCCACTGCTCCTCGCAATGACCGGAAGTAAGACATGCTAGCTTAGCGTCATTGCAAAAAACGTTAGATTTTCATGGCAATCCTGTTTTTTAAATAGTTAATAATACCCTCTCCCTTTACACTACACTTCCCAACTGGTAAGCACAACGACTAGCTTAAAAGTAAAGTAGAAAACTCCCCCAAGGGAGGGGACGTGCTAAAGACGTTCAGGCAAGCGCGTATCGCTTCCCTCTCCTTCTTTATTTTTACATGGAGAGGGAAACGAGAAAGCGGGAGAGGGTATTATATTCATTTAATTAAAAAGCTGGATTCTTCAGCCTAATCGGCTTCAGAATGACGGAACACTGGGAAGTCCGATGCCATGTCATTGCTAATTAACATGTGCATGCTAATATAAATGTATGAAAAAATTAGGTGCTTTTATTGTTCCAACAGGAGTTGGAGCTTCAATCGGCGGATTTGCAGGAGATGCTTCCGGCTGGGCTAGAAAATTAGCGAAAAAATGTAATCTTATAGTGAATCCAAATGTAGTTAATGCTGCGTGTTTTTCCGGAATTACAGAAAATATGCTTTATGTGGAAGGCTATTCGCTTGATAGATTTTTTAAAGGAGAAGTTTGCATAAATCCATCTTCAGATAATAAAATCGGAATTATTTTTGATAAGGCTATAAAGCAAGATGTTTTGAATGTGCACATAAATACTGTTAACGCAGTAGAAACAGTATACGGACTAAATATTTTAGGTTATGAAATAACAGACGAAGAAGTTGGCGTTGAATTTTTTGTCGATAATTCAGGTGTTTCAATGGGAAATGTTAAAAATCTTGAGACATTAAAGCGCGCTGCGCAAAAACTTATTACGAAAGGCGCAGAAGCAATTGCGATTGTTTGTCGCTTCCCTGACGAACAGGGCGATGATTATGCAAATGGAATTGGAGTTGACCCTGTTGGTGGAGTAGAAGCCATTATTTCGCATTACATTTCAAAAGAGTTTTCAATTCCTTGTGCGCACGCTCCTGCGTTTGATGATGTTTCAATATCTACGGAAATTGTAGATAAAAGATGTTCGGCAGAATATATCACGCCAACATTTTTACCTTGTATTCTTTTAGGACTAAACCAAGCTCCAAAACTTGAAGATGTCGGATATAAAATAGATGATTTGGATTTTTTAGTCGTACCTTATAATTCGATTGGTGGTATACCTGTTTTGGAGGCTGTAAAACGAAAAATTCCTGTATACGCAGTTAAAGAAAATCAAACTGTTTTGGACGTAACTCCATTGAACTTTAATAAAACATGCTTTATAATAGAAAAGTATACTGAGCTAATGGAGATAATTTAGGTATGAAAAAACTTAAGAGAGCTTTTACCCTTGCCGAGTTGCTGTTATGTATAGGAATTATCGGTATAGTTTCAGCTATGGGTATGGTGATTACAAAACATACAACAGAGAAAGCTTATCAACTTTATTATTATACAGGTTATATAAATCTATATAATGCGATTGCAGATGCAAAGGCTAATAATATTGAATCTATTAAAGACATAATGCAACATGCAGAAAATTTATTAAAAGAACCGGAAAAAATAGCAAATTCCGATTTTGAATTCAATATTGCAAATAACGATTTACCTTTTTTGTCATATAAAGCCGTAATTAATAACCCTGATATATTCAGAAGTGATGTAGATAGTAGTTTAAACGAAAATAATGGTGGCACAAATATTCAGCAAGCTTCACCGACCTTTAATCTTCTTGATCCAAGTGATATTACTTTTAAACTACCAGGAGCGTCAAAAAAACCAGATGAGTCAGATAAACCAGATGAGTCAAAAACGCCAGATGAGCCAAAAACACCAGAGCTTACAGATCCGGAGATTGAACGACATGTATTTACGGGTGCTAACAATGGAATTATGTATGCATATAATGTAACATCAGCTACGACCGGTGGGATTTTTATTAAAATGGCAATTCCGGTTCCCAAAACAAGAACTAATAATGGGTATGAAGAAGAAACTCTTTATTTCTCAAACGATGCAAAAGGTTACTTAATTCCTATTTCTCCGGCAGAGGGCTCTACTGCTCCAAACCTACAAGAGCGAAAGGATTTACTACCGGCATATATTGATGATGGCAATGTTGGCAGAAACAATTCGATTAACTATGGATCTTATAAAGATGCATACTGTTCTATTAATCCAAGTTATACAATTAATAATTGGCCTACAGAATATAAAATAACTGTTATAATTGACTGTACAACAGACACATTTACAGATATTAGACCTGTGGTATCCGGAAAACAAACAAACGGAATGTTAAAAATTGCAAATCCACAAAAGGTTCGTTAAACTAAAAAATAAATAAAAGAATGGCGAAGCCTAAAGGCTTCGCCATTCTTTATTATATAACATCAATAAACTTATGCACTTGTGGTATCAATCTTGTTTTTTGATATCTTTGCAAACACTTATCCAAAACTTCTTCCATAAAATCAGATGAAATTGAAGGAGTCTTACCCAACATCATCGGTTGTAAAACTAATTCAACATCATATTTTCCTGCTAGTTTACAAATTTCATTTATTTCAGAATCAGTGATATTTTTGTCAAATACAACTTTTATATAAAGATATTTTTGAGAAGCTATTTCAAAAAACTTATCATGCTTATCCCATTGCGGTTCAAGCCCTGTTGCACTTGGAAGCTTTATATCCGCTGAAACATAATCAACAATATCTATAACATCTTTCAATTGTTCATACAAAGTCGCATTTGTTTCTAAATATATAGGAAGTTGCGAAATCTTAGCAAAATCCTTAATAAATTTTGTATGCAACAATGGTTCACCACCTGTTAATGAAACAGAATGACATTCTTTGTGTTGATTTACAAAATCTGCCAACTCTTCCATAGAATATTCTTTAGCGTTTTCTATATCAAAATCTGTATCGCAGTATTTGCATTTAAGATTACATCCGCAAAGGCGTATGAATATTTGTTTAGATCCCATAAACGGACCTTCGCCTTGAATTGATGCAAATAATTCTTTTAGTTTTATTGATGACATTTTGTTATCCTTTTTTATACTTTCCTTTTTGTAAGAAACAAAAAATTGTGTACCGAGCTCTCCCCTATGGGGAGAAAGAATTTCTTAATGAAAGGGCGTTTGTTATTTGTTTTAGCCCTTGAATTTAGAAATTCTAGAAAGGGTTTTATAAATTTTAGAGTTAATTAGAGTTAATAATACCCTCTCCCTAGCCCTCCCCCAAGGGAGGGGATGCGCTAAAGATGTTCAAGCTAACGCGTTCTACTCCCCTCTCCTTCTATCCATTTTACATGGAGAGGGAAACGAGAAGGCGGGAGAGGGTATTATTAAAATGTAGGTTGGGGTTTCTACCCCAACATCATCTTACAGAACTCGTAGAAATTTCTGCCAATCTTTTGTACAAACTAATTTCTTCGTCTGACAAATTCTTTGGAATCTGTATTTCTACAGTTACTATCATATCACCAACTTGTTTATTTTGCTCTATTCCACATCCAGATAATCTGATTTTTTGACCATTTCTAGTATTTGGTGCAATTTTTAAAGAAATATTACCTTGTAAAGTCGGAACAGAAATATTAGCACCCAACACAGCCTCAAAAGGAGTAATCGGAATTGTTTTTAATATATTCAAACCTTCTGTTTTGTAGCCTTTAGGCTCTTTTATATGAATTGTCAAATACAAATCCCCATTTGCTCCCCCGCAAATCCCTTTTTCACCTTCCCCTGCCAATCTTATTTTAGATTTATCACTAATACCTGCAGGAATTTTAACGTTAAATCTTTTATAAGTAGAAGTTTCCCCTTTTCCCTTGCAGAATGAACATTCTGAGCCATTAACGAATTTTCTGCCACCACATTTTGGACAAATGTTAGTTTGCAACATGTTGATAACTTTTGTTGTTCCGCCTAAAGCTTCAAAAATAGAAATTTCTATATCAGAATATACATCTTTGCCTTTTTTAGGCGCAGGTGTTTCTTGTTTTTGTGATTTGAAGAAAAAATCTTCCCAGCTAAATTTGAAACTATCTTTTGTGTGATAAGTTTGTTTTGTATTTTTAAAATTATTCTCTTTTGTTGAAGTGCTTTTTGTTGTCTTTGTTTCTTCTTTAGTATTTACGCTTGAATATGAGTAAAACTTTCTAGCCTTATCATAATTCGATTTGCGAATTGAATCTGATAAAGTTTCGTAAGCTTCATTTATATCTTTGAATTTGTTTATTGCTTCATTAGAATTACCTGCAACATCCGGATGCCATTTTCTTGCAAGGCGACGATATGCAGATTTAATTTCATCTTGTGTTGAATTTTCAGAAATATTTAAAATTTTATAATAATCTTTAGTCATACTAAAGATTTAATGATTGCGATAAAAAAGTCAACATATTTCTGGATAATAAAATAGTATTATAGTTTTAAACATATAATTTAGCAAAATCTAAATCACTTTTGATTGTAATTTTGATGTTTGTATAACTGCCATTTACTATATAAACCGGTACATTCAAGGCTTCCAGCATAGAACAATCATCAGTATAATTTCCGTCTTTTAATTTTTCATGCGCTTCTTTAATTATAGAAGTCTTAAAAGCTTGTGGCGTTTGAGTATTATACAATTTTGCTCTATCAATTGTCCTGATTATTCTACCAGTTGAATCAACTTCTTTAATTGTATCTGTAGTCTTTGTCATAACAGTTACAGCATTTTTATCAACAACCGCTTCTAAAACATACGCAATTGTATCTTTTCTAATCAAAGGACGCGCACCGTCATGAATTAGCACATATTCATTTTTAATAACTTGTAATGCATTATAAACAGATTTTTGTCTCGTATTTCCGCCTTCTATTATTTTAATTTTAGGATTTTTAAGAAGCTCCGACAAAATCTCAATAATAGAATTATTAGCAGAAATAATAATTTCGTCAATTTCATCGAAATCAACAAACTTTGAAACAGTTTCTTCTATTACGGTTTTATCATTAATTTTTTCTAGTAATTTATTTGTATTCCCATAGCGTGATGAAGTTCCGCCGGCGGTTATTATAAGTGAAAACTTTTTCATTATTCCTCTCCAAAGTGATTATATAAATCTAATTCATCATAATTCAAGTATTTTTTATTTCCTATTTTTAAGATGTAATCTTGTTTTTCTACTACTTCACCTATTATTTCATACTCAGATAATTTTGGCAAAAATTCTTTCGGAACAGTTGCAACAAGTTTATAATCTTCTGCGCCAAATACTCCTTCGATATCATTAGCATTTATACTAACATTACTTGCATTGGCGATTTGAAACAAAGCATCTGCCAAGCCGTCAGAAGTATCCATCATTGCATAATCAGAATTTATTTGTGTAGCGATTTCTTCTGCGAATTTTTCTTCTAATTGAGGCTCTAAATGAGCGTTTATAAGTTCAAGATTTTTCCCGCCTTGCATAAGTTCTTTTAATCCGGCTGAACTTTTACCGAATTCACCTTTTATAATTACAACATGTCCGACTTTAGCATTTTTTCTTGAAGAAATTTTACGTTCGTTAGTTGATCCTATAGCAGTAATTGAAATAAAAATTTTATCAGTAGAGCCGGTTATATCACCGCCAACTATTTCCGCCCCTCTCAAGGCCGACTGCGCACCTTTATAAAACTCCTCAATGAATTCTCCTTTAGTTGTTTTAGGAAGCGACAGAGATATTGTTAAAAATTTAGGTTTCGCCCCTGAAGCTAATATATCGCTAATATTTACGGTTACGGATTTGTAGCCAAGTTGAAAAGGAGAACACCAATCGAGTTTAAAATGTATATCTTCAACCAAACTATCTTGAGAAATTACAATGCCAAAATCTTTTAGATAGGCACAATCATCACCAATATACTTTGTGCCTATTTGATTTTTTATAATATTGATAAAATCTTGTTCTTTCATATATCAAACTTATTTTATTAAAATTTTGCGTTACAATATGTTTGCACTAAATCTTCATCTTTTTTTATAAAACGATTAGTTTTCATTGTTTTTTCTATCGTAATGCGCTTTTTTATCATCCCACACGGAAACGGAATTTGTTGTTGATGTGCGTTATAAATTCTTAAAGCTTCGTTTATAGAATTAAAAGCTAAAGAATATGCCTTTGCATCCATATAAACATTGGACAACAAATCATTGAGCACCATTTTATTTTTATAATCTGTCTCTTGATTCTTTTTATTAATTAAAATTTTAATAGCTTCATCATAGTTTCCATTTTTGCTATAACCCTTGCTTATTAATAGCGTTGTTATAAAATCTTGATTGTTGATAATACGAATTGCATTTTTTCTTGCAATATCAGCACCTTCATAATTTTTTATTCTGAAATTTAAAATAGCGACATTATTATATATCATGTTCTTAGTAAATGGATTAATTGATAATTTCGCTGACAATTCTCTTTTTTTTATTGCGCTATCTATATCTAACGTTTCCGGACTTAAATACTGTTGCGCTTGGTTATAAAAGAAAAGTGGAATGTATGAATAAAATAGTAAAATCATAACAATTATAATTTTTAAATCAAAAACCATTTTCCTCCTACAAAAGTAGACAATTAGCAAAAATGCAACTGGAACTAACGGTAATATAGATTTATATATTAATACATACGAATTTACTATAAAATTTAACATATCTATTCCCTATATTTATTTTTAACCTGCAGTCAAAGAGAAAATATCGTAAATTTCTTTGTCTGAAAGCTCTGTAATAATCTTTTCGCCTTCGTAAACCGCCAAATCAGCAAGTTCCTTTTTAGACTTCAACATCTCATCAATTTTTTCTTCAAAAGTTCCGAGTGTAATAAGTCTGTGAACCATAACGTTCTTTTCTTGACCGATACGATACGTTCTATCTGTCGCCTGATCTTCAACAGCCGGGTTCCACCACAAATCATAGTGAATAACGTTCGTTGCGCTTGTGAGGTTCAGACCTGTACCACCTGCTTTAAGTGAAAGTATCATAATTTTTCTATCGTCATTCGTTTGGAAATCTTCAATCAATTTTTCACGTTGTGGAACAGTTAATGAACCGTGGAAAAATGAAGGTTCAGAACCGCATTCTTCAAGTAGCATCTTAGTTAATAAATCGCCCATTTCTTTATATTGCGTAAAAATAAGTGTTTTTTCATTATTATCCAAAATACTTTGCACCAAAGAAACGCATTTTTCAGCTTTACCTGAAAGTTCTTTAGAAGTTTCACCGCTTTTTAAGAATTGATAAGGGTGGTTACAAATTTGTTTAAGCGCAGT
>CAKVND010000023.1 GCA_934777245.1 uncultured Candidatus Melainabacteria bacterium | reverse complement strand
CCAGATTACTTTCTAACTCCAAGTCATCCTTAAAGTAATACTACCCGCTAAACGTCTCTTGCGGTGCTACGCACGTAAAAATTTGGGCGGATGACAACAGTCGGACTACCAGATTACTTTCTAACTCCAAGTCATCCTTAAAGTAATACTACCCGCTAAACGTCTCTTGCGGTGCTACGCACGTAGGAATATGGGTGGACGACAACAGTCGGACTACCAGATTACTTTCTAACTCCAAGTCACCCTTAAAGTGATACTACCCGCTAAACGTCTCATGCGATGCTACGCACGTAGATATATGAGCGGACGATAAAAAATTAACTAATGGATTGCTTCGTCGCCAAAATGATAATCACTCCTCGCAATGACTTGGTATCGGGCTTTCCAACGTGCTGTCATTGCGAGAGAATCGCCAGATTTTCGTGGCAATCCATTATTTAATAATTCACAACAAAAGAAAAAATTACTTTTCAAAAAACTTTTTATTTTAAAACAATTCATACTTAACTTTTCTCTTGACGCTAACATAAAATAACTGTAAAATTGTAGCTATATATCATTGGGGATTAAAAAATAAATGTGTAGAATTGGCGCTATAAAATCGAAAAAGAAATTACATCCGTCTTTGGCTCTAAAGCTTATGCGAAGTCAACAAGAAGGTCATGATGACTCGGGTTTTGCTTTTATTATGCAAGATATGGGCGGACTGTTTGAAAATTACAAAGACTTACCGCTCCTTTCAATGGCTGCAACTGTTGAAGGTACAAGACTTGCAGAAGACATTTTGCGTGAAATCGGTTTCTCTCGAGTTATGCAATGGTCACCGAACATTAACAATAAAAAGGGCTTGAAAATTGAAGCAATGCCAAATTATATATTTGAAGTTGTTCAATATCCTAAGAGTTATAAACATGCTACAAAAGAAGAAAAAGAGGAGTTACTTATTGATACTGCAATAAAACTCCGGAAAGCGCTTGAGCAAGACAATTCAGGCTATATCTATTCTTTTTGGCCTGATACATTAACTCTTAAAGAAATTGGCAGCCCTCGCGACATAGGAACATATTTTGATTTGTGGGAAGGCAATAAAGACTTAACTTCCAGCATAATTACAGCGCAATGCAGACAAAATACTAACTACGATATTGTGCGCTACGCTGCCCATCCGTTTTTCTTGGAAGGTTATACAGGCTTAGTAAATGGCGAAAATACTTTCTACGAAAAAAACAAGTATTATCAACAAAAGCTTTACAAAGGTTATATGGGCTTTGAATCAGATTCACAATGTCTTTTGTACTCTTTACATTACATCAATAAAATTCTCGGTTGGCCACTTCAATATTTTAAACACACGATAACGCCTTTAGAGTATGATGAAATTATTAAGCGTGAAGATAAAGAAATTTTGTTGAGGATAAAAGCATCATTATCTCATTTGGAAATCAACGGCCCAAATACACTTCTTGCAGTAACTCCAACTAAGGAACTCCTTTGTGTTTGTGATTCCAAAAAGCTTCGTCCGGTTGTAATCGGACGCGATAATGATACAGTAATTATGACATCAGAAGTTGTCGGAATAAACGATTTGATGCCGAATAGAGATTTAACGCAGGATATTTATCCAAATGAGCATGAAACAGTAATAGTTAGGGATGATTTGACGGTAGAAAGATGGCAACAGTAAAAATTAATGAACTTCATAAAAGCGACTTACCTTGGATAATCGAGTATGACGAAGAAAAATGCATAGGTTGTGGGAAATGTACGGCCGCATGCTCTTTCAACGCGATTGTTCCGGCGGTTGAAACAAGAAAAACAAATTCGATTTTATCAAAATCAAAAGCCGAAAAAGTTTTAGTAATCAAGCAAAGAGTTTCTTTGGATAACTATTGTCATGGTTGCGGAATGTGTGCTAATGTTTGCCCAAATGGCGCAATAAAAGCTGTTCGCAACAAAGACGACAAGTATTCTGTAGCCTATAGAGCTCAAAAAGCTGATTCGTTTAAGAAAGGCGGACGTTCTAACTTAAATACCGAAGGTCGAACTCTGGACAAAATTAAAATCGGTAGAATTTCTCAAATGACAGACCCGTCTTTGGACGCACAAAGACACACTTTTGAACTAAAGACTCCGTTTGGACGAGTTTTAAAAGCCGACAAATTGAATTTTGACGTTAAAGACGGAAAAATTATTGAAACAACTTCACTTCCGCCTAACAGATGGATTTATCCGATAATTTTCGGTGATATGTCTATCGGTGCAGTTTCTTGGCGTATGTGGGAAGCGATGGCGATTGCAACTGCTTACTTAAACGAAGTTATGGGAATTCCAATTCGTATGTGCACCGGAGAAGGCGGAATTCCGACTAAGCTTTTAAAATCACGATATGTAAAATATATGATTTTGCAAATCGCGTCAGGTCATTTCGGTTGGAACAGAATTATCAAGTCTTTGCCTGAGATGACAGAAGATCCTGCCGGCATTTTAATCAAAATCGGTCAAGGCGCTAAACCAGGAGACGGCGGGCTTTTACTTGCAAGCAAAGTTGCAAAATACGTTCAAGAAATTAGAGGTGTACCAAAAGCAGATTTACTTTCTCCACCAACGCATCAAGGCTTGTATTCGATAGAAGAAAGCGTTCAAAAGATGTTTTTGTCTATGAATGCGGCGTTTAATTTCAAAGTTCCTGTTGCGATTAAGGTTGCGGCGTCTGTTACGAGTGTTTCTGTTTACAACAACTTGCTTCGCGACCCTTATAACATCGTTGGCGGATTTTTCCTTGACGGTTTAGCAGCCGGAACGGGTGCAGCACACGAAATTTCTCTGAACCATACCGGACATCCGATAACATCAAAATTGAGAGATTGTTATTTAGCAGCTGTTCATCAAGGCAGACAAGGCGAAATTCCATTGTTTGCAGGTGGTGGATTAGGACAAACAGGAAGTTTCGCGGCTGACGCGTTCAAACTTATTTGTCTTGGCGCAAACGGTGTATTTACAGGCAGAATGCTTATGGAAATTGCAGGATGTGTTGGAAATGACACTGGTAAATGCAACGCTTGTAATACAGGACTTTGTCCTGCGGGAATTGCTGCACAGCAAGAATGTTTGGTTAAAAGGTTGGATGTCGATAAGGTTGCGCAAAACCTTGTTAATTACATCCTAGCGACAGATATTGAACTCAAGAAACTTATGGCACCTGTTGGCTGTTCAACTTTACCGGTAGGACGTTCAGATGCGTTGATTACGGTAGATAAGCACATTTCACGAAGACTGGATATTCAGTATAGTTGTTAAGAAAAGGGAATAGGGGAATAAGGGAATGAGGGAATAAGAAGTTATAGAAATATTTTAAAAGTATGTACGGAATAAAGGTTTAAATGGATTGCCACGCCTCTTACAAGGCTCGCAATGACAGACAATTTAAAAATCAAGCGCCAAGTCATTGCGAGGAGCAACAACAATTTTAAGCGACGAAGCAATCCATAATAATATTTCAAAAATATAACGCAAAGAATAAGTAAAAATTTAATACCACTTATTCCCTCATTACCTTATTCCCCTATTCCCTTAAAAAAAAGGAAAAATCATGACAATTTGCAAAATAAAATCACTAAAAAATAACACAAGAATGTCAACACAAGAACTTCTTCAAACGATTTACAAAAAAATCGAAGAAGGAGTTTGCGAGTTTGAAATCGAGGCTTGCGGACAACACGATATCGGCGGTGGTTGTAAACATTCTGTAAATAACAATTTAACTTTCCACGTAACCAACCCCGGACAAAGAGTTGGCGCAATGGGAATGGATGGAACAAAAATCATAATTGATGGTTCAGCTCCGGCAGATATTGGCTGGTTAAATTCCGGTGCAGAAATTGTTGTTAAAGGTGATGGCGGAGATACCGCTGCACATTGCGCAGCCGGTGGCAAAATTTACGTAGGCGGTCGAGTTGGAACACGTTCTGGCGCATTGATGAAACACGATCCAAAATTTGAACCACCACAATTTTGGGTACTTAAAAACACAGGTTCTTTCAGCTTTGAGTTTATGGGTGGTGGAATTGCCGTAATTTGCGGTTATGACTGCGAAAATTTACCGTCAATTCTCGGTAATCGCTCTTGTGTCGGCATGGTTGGCGGAATAGTTTACATTCGCGGTAAAGTCGAAGGTTTAGCAAAATGCGTAGAAGTTGTTAAGCTTGATAAGTTCGACAAAGATTTCTTAACTGCCGGCATGGAAGATTTTTTAAATGCAATTGAACATCCTGAATTAAAAAATGAACTTCTTGATTTTTCTGAGTGGTCAAAAATTGTTCCACTTCCAAAAGAATTGAAAGAGAAAAAAATTTCCGTTAAAGAATTTAAAGACGCAGAATGGTTTAAAGAAGGCTTGTTTGGCGATTTAGTAGAAGATAATGGCGAAGTTTATGGTATAGCAGAAAGTGGAATTGCTCGATTGCGAAAACCTGTTTGGAATGCCGAAAAATGTGTTGGTTGTGATTTATGCTTAAATAATTGCCCACAAAAAGCTATAGCTGAAGAAAACAAGAATTATTTTGTTAAAGATGAAAAATGCATTGGATGTGGAATTTGTGCAGGTGTTTGTCCTCGCAACGCTTGGGAGATGATAAAATCCTAGTGCTTAATCCAATCATAAAGATTTTTGATTTCACCATAATCACAATCTTTCAGTAAATTTGGGGTGTCAAGTTTGGCTAAAATCGGAGTTATTAAAAATTCATTGTTTTTATATACGCTTGAATAATTTTTGCCATAATTTACACAATAAGGAAGTTTGATTGTATGCTCTTTGCATATATAAGCAAGTCCGTGCACTCGGCAAATTATTGGGCGGTAAGGATAAATTGAGCATTTTTTATTAATAAGAAAAGGGCAAACGCCACCTTTTTTCATTGTTTTTATTTGATTTTGCACTATTTGTTTAGTATCGTTATCAAGAGCAATATAGCCTTTCATAAGATATTGCAATTCAAGTGCAGAAAGCGGATAATCGCCTTTTTCACAACACGCAGAACATCCGATTTTGCATTGGATATATTCTTTATGTTCAAAAAAATATTCCGCTAACCTCAAATCTAAAGATTTAATAAAATTATCATACTTCATAGCTTTATCAATTATTAATCCAGTCTAATTTCAGCATTATCAGATGTTGAAACTTCGCTTTCTGTTTCGTAATATTCTTGAGAAAGCTGGGTATCGACTATTTTACAGTTCACAAGTTTTTTCAAAATCTCAATATAATCAAGACATTTTTTACCTTTTACTCCAATTGTTTCCATTTGGATTTCACCGTTTGGAAGTAATTTTATTTGCATTTTTTTAGACATCTTTTTAGCTCCTTATTCCAAATTCACCGTAAGAACAATTGTATTATCGTCCATAACTTCTTCTGATTCTATTTCCATATTGTTGTTTTTAAGATTTTCAACAACGCTCAAATATGTATCTTCTTGAACATTCAATGCATATTCAGAATTCAAATCTTCTACTTTTTCATCAATATTTTCAGATTGTTTGGCACTAATTTTCAAAGAATACGGTTTATCTTCAGAAGGTTTCGTAAAACAGAATTTATATCCGTCAATACTTCCAACAATTTCTCCCGATAAAGACTCTTGAACATTATTAATACCATGCTCTGTTAGTGTTTTTATCAACAAATTTTTATCCATAAAAACAGTTTCAATATTTTTCTCAATAAAATGTTCTTCTGTTATGCGTTCAATATCTTCACAAGAAATTTCTTGGTTAAAAGTTGTATCAAGTTCACCAATGCTATTATTATTTTTTTCTCTTGCTTCTGCAACAATCGAAGCTGCTACAGAACTTACTATCATAAAAATTGCATAAGGTAGTGCTATTACTGTACAAGACATATTTTTCTCCTATTGTTATTTGTTTTCAATGTGGATTGCTTTTGACTAATTGTTATATAGATTAAAAATAACAGTTTATAAAAAGCTGGATTCTTCACGCTAATCGCGTTCAAGATGACTGGACGCTAGACTACTAACTTGGCGCCATTGTGAGGTGCGATTAGCACCGAAACAATCCAGCCTTTTAATAATTATTTTCATTTTTCAAGTAATCCAAGTTTTGTCAGCCGACCATTTATCTACGTGCGTAGTCCAAATCTCTATTTCAACCTGTAGTTCCGCGATTGAGGCTGACTTGTAGTCTAACATTTTCAAGTAACCTAACTTTTGTCAACCGACCATTTATCTACGTGCGTAGCCCAAATCTCTATTCCAACCTGTAGTTCCGCGATTGAGGCTGACTTGTAGTCTGACATTTTCAAGTAACCTAACTTTTGTCAGCCGACTATTTATCTACGTGCGTAGCACCTAGAAATCAAGAGTTCTTCCGCCACGACTTGAAGCTACGTTTTGGTCGTCAACATCTTTTTTGTATTCCTTAAGATTTGACGTCTTTGTTGCAGAGACTGCTCTAACATTTGCCCACGCCCTAAGCGCAAGTATTTGTTCTCTTTGCGTCATTGAAAGCGGAACTGTTGTAGAGATATTTTTCTCTAAGTCCTCAAACTTGAGCGGTCTGTTTTCAAAAAACGCATCACAAAGTGCAGAAATAACAACCTGTTCGATTTCTGAACCGATAAATCCTTCTGTCATTTTTGCTAATGTCGTGCAAAGATTTTTCACACTCATTATTTCGCTCGCAACTTCTTTGTCTTTCAACCTGCGCTCTAAATGAAGCTTAAAGATTTCTTTTCTTTCTGCAAGAGTTGGAAGGTCAACGAAAAAGATTTCGTCGAAACGTCCTTTTCTCAATAATTCAGGAGGAAGATTACTTATGTTGTTAGCAGTTGCAATTACAAAAACAGGTGCTTCTTTTTCTTGCATCCAAGTTAAGAATTGTCCGAAAATTCTTGAAGAAACTCCGCTATCGCCGTTTGAACCAAGTCCGCTCAAACCTTTTTCAATTTCATCTATCCAAAGAATTGAAGGTGCTACAGCTTCTGCGGTAGCTAAAGCGCGTCGCATGTTTTCTTCTGAGCTTCCGACAAGTCCTGAAAAAACTTTGCCAAAATCGAGCTTTAATAATGGCAATTGCCAAATCGTACTCATGGCTTTTGCAGTCAAACTTTTTCCACAACCGGGAACTCCTGTAACTAAAACACCTTTTGGCGCAGGAATGCAGTATCTTTTAGCCTGTTCCGACCAAGAATTATTGCGCTTTAACAACCAATTTTTAAGATTATCCAGTCCGCCAATATCTTTTATTGAATACTCAGATTTGATGAATTCCAAAATTCCTGTTTTTTTGATAACTTGAACTTTCTCTTCCAAGATTACAGGCAAATCTTTCATATCAATTTTGCCGTCGTTTACCATTGCAAGCGCAAACGCACTTTCGGCTTCTTGAAGCGTCAAACCTAAGGCAGCTTTGCAAAGTTTGTCTTTATCTTCTTCCGCTAATTCAATTTTTACACTCTTGTTTTGGTTAATCATGTTATTGAATTTCGCTTTGATTTCGCTCAATGTTGGAAGCGGAAAATCGTAGATTGTAATTTCTTTTTGCAAAGATTCAGGAATAAGAAGTTCCGGCGATATGAAAAACAAAGTTTTTCTAACTGCACCTAATTTTAAATCCGGTACAATGTCGCGCACTTTTCTTATCACGTTATAATCCGGAGTTCTGTTTTTAGGCCCGAAATTTGTATGAAAATCGTAGATAATGAAAACAGCGTCTTTGTCGTATTTGCGGACGAATTCTAACATTTTGCAAGGACAAGTTGTATCGGTAATTGCCTTTCCGGTCGTATCATTAAATAAACCACTTGTTTGTGTCCATTTAAAAACTTCTCGCGGAAATTTCACTTGCTTTTCATCAGTAACCACAGATTTGATATACTGTGTAACTCTGTCTTCCTCAAATGTTGTAATATAAATCATCGGAAAACGAGCTCTGATTAGATTTGAAAGTTTGTATGTACTCATATAAATTCCTCTTTTTGCTATTCTATCAGTTTTTTACGGATTTTAAATCAATCTTACGAAGTATACTTGCAAAATCACCCATTCCGTTCATAAAAACAATGCCATTTTTGGAAATATTTACCTCAACTTTGTTTTTGTATTTAGTAAAAATCGTTTCATTATACCTGTTTGTCAAAAAATGATATCTCTGATTACTTGAACCACACCAAGGACGTGAATAATCCAGTTTATCAATTTCAAAAGGCCCATCTATCAGCAAATCCGTATTATTTAAAAGCGTCAAATTCTTTTTATCTAATCTCAACTCTTCTAAATATTTTCCACTAAAAGTTAAAACACCAAGATTCATAGATTTAACTTTTTCTGCAATAAGCCCAACAGCTTCTGCTTGCTCAAAAGGTTCTCCGCCGAGAAATGTAACTCCTTCAATCTTATCTTTATAATTCAAAATATCATTTATAATATCATCTGTTTCGTAGAGTTTACCGCCATTGTGCGCCCAAGTATGTGTCGCTTGACAGCCTCTACAATAATTTGAACATCCTTGCACCCAAATGCAATACCGCGTTTCAGGGCCTTCGACTTTTGTATTTTTTAATATATTAGAAATTCTAATCTGCACTACAAATCAACTTGCCTTTCTGAAAAACGCTTAAGATTAAGACTGCCTTTCATTTTATTTACACAAATTAAAAACCTGAGCTGATTTATCATGTGTTCTTTTAAATGCAAGAAAAGAAAAACATCATCAATCTTTTTAAATCCGCCAATTTCTTCGCGCTTTTTAATCAACTTTTTCGCCATAACAATATTAATCCCAGGAAGCGCGGTCAATTCAATTTCAGAACAATTATTCACATCTAGTTTTTCAATCGGTTTTAAAGGGATTTTCTTTTCTTCTTGTGTTTGAGAATATGTTTCATCTACAGTTATTTTCGGTAATATTTCAGAAATTCGTGCTTTAAATAATTTTGCATCATGAACTAATCCATTATATGTTTTGAAAGAACTAAAGCTTTTACAAAACATATTCCAAAGCTCATCAAAACTATAAACTTCTGTAGCTATAATGATAAATTCTCTATTTACACCATTTATAGCGTCTTTTTCTTTAGCAATAATAATTTGATCTTTTGTTAATTCTAGCGAACAATGTTTATTAGACAATTTCAAATTACGCCATATATCTTGATAAGGTGAAAGGTACATTTTAGCAGTCTGCAACGCCTTTAGACGACTTCTTAAAGCAACATCCGAATCTTTTCCCCTAAAAGCTAAAACTACACATATAATCACATAAATAAGCAATACTGCCGGAAGAATCATATCAATAAACAATGCACCTAATAAAAGAAAAAATTCCATAATACTAATCTACCAAAATTCTTGGCAATTTTCATACTCTAACTATTTGAATTTTATTCACCAAATAAATTCAACTGCGGTGCTTGAACTTCTATTTCCATATCAGCCTTCGACTTAGATTTACCTTTTGATAAATTCTTAGAAAAATCTCTTTGCATTCTGCTCATAAGTTCTTCTGAGCGCTTAACAACTGAGTTTGGTAATCCTGCCATTTTAGCAACTTGAATACCGTAACTCTTGCTCGCACCACCTTGAACAATTTTGCGCAAGAATTCGATTTCGCCGTTTTCTTCGCTAACCGTAATTCTGTAATTCTTGATTTGCGGATAAGTATTAGTCATAACGTTTAATTCGTGATAGTGTGTCGCAAAAATACATCTTGCACCAATTTTTCCTGCAATATACTCAGCTACCGACCAAGCAATCGCAACACCATCATAAGTGCTTGTTCCGCGACCGATTTCATCAATCAGGATAAGGCTCTTGTCTGTTGCACTATTCAAGATATAAGCGGTTTCGGTCATTTCAACCATAAATGTAGATTTGCCCAAAGTTAAATCATCACTCGCACCAACGCGGGTAAAGATTTTATCAATAATCCCAATTTTACCGCAATCAGCAGGGATAAACGAACCGATTTGCGCAAGTATTGCAATAAGTGCATTTTGGCGCATATAAGTAGATTTACCTGCCATATTCGGGCCAGTTAAAATCATAAATTCTGTTTTTGATTTATCAGAGCTTGAAAGTTCTATATCGTTCGCTACATAAGTTCCAAGTGAAAGAATTTTTTCTAAAACAGGATGACGTCCGTCTTTAATAAAGAAATCACCACTTTCGTCAAGTTCCGGACAAACATAATTTTGTTCAACCGCAATTTCTGCAAAAGACGTAAATACATCCAATTCAGAAATACATTCTGCTGTTTGTCTGATAAGAGTAACAAATTCTTTAGAATAGTTTCTAAAATCACTGAACATTTTATACTCAAGCTCAAATGCTTTAACTTGCGCTGTCAAAACCTCATCTTCATGCTTTTTAAGTTCATCAGTAATAAATCTCTCTGCACCTGTCAAAGTTTGTTTTCTGATATAATCAGGCGGAACTTTGCTCAAATTAGAATTCGTTACTTCGATAAAATATCCGAAAACTCTATTGTAACCAACTTTTAGAATATTAATACCTGTTCGGTCTTTTTCTCTTTGTTCAAACTCTTTAAGCCAATTTTCGCCATTACACATCAAATCACGTAAGTAATCCAAATCAGAACTTACGCCTTGTTTAATCAATCCGCCTTCTTTAATCGTAATTGGTGCATCTTCACTAATCGTACGCTCAATTAAATCAGCGTAATCGCTTAGGCTTTCAACTTCGTTTTCAATCGGGTTAAAAACGGACAGTCCTATTGTTTTTGCGACATTAACTAAATCCGGCAAAGCTTGGAGTGAAGTTTTTATACTCAAAAAATCTCTCGGATTAGCTGTACCATTACTTAAACGTGTTGAAAGTCTTTGAATATCGTAAATGTTTTTTAATTGGCGTTCAATTTCATAACGCTCATTAGAATTTTCAACCAAGCGTTTTACAACTTCTTGACGTTTTAAAATCTTTTTCAAATCTTTTAGAGGCTGACAAACCCAAGATTTAAGCAATCTTGCGCCCATGTTTGTATTCGTTTTATCAATAGCCCAAAGTAGAGAACCATATTTATTTTTCTCACGCAAAGTTTCTGTAAGTTCAAGATTTTTTCTTGTATTAGCGTCAATTGCCATAAATTCAGAAAGTTCATAAGTTTCAATTCTTTCGAATTTTGGAAATCCCTCTTTTAGATTTTCCCAAATATAAGCTAACAAACCAGCTGCCGCTCTAAATCCGATTGGACAAGTGTTATAGCCGATTGAATCAAGTGAATTGATTTTAAATACTTGTTGCAAATTGTTTTTTGCAAAATCTTCTTCAAAAACTTTTGCAGGAACTTTTGAACAATTATAAAGCTTTGTAATTTCATCCGGCAAATCAACTGTTTCTTCCGGTACGATTTGGAACGGTTGAAGCTTCATTTTTTTAGCCGGTGCAACAATTTCAGCCGGTTGAATACGGGCAAGCTCTGTAACCAACATTTCAGAAGTCAATTCAGACGCTTTAAATTCACCTGTAGAAATATCTGTGTAAGCAAAGCCCCATTTCTCGCCGTTTTTGAAAATTGCACACATGTAGTTATTGCTATTTTGGTTCAAAAAGTTGCTTTCTAAAAGCGTTCCGGCAGTAATAATTCTGACAACTCCACGCTTTACAATACCTTTAGCTTGTTTTGGGTCTTCTAATTGCTCACATATTGCAACCTTGATATCTTTGGCCACAAGTTTTTCCAAATATCCATCAATAGCTTTCATCGGTATTCCGGCAAGCGGAATTCTACCCAATTTCGCACCGCAATCTCGCCCTGTAAGAGTAAGTTCCAGTTCGCGCGACATTGTTACAGCGTCTTCAAAAAATGTTTCATAAAAATCACCCATTCTGTATAAAAGCAAACAGTCGGGGTGCTCTTTCTTTATTTCCAAGTACCTCTGCATTGCAGGAGTAGCATCTTCTACACAAACATCAGTTGTATTAACTAGATTAATTTCAGGCTTTGTCATACCACTAATTGTACATAATATAATAGAGCGGTGCAAGTTTTAATTTTCCATTTCAGTTATCAGTTAAAAAAATAATGCATTAGCATTATAATGTAACGATTTCTTTACAATAAAGCAAGTTTTGACATTCAGTTGTTTTAAATAGGCATATCAAATGTGTAATAAGTAAGTAGTAAGTAAATATGAAAGAAGGTAAAAATGGATCCTATTCAAAACAATGGAATGTCAAATTATGCAATGACAGCACCACAACAAAATGAAATGCAATTACCACAAGATGACTACTCATCTATGCCAATGGTTTATGACCCATCAGTTGATGAAAAGAAAAATTCCGCATCAAGCGGTCTTGGAATGAAGGCACTTGCTGCAATTAGTATTGCAGGTTTAGCAATGTTGGGCGGATATGCTTTGGGTAACAAAAATGCTAAAGCTGCAAATGAAGCAAAAACTGCAGCTGAAGAAGCTAAAGAATTAGCAGAAAAAGCTCTAAAAGAAGTTAAAAATAAAGCTGATAAATTGCAACAATCAAACGATGCTGCCTTTGAAATTGCAGATAAAGATTTTATGGGAATTTTTGATAGAAAAAAAGACTTAAGAAACGCTATGAAAAAAGCTTTACGCCCTAATGAAGCAGAAGCAAAAAAGGTTGAAGAAACAGCAAGCAAAGAAGTTAGTGAAGGCGCAAAGAAAGTAGAAGAAACAGCAGAAAAAGCTGCCGATAATGCAGCAGAAAGCGCAAAATAAAAAAATAAATACTCCTAAATAAAACATACAAACAAATGAGATGGAATTTTCTTCCATCTCATTTGTTTGTATTATTCATGTTATTTTGATTTTAAAGTATACTATCAATATGAAGAAAATTATACTTATCACACTTTTATCAATATTTTTAACTCCGAGTTGTTTTGCAGAAGAAAAAACTCCTGTTTTTAATTTGCATTTATTCAATAACGATACGCGAGAAGTTAAATCATTACTTAATTCTCAAGTACGTTATGCAAACAGAAATAATTTCAAAAAATTTATAAATACTTATGATAAAAATTATGTAAATTCAGATGGCTTTGATTTAGAAACTTATTCTGACATCGTAAAAGATGTTTGGCAATCATATAACAAAATTAAATATGGTATAAAAATCAAAAATATTGAAATAAAAGATGACTGCGCAATCGTAAGTTTAGATGAAACATCATCTGCAATTATTCCTGATAAAAATATGAATGGTGTATTACATAGTGAAGCTGACAGCGTTTATCATTTAAAAAAAGTTGATGGCAAATGGAAAGTTACTTACGACGCGGTAAATTCCGAAAATACATCAATGCTTTATGGCGATGCGCGTGATTTAGATATCAAACTTACAGCTCCGCATGAAATTGAAGCGGGAGTAGAATATACAGCTTCTTTAGAATTTACTCCTCCGGAAAATTCTATTGCAATAGCTTCTATTGCAAGCGACAAGGTTGAATATCCGCAAAAACAAACAAAAGAAGTGTTTAGAAAATTACCTGACGATAATATTTTAGAAAGACTTTTTATCTCAAATACTGATAATGTTAACGAATATATTATCGCCTCTATCGGAATTACAAAAGCTGATATAAATGATTTAAGTATAAAATTAAGTTTAACAGGATACGGATATCAAATTACAAGAGTTAATGTTAAACAAAAAACTGTAAATGAAGGAATTAAAAAAGCAGATGACAAAGACAAGTAAAATTTCATATCTCTTTGTTGCGATAATATTCTTTATTATTTTTGACATCTATTTTTCAAACATAATGATGAATTGTGTTGAAACAATGCCGAGCAATCCTGTTTTTGACCTAATTTTTATCCAAAATACGGGCGCTGCGTTCAATATTTTAGAAAACTCAAAAATCTTTTTGATAAGTTTTTCAGCCTTTGCAATTCTTGCCATGATTGTTTATTTAATAAAAAATATTCAAAAAGCCTCATCTTTTGCAATTTTTTGGGCTTCACTTTTAATAGCAGGTGTTTTTTGTAATATGTATGAAAGAATTGCTTACGGATATGTAAGAGATTTCTTTAAATTGAATTTTATTGACTTTCCTGTTTTTAATATTTCTGATATCTTTATAAATATCAGTGTTGTTGCAATTG
This sequence comes from uncultured Candidatus Melainabacteria bacterium, assembly GCA_934777245.1. The sequence goes on along the minus strand of CAKVND010000023.1, from coordinate 18,141 downwards.
TTATAATAATTATCACAAATGAAATTAATAATAGACGAACTAACGGATAACATAAGAATTGATGCGTATCTTGCAGATTATATGCAAGATTTTTCGCGTTCTAAAATCCAATCAGAAATAAAAAAAGGCTCAGTTCTTGTAAATTCTAAAACTGTCAAGCCTTCTTATTCCGTTAAAGAAGGCGACGAAATCGTTGTAGAAATTCCGGAAAATGTTATTAAAATCGAGCCTGAAAATATTCCGCTTAATATAATTTGGGAAGATGAAAATATGCTTGTCGTCAACAAACCTTCAGGCATGCTTACTCATCCGACAACAATTGAAACAACAGGAACTTTAGTTAATGCGCTTTTGTATAAATATGGCGAAAATTTGTCAGATGTTAATGGAGAATTCAGACGTGGGATTTTACACAGGCTTGATAGAAACACTTCCGGCTTGTTAATGATTGCAAAAAATAACAAAACTCATGAATACCTTGTAGAAAAAATGAAACAAGGCGAAATGACAAAAAAATATCTTACGGTTGTAAAAGGTGTTATTGAAGAGGATGAATTTACTATTAATAAACCAATAGGGCGCAATCCTAATCAACCGCACAAAATGGCAATTGTAGAAAACGGTAAAGAAAGCATTTCAAAAATTAAAGTGCTTGAACGATTTAAAGACGCAACTTTACTTGAAGTGCATTTGATAACAGGAAGAACTCATCAAATCAGAGTGCATCTTTCAAGTATCGGACATCCCGTTTATAACGATACATTATACGGCTTTGGGAAAATGAAAATCAAAACTGATGAACAAGTCTTGGAATCTTACAAACTTAATTTTCCGCACCCGTTTGACGGAGAAATAATTGCACTAGAAATTCCAATGGATGAAAAGTTGCAAAAAGTTATCAACTTTCTAAAATAAAATTTATACAGTTTCTATCTACTAGCCTAATGAAGTTGTCGCAAAATTTGCAGCTTCTTCATAAGGATTTGCAACTCCTGCATCTTGAGCAACTTTCAAAGCTGTTTCAAATGCGTCATCTGAATTTTCTGCAATTTGTGGGTTATCTAATAAAACTTTTAAATCATGTTGTGTATCATCAGCACCCTTGAACAACATTGAACGACCTAGAGCTTCTGCTTTCGGATCAGAAAAATCACTAATTTTTGGGGCATCAGCTTCTACAGGAGCTTGTTGTGGAACATCAACTTGAGGCTTTTGAACTCCACTAAAATTTACTTGATTAACACTAAATTTAGGACCATTAATTTCACTCATGTTATACCTCGCTTTTATTTATTAATTATATCATATTTTAGAATTTATCAACCATCCATTTGTTCTAAAACATGTAAATAATTTTTTTTGCTAGTTGACGGATAAAAATTTACAAAAATTTACTTTTTAATTCAGCAATCCGTTTATTTGAAGCCAAGACACGCTCTTTTAGACTCTCACTATTTTCCACTCTCTTAATAACTTCTTCTATAATTTCGATAGTTTCTTTATCGGCGTTTCTGTATATAAACATGTCAACACCGGCTTCAATTGCCATTATGCACGCTTCAACCGCACCAAAATCTTGAACACCTTTCATTACCATGTCATCAGTTATAACAACGCCATTATAGCCAATATTGTTTCTTAAATAACCTACAGCATTTTTGCTTAATGAGGCAGGAATCACATTCTTATCAAAACAAGTACAATGTAAATGAGCAACCATAATCATATCAGCTTTTTCTTTAAATGGACGAATATGTATTTCTTCCATTTTGTTTAGTGGCAAATCAATACAAGGGAGCGTTAAATGACTGTCTTTATCCGCATCACCATGCCCGGGAAAATGTTTTAGACATGGAATAATTCCATTTTTTCTAAATTCTTCTGATACAATATTAATGCCCTTTATAACATCATCTGTGTTGGATGAAAACGAGCGTTCGCCAATAATCGGATTATTCGGATTAGTATTAACATCCGCACAAGGCGCAAAGTTTAAATTCAATCCGTAATCTTTTAATTCAAGTGCAATTTTTTCACTCTGTTCATGCAAAAAGTTTTCACCTTCTTGAAATGCAAATCTTGGCGATAAATAACGCGGGTGAATATTTTCGGTTCTTTCTACGCGTCCGCCTTCTTGGTCAATTGATAAAAATGGCGGAATTAGTGATTTAGATTTAATATCACGAACCAAACTTTTAAATTGCTCTCTTGATTTAATATCTTTAGTGAAAAATATCACTCCGCCTAAACCTTTTTTTAAAGATTCATCTAAAGCTTCACCGGTTCCTAAAATAAACATTTGATAAATTAATTTTTCCATAAAACAATCATACATTTAATTGAACACAAAAATCAACTTTTTATTATAATTAATATGGAGGAATTTGCTTTCATTGCAAGCAAAAAGGAAATAGGATATAATAATATCATTGGAGTATAAAATGAAAAGAATTTTATTATCAATATTAGTGGGATTTTTGCTATTATCAGCAATTTCGTTAGATGTATCTGCTGCCAAAAAATCTTCAAAACTTTCTAAAGAAACTATTGCTGAAATGTCAGACAATATAGACAAATTGACCGAAAAGATTTATGGTCGTGCGTTATTATCTCCACAAGATAATGAAACATTGATTGGAATTAAAATCAAATTGGATAACCAAATGCTTGTATCATCTTCTACTGAGCTTGCGCCGCTTTATTACAAAGCCGGTAATATTTATAAATTACGCGAAATGAAACCTGAAGCCATTGAATGCTATCAAACCATTTTAGAAAACTTTTCTGATACGGCATTAGCGCCTAAAGCTCGCGCAGCCTTAGAATCAATGGGAGTAAAAGTTGCGACACCGACAACAAGTGAGGACGATACTTCCGGTGATGAAGGAATTTAAATTTTAAAAACAAATAAAAAAACATTGAAGATAAACTCTTCAATGTTTTTTTATTATGAATTTTTATTTTTAATTACTTTGTCGTTTGAATAAACAAACTAATCAAATCATTCAAAGCAGAATATTGTTTTTGGTAGCTTTGAGATTGTTTTTCAAGAGTCAAAATTTGTTTTTTGTATTCTTGAATTGAAGCTTGGCATTCTCTTGCAGAAACTTTTAAGTTTTCTTGAACTTGTTGAGCATCTTGCAAAACACTCTTCATAGAAATTCCTAAAGCTTCCATTGTTTGTTTAATAATTTGAGCACCGGTATGTCTTGAAACACCACTTGGCAATTGAGAAATCAACTTTTTCAAAACTGTGATATTTGCAGGCATTTCAAATTGTTCACTAACAGGTTCCGGAATTGGTGAACTTACGGTTTTTGGTTCTGCAAAGAATGGATCTTTTTCTTCTTCAATATCATCAAAAAAGTTTGTTGTTTTTGCAGGTTTTACAGGTTCTGCAAAGAAATCATCTTCTTCTTGAACAGGCGCTGATGATGCAAAAATATCATCAGAATTTGAAGAAAAACTATCCATTTGTTCTTCTTGTATATCCATAGTTTCTGCTTGTTTTTTCAAAGCTTCTACAATCTTTTTCCCAACACTTTCGTTATTCGGCATATTAGTTACTCCCTCATAGGTTTACTTCAAAACAATTATATTTTAAACATACTTAAAGTCCAATGGTTTGTTATATTTTGTTAAAAAATGAACGATTTCTTTTTTATTTCGTTATAATGATATAAACGGAGGGAAATATGAAAAAAACATTATTAACAATTACTGCTTTAAGCTTATTAGTTGGCTGTGCAACTCTTTCTACACAAGCAATTACGCAACAAAATACAACTGAACGTGGAACTATATATGTTAGCACTTCTGCAAATACAGAATTAGCTCCGGATGTTGCTGAAATCTCTTTTGCAGTAATAACTTCTGATACAAAATCAATGCAAAAAGCAACTATTTTGAATAAAGAAACTTCAGATAAAGTTTTAGCAGCACTAAAATCAATGTTAAACACTACAAACGGAGATTATTTAAAAACATCTGATTTTAGCGCATCTCCTATTTATTCTTATTCCGGAAGCAAAAGAAATCTTGATAAATACGAAGTTTCAAACAGAGTTATCGTTCATACAAAATCTTTAGACAAAGTTGGAACTATGATTGATAAGGCGATTGAAGCGGGTGCAACAAATGTAGACAATTTAAAATTCTCCGTTTCAAATTATGATGCTCAATGCGACCAATTGCTGGGAATTGCAACTCAAAAAGCAAAAAATAGAGCCGGTGTTGTAGCAAAAAATTTATCAACTACTTTAGATGGCATTAAATCTTTTGATTTGAGCTGTAGTGCAAACAACCCAAGCACTCCAAGATTTTATATGGCAAAAAATATGCTGTCAGCAGTTGCAGATGAAGCTGCCGGTTCAGCTCCTACTTCAATTTCCGGCGGAGTTGTAAAGATTAACGCGAACGTAAATGCAACATTTTTTGTAAAATAAAGATTAAAATAAATACTAAGTAAGGTGCGTCATATGACGCACCTTTTGTTATGTCATATTTCTATATGCTTATAGACAAGTCGGAAAATTTATTATAAAATAGTAAACAATGCGGATAAGCTTCCTGTTTACCACCTCCGACACAGACCAGTTAAGAGGACAATTTGCGGAAAGGTGGTGATGAGAAATGATTTTCTGTATAACAGAAAAAGCGCTATGGCTTATCTTTTTGATAATCATAGCACTTTACATAGTCATTAAATAGGGAAGTTAAGAAAGACCTTAAGAGATATGACCTTCTTAGGGTCTTTTTCCCATACACTTATTATACAACATTTTTTGTTATTTGCAATGTTGTTTATTTTAGTTGAGTATTAAATAATACTTTTCTTTAATCTTTCAGAACGATTTTCACTTAACAAATTCTTAAGCTTCATAATCGCTTGCGCATGTAATTGTGAAATTCTTGATTCAGAAACATTAATAGCTTCACCGATTTCTTTTAAAGTCATGTTTTCATGATAATAAAGAACCATGATTGTTCTTTCTCTTTCAGGCAATCTTTTCAAAGCGTTTTCAAGCTCCTTCTTAACGTCTTTTTCTTCCAATTCCTCGTGAGGAGCTAAATTATGTGAGTCCTGAATCGTATCAATAATTTCAATATCCCCGTCTGATGAACCTTTTTTGTCATAAATAGAAGTAACAGTTGTATCATCAGATAACAGCTGTTCAACCTTCTCTCTTTCAATTCCCAAGTAGTTCGCAATTTCTGTATTTGTAGCAGAACGACCGAATTGTTTTTTCAATTCTTCTTGCGCTTCTTTTACATCCTTAATTTTTCTTCTTACGCTTCTTGGAAGAAAATCTTGCGAACGAATTTTGTCAATAATATTTCCTCTGATACGAACAAGTGCGTATGTTTCAAATCTTGCACCCATTTTAGGTGAAAATTTTTCAACAGCGTCAATCAAACCTTCTACGCCATAACTTGAAATATCTTCATACGAAAATGTTGGCGGAAGCGCTACTTTTACACGGCCTACTACGTATCTTGTAAGATAAATGTATTGAAGGATAAGGGCATCTCTCAATTCTTTATTATTATGGTCATCAAAATATCGAGCCCACATTTCTGCCAACTCTTCATTCGTAACTTTTTTTATTTTATTGTATGAGGTTTCAAATTCCATCCCTGTGTCCTAAAACATGTCTCATTCTATTGTAACGTTTTGTAACAAAAATGATATCGTGTATATGGATGAATTTATTAAAAAAAGTTCAAGTATTTGAATTCAATTCTAAAAATAAATAAAGTTAATTAAAAGTTAACAAATAATTTTACTTATTTGAAATTCTAGTTTTCGGCGGAAAAGAATCATTAATAAAATTAAATAAGTTCGTATGTGATTGTTGAACTCTTGCTTGCAATTTAACTCTAGTTGCCAACTTACCGGGTTTTGTTGCATAAGATTTTTGTTTAATATTTGCTACTTTGCGTAAATTTTGAGATGACAAAACAAGATTATTGCTAATCATTCCTGTTTCCTTTCAAATAAATGTATATTTCGGTGTGTCTTTTTATTATATTACATCAAAATTTTTTGCCAAGTATTTTTTATTAAAATCAATATTAAATTTTATATGTTTATCAATTTAATAATAATTATTCACCCCAAAAAAAGAAAGAAGCCGTATATCCTACGACTTCTTCCCCCTATTAAGCGAACGATTAACTTACTATTCGCCACTGCAACCGAAAGCAATAGTTACGTGTTCTTTCGGGTTAATTGCAGAGATTTTGTATCCCTTAGCGTCAACCAAGTAACCAACTTCGTCACCTGTTGCTTGAACTAAGCCCATTGTTCCAGATAAAGCAGTTCTTGTAATATCAATAGGTGCTTTTACTGTATCAACGGCTACGTCACCCAAGCTTCTTGCTGATGCCATAAATTGACCTTGGAAAGCTTCACCTAATGCGATACCTGTACCTGAAGCTACGTCTTCTAATGCGTTACCTAGGTTAGACAACATACCGCCTGTTGTTCTACCAACAATACCTAACATTTGACCACCCCAAGTAAGAGGAGCTGTAACAACTCTTGATACAATGTTTGGTGTATTAGATTTGTTGATTTCTGCGTTAAGAATTTGTCTTGGTAAAACATCCTTGTGACCGCAATTTTCAATTTCGGTGAACGCAAGTTTCAAAGCACCCTTTTGGCATCCAGAAGGTCTTACGACTTCAACAACTTTACCATGAACGTTAGAACCGCATGGATACAAGTGTCCGTTGATTGTAACATCTTCTAACGTTTTAGCTGCAAATCTTTGACCAACGTGTGATGATTTAGCACTTACTTGGTCTTTGAATTTCAACTGTAAAGTCGGAATCTTAACGATTTCTTCGTTTTCAATGAATGCTTTTTTGTCAGTAGGACAAATTGGGCAATCATTGTTTGCTGTTACAGGGTTCTTATCGATACCTGCTGCTACACGAATGTTTTGTAACATTGCTGCTATGTCAGCACGTGATGCGTCTTTAAATGGTGCAATTGTGTTTGGTGAAGGTGAATTATTCAAAGCACCTTTTTCTAAAGCTTTTGCGATAGGAATAATTGCCCATTCAGGAACGGTGTTACCGTCACAGTATTTAGATAAGATTTCTTGAGCTTTACATTTATCCATTTCTGCACATTTGATACCTTTTGATAAAGCACAAAGAGCTTCAACTCTTGTTACGTTATGGTTAGGCATAAATTTGCCGTTCGGATAACCTTTAAGCAAGTCGTTGTGTACAGCAACTGTAATTGCTGAGTTTGCCCAGTGATTTGTAGGTACGTCTGAGAATAATTTTTCAGGTGCGCAAGAGTACATGTCTTTGTCAAAACCTTTTACTAACATTGTTGCAAATTCTGCACGTGAAATGTTTCTTGAAGGTTTGAATAATCTGTCAGGATAGCCGACAACAACATCATTTGTTGCAAGTTTATCAATTTCGCAAGATGCCCAATATCCGTCCGGAACATCAGGGAACATTTGTAAATTAGCGGCTGCACCTGTCATGTTTTCAAACGGCGACAAATCAAAAGGGGTTAAAGTCTTTTTAATCGCTTGAATTGAATTTGCCGTACTCATTTGAATTGGGCAAGAATTTCCATCCATTTTTGCTTCATCTCTAACTATTGGCGCGCCTCTATGGCTTGTCAAATCATTTAAGCAAGGAATGTTTGAAGCAGCACCTGTGATGTTGCCGTCAGTTGCAACAGTTGTACCCATTGTACCTGCTGTAAGTTTGTTAATTTCTCTGTTTACGGAAAATCCTTCTGCTTTGTAGATTGAATCTTTTTCTGTACCTACAAAGTTATTGTAACCGTAAACTGCGTTAGGATATGAGTAAACTTGCTTCATATCTTCACGCTGTAAATCTTTTGTTCCAGGGCATAAAGCACAAGATGGAACTGGGTCCGGTTCACATTGTGGTGCAACAGGGCATCCGCAATCTGTTTTTGGAGCCGGAGTTTGGCATGGACAAGCTTGACCTGTAACTTGAGGCATTTCCTCAATAGGACACATACCTTCTGTTACTACAGGTTTTTGGTCGCATGGGCAGGCTGCCATTACCGTATTGAACGAACACGTTGCTATACCAACGGCAATTGCAGCTGCCACAGTAAGTTTTCTAATCGTCATTTTGACCTCCTTTGTAAATAACCTTTTCAATAGGTTGGCTTATAAGCTGGGCTTCCGTTTGAATACAGCTTAAAGAAGTACAGCTTCTAAACTTTGTTAACTCCTAAATTATGTTATTTTTCAGAGATTAAAACATTGCCGAAAAAGGGAGTCCGACTGGGTGATTATTAAAAATTGCGCTATTAATATACACGAACAAAAAAATATTGTGCATAGTAAAAGCTTCTACTATGCACAACATCTAAAATATATTTAATATTTTTATCCTTGAACGCCTTGAGCGCCTGAAACAATTTCTACTAGCTCTTGAGTAATTGCAGCTTGACGAGCCTTGTTATAATCAATAGTAAGCGTTGTAATCATTTCTTCTGCGTTATTTGAAGCCGCTGACATAGCTGTCATACGAGAAGCCAATTCACTCGCGTTTGCTTCCAATAAAGCTTGATAAATAGAATTTGTTATATACATTGGAACAAGCTGTTGCAAAACAGAATGTGGAGATGGCTCAAACTCCATAACAGCGTCCAATTCGTGAGTATCAGCTTTTTCAACTTTAACAGGTAAAACTTCCCAATTAACAACATTATAAGACATCATATTATTAAAATGGGTTGTTATAATCTCAATTCTATCAATACTAGCGTTAACAAAATCTTCTGCAATATCTTCGGCGATTAAGCTTGCGCCTGTTGCAGTCGGTTCATTTGCAATACCGATATAACCTTTTTTAAGTTCATAATTGCCGTTTCTATGCTTAAAAGCAGAAATTGCTTTTTGTCCAACAGGATAAATTACGGTTTTAATGCCATTTTGTTCATTTTCAGCAACTCTTTTTAAAGCAGTTTTAATAACGTTAGCGTTATAAGCACCTGCCAAACCTTTATTAGATGTTATAACAAGCAAACCTTCAGTTTTAACTTCTCTTTTAGTCAAAAGTTCAGGGTAGTTATCCAAGCCGCGTTCAACTTTCAAACCTGAAACCGAATACTCTCCGCCAACTGTTGCAAGCATTTTTCTGAACAAATGCAACAATTCATCAGAAAACGGTCTGGCTGCTTTTACTGTGCTTTCAGCTTTTTTAACCTTAGCTGCTGCGACCATTTTCATAGCTTTAGTGATTTTCTTTGTATTCTGAACGCTTGATATTCTGCTTTTTATATCTTTTAAATTTGGCATAATTTATCCTTTTTTGTGTTACCCCCTCTCCGAGGGAGAGGGAAGAATTTCAAGTTGAGCTTTACGAAACTTAGAAATTCGGGTGAGGGTTTTTCCTCTTTTTTGTCAGGCAATGCCTGACCTACTTACTTTCTCTATCCCCTCTCAAAGGGAGAGGGAGCAGTCGTTGGCAAACTTTGTGAGCCTTACGAATTCGGGTGAGGGTTTAACCTTCATTTAGTTTCCGTCGAATTAGTAAATCCGACCTACTATTTCAATTTCAAATCCATACCCTTTTTCATCAACAATACAGCTAACAAGATTAGCAATACTGTTTCTAAAAGTGGATTTGGAATCATAAAGAACATGAATGATTTAACTATTACATATACGAATAAGAATGCACCAATTAACATAAATGCAATTCTGTTAAATCTCCATGCGCCTTCAGAATTGTCTTTGAAGTAGTTTACATATTCTACATCAGCTACGTGATGGCATTCTGGAGAGTCTTTACAAATAAATTCATTTTTGTATTGTTCAGCGCATTCTAGACATAAAGCTTTCCCACAAGCCTTACATACTGCAAATGCATCTCTGTCATGGTGATTGTAACATTTCATAAACAATTCTCCTTTTTTATATTTACCCCCTCTCCTCGGGAGAGGGTAGAATTTCAAGTTGAGCTTTGCGAAGCTTAGAAATTCGGGTGAGGGGTCTTCCTCATTTTTTGTCAGGCAATGCCTGACCTACTACAATCAATATGAGCGAAGCGAATAAAATGAACTTATTCACCTATTCACTCATTGACTTATTCACTCTATAACGTTTTCGAATAAGCTTCCAATGCTTCCTTCAAAGCCTTCATATCATCATCGCTCAACTTAGCACCTTCATTCAATGCTTTATTAAGTTCCGGCATATTAGCTTCAAAGTATTCAAACCAACCTGCTTTGAATTCGTTAATCTTCTTATTATCAACTTCATCCAAGAAACCTTCGTTAGCTGCAAACAAGATTGTAACTTGTTGTGCTACAGAAAGCGGTTTATATTGAGGTTGTTTAAGAACTTCTGTAAGTTTTTGACCTCTCAAAAGTTGTTTCTTTGTAGCTGCGTCCAAATCAGATGCAAATTGTGCGAACGCTTCTAATTCTCTGAATTGAGCCAAGTCCAAACGCAACTTACCTGCAACTTGTTTAATACCCTTAGTTTGAGCTGCACCACCTACACGTGATACAGAAATACCGGCATTAATAGCAGGTCTTACACCAGAGTTAAACAAAGCTGTTTCCAAGAAAATTTGACCGTCTGTAATTGAAATTACGTTAGTCGGAATATACGCAGAAACGTCACCGGCTTGTGTTTCAATGATAGGAAGTGCTGTAATACTACCACCGCCCAATTCATCAGAAAGTTTAACTGCTCTTTCCAACAATCTTGAGTGAAGATAGAATACATCACCAGGGTAAGCTTCACGTCCCGGTGGTCTTTTAAGAAGTAATGACATTGCACGATAAGCTTGAGCGTGTTTAGTCAAATCATCATAAACGATAAGAACGTGTTTACCTTGTTCCATAAATTCTTCTGCAATCGCAACACCTGCAAATGGTGCAATATATTGCAATGGTGCAGGCTCGTTAGCAGTTGCTGAAACGATAATAGAATAATCCATTGCACCATGTTTTTCCAAAGTCTTAGCCAATTGTGCAACAGTAGATGCTTTTTGACCAATTGCAACATAAATACAGATTACATCTCCGCCTTTTTGGTTCAAAATTGTATCAATAGCAATAGCAGTTTTACCTGTTTGTCTGTCGCCAATAATCAATTCTCTTTGACCTCTACCAATTGGAGTTAAAGCGTCAATCGCAGTCAAACCTGTTTGAAGCGGTTGATGAACTGATTTTCTTGCAACAATCCCTGGTGCAACTCTTTCAATCGGACGAGTTTTATCTGTAATAATTTCACCCTTACCGTCAATCGGACGACCTGTTGGGTTGATAATTCTACCGATAAGCGCATCACCAACAGGAACAGATGCGATTCTACCTGTTGTTTTAACCGTCATACCTTCTTTAATATGAATATAATCACCCAAGATTACAACACCAACGTTATCTTCTTCAAGGTTTAAAGTGATACCTAAAGTGCCTTTTCCGTCTTCGAATTCTACAAGCTCATTAGACATTACGTTTCTAAGTCCATAAATTCTCGCAATACCGTCACCTACTTCTAGTACACTTCCGATATTGGATACTTCAGCCTTAGCCTCATAATTTCTGATATTCTCTTTAAGAATTGAGCTAATTTCATCAGGATTTATAACTGCCATATCCTATCCTTTCATTATCTTCTTACTTAAATTTTCAAGTTTATGTCTGATACTATTATCAATGATTGTTTCATTAATATTAAATACCAGACCTGCAATAATGCTATTATCAACAGTCCAGTTAACAATAACATTCTTTTTCAACTTATCTGCAATTCTATTTCTGATGTCATTTTTTCTGTCATCGCTCAAATCAATTGCAGAAGTTACACCTACTCTTACAACATTATTTTCTTCCTCGAATTCTTTTTGAAATTCTTTAGCAATTTCGCCTATAATGTTAACTCTTTTTTTCAAATTCAAAGCTATCAAAAAGTTGTAAACAATCGGCATCAAATTATTTTGGAATAATTTACACAAAACAATTTGTTTTTCTTCAACAGAAATTGAAGGATTATTAATTACATTTGAAAGTTCGGCTGAAGAGCGAATATTTTCATCCACTTCCTTCAAATCGTCCAAAATATCTTCCTTAGAGATACCTTGATTTTCGTTCGCCAACTCCATAAGAGCTTTCGCCCATCTTTTTGCAATTAATTCAGAATTTTGAGAAACCTTCATTTTCCTTTACCTTTCAAAAGCTTAGCCTTTGTAGCTGTTTAAAGCTTCCAAGCTTTCATCAATTAATCTTTGGTGTAAATCATTATTGTTGTTCAACTCACTAACAATATGATTTCTTGCAACTTCAATAGAAGCTTCTGACGCTCTTTTCAAAATATCGTTCTTTAAAAGAGCAGACTTGTTTTCAACAAGTTTTTTAGAATTATCTTTAATGCTTTCAACCGTATGATTAGCATCTTCTATAATCTTTTCACCAACAAGTTTTGCATTCTGTTCAGATTTTTTAATAATTCCGTCGATTTCTTCTTCAATATGAGAAACCTTTTCTTCTATTTCTTTTAAGTGTGTTTCAGATTCTGATTTAGAAGTTTTAGAAGCTTCAATATTTTCAATAACCGCATTTTTCATGTTTTCCAACATGCCAACAACATCAATTTTCTTAAACAAGAATATCAATATTGAAAGAAATATAACAAAGTTAAATAAATTCGTTCTGCTAATATAATCTAAAACTGAACCTAACATCACTAAACCTTCCACAATATTTCGTTAATTTTATCGTTATCAAAGCCTTGAACTTCACTTCTATATCCCAAAACTTTTTCAACAATATCATTGGCTAAATCAGTCATTCTCCATTTCAAACCCTCTTTTGTTTCGTTAGAAACATTATTCAAGTTTTCATAAGCTTGAACCAATTCACCATTAGTTTCATCTTGTGCCTTCGCAACAAGTTGAGTTTTTTCATTCTTAAAGCCATTTACAGACTCAACATATTTTTCACGGGCATCATTTTTAGCACCGCTAAGTTTATCTTCCCTTTCCTGTGATAACTCATCTGCGCGTTTATGATTAGCTTCCGCGCTCTTTAAATTACCTTCAATAAAGCTTTGTCTTTCTTTTACAATTTTACCCATAGGTGCATAAAGCACTTTGTTCATCAAGAAAACAAAGACAATAAAAGAAACTATTGATGCTAAAAATGTTCCGTTAAATTCCATAATTGACCTTTTAGTTTTTGTCGGATTGGTAAATCCGACCTACATATATCATCCCCTCTCCTCGGGAGAGGGAGTAGCCGTTAGCAAGCGTAAGCGAGCTTTACGGGTATGGGAGAGGGTTTTATAAATTAACCCATCATACCTGACAACTTCAAAGCAATAACCAATGCATAAATCGCACAAGCTTCTGCCATAGCTGCACCAACTAAGAAGAAACCAACTGCTTTACCTGCAATTTCAGGTTGTCTAGCGATTGATTCCAACAAACCTTTTGTTGCAATACCAATACCTAAACCTGCACCAACTGCACCAAAACCGATTGCAATACCGGCACCTAATTGTGCCAAATCAGAAATTGTTTTAACGTCTTCCATTTTAATCTCCTTCGTATTAATGTACGTTTACTTTATTTTAAAAATCTAACCTTCTTCTTCATTAACTGCAGAAGCTATATAAACCGTAGTAAGCATTGTAAATACCAAAGCCTGAACGCAAGCCACCAAGATTTCAAAGAACATCATCGGTAGCGGTAAACCCCAAGCGCAAATTCCTAGCAATGCAGCAATCAGAATTTCACCAGCCAAAACATTACCAAACAAACGTAATGCCAACGTTAGCGGTCTTGTGAACAATTCCAAAATCTCAATCAAAGCCGAAATTATTGCAACAAGTGAAAAACCATGCAAGAAAAACTTGAATTTCTTCTTCATCAATCCTGCAACAACATAATAAACCAAAACAATAATTGCCAAGCCCGCAGTTAAATTGATATCATTCGTAGGAGAAGCAATTTCACCCTGTTTCAATTCAATCATTCTTAAAGGCAATTGACCCATCAAGTTTGCGGTAACTATAAACAAAAACAAAGATGCAATAAGCGGAAAATGCTTATCAGCGTCTTTATGTATCATATTGTGAACCAAGTCATTAAAATAACCTAAAACGCTTTCAAAAACAACTTGAAGCCTTGTTGGAAATATACTGATATTTCTTGTTACAACAAACGAAACAACAATCAAAAATGCCATTGCTGCCCACATTGTAACCAATGTGTCCATATTAAATGCCATTGCATGGCCTGCAATAACTTTATTAACTATCCAATGTCCTTCACTCATGGAATGACCTCTCTCTTTTTCATAAAAAATGTAGCACAAAAAAAACGCAAGCGCAACCTTCTTTTTCTGAAGAAAAAGAAGGCAAAAAGACTTATCACACACTGTCGGATGACAACAGAAACACTACTAAACTATATTATTCCACCAAGTCATCCTCAAATAAAAACTACAAACTGGACGCGTCCCCTCCCTTGGGGGAGGGCTAGGGAGAGGGTATTATAAAAAAAGACTTATCACACACTGTCGGATGACAACAGAAACACTACTAAATTATATTATTCCACCAGTCATCTTCAAATAAAAACTACAAACTGGACGCCTCCCCTCCCTCGGGGGAGTTTTCTGCTTCACTTCCTAGCTAGCAATTGAACTTACCAACTGGGAAGTATGGTGAAAAAGGGAGAGGGTATTATAAAAAACACAGTCGGATGACAGCAATAACGCTACTAGATTCTATTATATTCCATAGTCATCCTTAAAGAAAAGCTACTAGATAAAAGTAAGCAAAAAGAAAAGAACACATTATCGGTTGACATATTTAAAATTACATGTATAAATTCAACCTCCCTGTCAACCTCTCAAGTAAGATTATGAACTGAACGTATCCCCTCCCTCGGGGGAGTTTTCTGCTTCACTTCCTAGCTAGCAGTTGAACTTACCAACTGGGAAGTGTGGTGAAAAAGGGAGAGGGTATTATAAAAAAAGACTTATCACACACTATCGGATGACAACAGAAACACTACTAAATTATATTATTCCACCAGCCATCCTCAAATAAAAACTACTAGACTAAATAAAATTTAATTACACTCTAATCAGCATAACATGCCAAAGTCAAATTATTTCTTAATTTATTCAATGCTCTAGCTTCAGTTTGGCGGATACATTCTTTTGTTACGCCGTACATTTTGCCGATTTCTTCTAATGTTGTTTTCGCAAAATCTCCCAAACCAAAGCGCATTCTGATAACAGTTTGTTCTCTATCTTTGAGCGTAGAAACAACATTGCTCAAATCATTTTTTAATTGTTCGTATTCGATATTTTCTTCAACGTTAGTTTTTTCATCTTCTAAAATATCTGCAACATTCAATTCGCTTCCGTTTTTGCCGTCGAAATTTCCTTCAATAGAAACCGTTGTTGAATATGCTGATAAATATGTGTCGATTTTTTCAGGTTCTAAGTTCATTTTTTCAGCAACATCTTTATTTGTAACTTGACAGTTATAAACTCTTTCCATTTCAGCCTTAACTTTTGAGAACTTGGATAAAGTTTCTTGAATGTATACAGGAATTTTCATGCAATATGATTGTTCGGAAATTGCTTTGAACATTGCTTGTTTAATCCACCAACTAGCATAAGTTGAAAATCTGTAACCTAATTCCGGATTAAATTTTTCTACTGCAACCATCAAGCCCAAATTGCCTTCTTGAATTAAATCAATCATAGGAATTTTTGCAACGTGAATAGCTTTTCTTGCAATTGTTAAAACTAATTTTAAATTAGATTGAACCAAAACTTTTTTAGCGTTTTTGTCACCAGATTTTGCTCTTGTAGCAACTTCTTTTTCTTCTTCTGCATTCAAAGATTTAAATGAATTTACTTTTCTTGAATAAACGCTGATTTCTTCACATCCTGAAACAAATTTGTTTGGATTTGATGTTGTTTTCATTGAGATAAATTGTTCTTTCATACTTAAAACTCCTATGGGTAAATGGGGGAAACTATTTTTGAAGAGGGGGGGGGTGAAGTAATTTTAAATTACTTTTTAACGGGAACACATAACTTGGATTTCTTATATACTTATGATATATCAAAAGTATATATTTATCAATAGTTTTGTTAAGAAACATTAACAAAACACCCTGTTTTTTAAGATATTTTTACAAAACTTAATAAATAATTCGTTTCTTGCTTTGCTTCATACTAAAAATGGGAAATCTTTTATAAAATTTCCCATTCTCAACTTGATATATGTAATAATTTTTAAAATTTAATAAACTGCTTAACAAGTTTCATATCTTGTCTTTCCAAATATGCTTTCAAATCGCGTTTAATTTCCGGACACAAAATATACAATACAATAATATTTGGAACACATAATGCAATCATCATAGCATCTGTAATATCAATAACTGATTTTACGTTCATTGCAGAACCGATTACAATAAATAAACAATAAATCAAATTAAATGCAAGAACACGTTTTTTACCTTCGCCAAACAAGAATGTCCAAGCTTTTTGTCCGTAATAAGCCCAAGAAATCAAAGTTGATAATGCAAACATTACAGCAATTATTGAAAGAATAATTGGGAAGAACGGAATTACTGATTGGAAAGCATTTGACGCTAATTCAATACCTGAAATTTCCTTTGCAGCGTGTGTGCAAGCACCTGAAAATACGATTGCAAAGGAAGTAAATAAACAAAGAACACCTGTTAAAAATGTTTCTAATAAAGCTACAAAACCTTGAGAAACAGGTTCTTTAGTTTGAGCAGTAGCATAAACAATTGCAGCTGCACCTGTTCCAGCTTCATTTGATTGAACAGAACGTCTTAAACCAATGATAATTGTACCGATTACACCACCAGCAACAGCTGTTGGATGAAAAGCTTCGCGAACAATTAAGGCGATTGCATGAGGAATGTTCATAAAGTTTGCAAAAATAACAATTAAGCCTGAAACAATATATAATAAACACATTGTCGGAGTTAAAATTGTTGTAACTTTTGCTATGCTTTTAATACCACCAACAATTACCATACCTATTAAAACAGCTGCAACTAAACCAATTAACCAAGTATAACCGTGAAAAATACTGTGTGAACCACCTGTTATAAATACAATTTGGTGCGCAGTTTGGTTAATTTGAATCATGTTGCCGCCTGTAATGCCACCACCAATACAAAGTATTGCATATAATACTGATAAAGGTTGACCTAACCAACGCATTTTCTTTCTGGTTAAACCGTGAGCAATATAGTGCATAGGGCCACCGGAAACAGAACCGTCAAGGTTAAATCTTCTATATTTTACTGCTAAAGTTGCTTCAACAAACTTGATTGACATACCTAAAAGAGCACCAGCAAAAATCCAAAATGCAGCACCCGGGCCACCGATTGAAATTGAAATTGCAACACCTGCAATACTACCGATACCTATTGTACCTGATAAAGCTGTTGCAAGAGCTTGAAATGATGAAACTTCACCACATCCGTCGTTATGCTTTTCAGCAGGTTTTGCAACAACATCAATTGCGTGTTTAAATCCCCAAACAGAAATTCCTTTGAAATAGAACGTGAAAAAGAAACCTGCAATCAACACCCAAAAAATAATTAACGGAACTTCACATCCGCAAATATTAATTGGGAAGAAAATTAATTTTGCGACAGCGTCTGAAACAGGCGCAACATGCTTATCCATAAATTCGTCTACATTCATAGCTTGCGCAGACTGTAGAGTCATAAGCATTGTCGTAAATAACATCATTAAAAATCTCATCATAATCTCTTTTCCCTTAATTCTCGGCTATTTTACCACTTTTTAATTATTGTATCAAAAAAATGTCAAATCATTACAAAATATTTACAATTAAAGAGTAAATGTAACAGAATTAAGATTTTACAGAAAATTTTATCAATATCATTTTCATAAATTTTGCTTTTAAAAAATTTTTTTCAAAAAACCCCTTTACAAAAAAAAATCATCATGTAGAATAATAAATGTAGCCGATATCAAATAGAGGTTACGAGACCAAAACAACCAAAATGGGGGTTTAGCTCAGCTGGTAGAGCACCTGCTTTGCACGCAGGGGGTCAGGAGTTCGAATCTCCTAACCTCCA
>CAKVND010000022.1 GCA_934777245.1 uncultured Candidatus Melainabacteria bacterium | reverse complement strand
TCACCCCAATGCTCTAAAACTTCTATTGTTGAACCGTTTACAACATCTTTTATTTTCGGATTTTGACTTGCGCTTGTCGGAAGCTCTAAAATTTCGGCTTTTTCTTCGTCCGTAAAATTATAATATTTGTTATTAATAATTTCACTTGCGGTTTTATAAGACCTATAAATTTTTGGACAAGAATTCCAATTATCTTTTTGTGATGAATCAAAAACTAAATCGGCTGGATTAACTGCGTAGATGAACGGATTGTCATAAATTTTGCGTGAATCTACCCAATAATTTTTGCCATTTTTTATAGCTTCTAATATTTGCGGAAGCTTGGTAAAATCTTGTGAGAAAAGGTTTTTAAAGAAATCAATAGGACGTCGGTATTCTTCAAACTTTTTTTTCCACGCTGTAAATGAAATCAATTCACCATAAAGTAAAGCGTTATCAATGATTTGGTCACAGGTCTTTTGGTAACCCATTTTTTCAAGAATGTCCACAAGCATTGCTTTTTGTTTGTTTGACGCGTTGTTGGAGTCGTGATTTTCACCTGACACGTCGAACATAGAATTAACATTTGCATAAGTATTTCTCCAGATAAAAGCTTTTAGGGTTTGATAAAACATGAACGTTTTACACATTTTGATTTTTGCTTTCCATTTTTGGTTTTTGTCGGTTAGTGATTTAAAATCATTTTTGAAGAAAATCTCGTTGGCAAGATTTGACGCCATTTCTAAATTCTCTGAACGTTCGCTGTTTAGCGTCACGAATTTAGAAGAAATTTTATTTACTAATTGCTCTTTTTCTTCTTGCTTAAGCTTTTTGATTTTTTCATCTTGATTAATGATGTATTCAAATGACATATTTTTCCTTTCCGGAGTATACTCCTAATAATTTGTCGTGTTGGATGACAATTGTCCAACACGACCTACATATCGTCAAACACAGTAGGTCGTGTTCAACTATTTTCATTGAACACGACTTTTAACTTTTACCCCTTATACACAAACTCTTTCCCGCCAACCCACTCAAATCCACACCTTCTCAAACACAACTCCGACAAGCGATTTTGTGCAACTGCATGAATATCACCTTTAAACCACTTTAAAGACATTTTCAAACATTCAATATTCAAAAGGTGCATTTTTCGTTTCGCAAAACCATTGAGGTATAATTTGTTATTTTCATCCACAAAATAATAAATCGCCCCAATCAATTTTTCATCGTTTAAAAACAGGTAAAAGAACGTATTATTGACTATAAAATCAAACGAGTTTGTGTCACAAATCCACCCTTGGACTTTTTTATACAAACTTTTGCACTCATCTTTATATTCCCAAAACTCTTCATCTTTCGGTATCAAAACTCTAATCATTGTCAAATTCTCATAATTCCATAAAATAGTTTGTTAAAAAGGTCATTAAGTGAATAGGTGAATGAGTGAATAAGTTCGTTTTAGATATTATTTTTCATAAAACTCTTTTTACATAGAACATATTTAAAATAAGTTTCTATTCTCTTAAATTATGAGCGAAGCGA
This sequence comes from uncultured Candidatus Melainabacteria bacterium, assembly GCA_934777245.1. The sequence goes on along the minus strand of CAKVND010000022.1, from coordinate 31,352 downwards.
ATTAAATGAACTTATTCACCTATTCACTTATTGACTTATTCACTTTTAAAACAATTTTCCATTTCCTAAATCTTCCCCTCACACAGTCCTTCCACCACATTAATCTTCGGTTCTTCATTCACAACGACATCATCATCTAACCCTAACGCCAAACGCTGCCCTTTTTGCACCTTACCGATTGCCGATATCAAAAAATCAATCATGACAAGCGAATTTTTTGGTGCGTCTATGAATTCAAATTCTGCGTATTTAATTTCTCTAGCGTATTCATGAAGCATGAATTCTAAAACGCCCAGAGTTTTGTCATAAAACTCAATATGTTTTTGATTAACCTTCTGCTTTATATCTTCAACCTTTTTTGACATAATATACCTTTTTCTTGTGAGTTTTAAAATTGGAAATGGAACGTTTATTTCAAAAGTGAATAAGTGAATAGGTGAATGAGTAAATAAGTTCGTATTAGTTATTATTCATAATAAAACTCGTTTTACATTGAATATATTAAAACAAAGTTCTACTCTTATATTTTTTCAAAACAATGAACGAAGCGAATTAAATGAACTTATTCACTTATTCACTTTCTAAAAAAAATACTGAGGGCAAGGGCAACGTATATGTACACAAGGAGTGTGTTACGAGAGAGAAAGGTGAAACAATAGCCCCCAGTAAGATAAAACTTCTTTTAAAGTGAATAAGTCAATAAGTGAATAGGTGAATAAGTTCATATTAATTATTGTTATTTATAGCAACTTGTCATACATTAAATATATTTAAATAACTATCAACTCCTAATTTCTTCAAATTATGAGCAAAGCGAATTAAACGAACTTATTCACTTATTCACCTATTCACTTATCGACTTTTTTAACCAGCTCCCTATTCCCATAAAAATCGCAAGCATACTGCTTAATAACTTCTTTTTTACCGGATTTAACACTTCTATTCAATCCAAACTTCCAACCAAACGGCTTGGACTTGAATTTTGTATAATTACATTCACGTAAAGAATAAACAATTTCGTTGCGGTGCTTCATTGCTAAATCTTGTGCTTTTATTCCGGCAAATTTTGTTATATTACAAATCCCGTCAAACCGCCATTCAGAAAGTTCGCTTACAGGCTTTCCGCAAATCGGACAAAAACCTATTGATAGTTTTCTTGATGTAAATAACTCATTGTCCTTTAGATAATAAACATCATCAGGACGAAATTGACAGCAATGTCGCACAATAATCCTCCGCTATTCTACTATTAATGGGCATAACTTGCCCTGTACTTTTGTGAAGATTTGTCCTACGCAGCGTTTCAGCTTTGTTTCAAAATCAAGTACAAGAATATACTACACTATTTTCAAAATCGACATAAGGATTGTAAAGACTTTTTTACATCTAAACCCAAAACCCTCTATTCACGTCGACATTTTGCTCGCATTATTGCATAAAATTATTTTCCCCTCCATTTATAGGGGGAGCGGATTTTCGGTAGGGTGACGCGAACGGGAGTGAGCTAACCCGTAAGAGCTAATAACATGAAAATAACAATTAAAATCCGGTAGGATTTGTTGTTATTAGAATGTTATGCTCGCCCGAATAATCCAAGACAGGGTAGAATTTCAAGTTGAGCCTTGCGAAACTTAGAAATTCGGGTGGGGGCTTTTGAAAAATCGTTAATAGAAATATTACTTAAAAAAACTAAAACCCCCGAAAATTTCGGGGGCATATATTTGAGAAAGGAAATTTTTAAGCTGGTACAATTTCACATGCAACACCTTTTGGAATTTTTTTGTCTTGATTAATTTTTTCAATTGTTTTTCTAATTTCTTCTTCATGATTTTGTAAATATGCTTTATAATCTGTAGAATTTGCAAATTTTGGTTTTCCGCCACCTATGCTAATACTTACAATTTCATTGTCTCTTACAAGAATTTTATCTTTACCTCTTGTAATTTCCATTGTTCCGATTTTGAAACCTTCTGGAATCTTACCTTTATCTAAAAATTTCGTTTCTGTAATTACACTGATATCACGTCCTGCTTTTTTAGCATCATACAAATATGCTTCAAGCTCTTTAGAGCCTTTTTGTAAAGCTTTTAATCTTGTCAAACTTCTGTAGCCCGTAATGACATCATCTATCTTTTTACCCTTTGGTATTGAAATCGCGCTACGTTCAAATTCTGCAACATTATCTCCGATTCGAGTTTTATAAACAAAATCACGCAAATTTGTTTCTTTACTCATAATTGTTTCTGTATCACCGTTTAATATTTTGGTTACCATTTCCTCCAATTCTGTAGCTCGTTTATTTGCAGTAGTATTACCGCTTGTTATAATTTTGCCATCTTTGTCTATTAGAATTTCTGTTGTAGGCTTGCCTGAATTTCTTCCTCCAGCATCCAAAATTGATTCAATTTTATATTCACCATTTGTCTTTCGACTGAATTTCACTGTATATTTATGACCTTCTGTTTTAATATCAAATTTACCACTTGTTACACTGGTTTCCCCGGTTTTAAAACGAAGTCCGCGTAATTTTCCAAATTCTTTATCGCTTTCCAATATTTGTTTTATTCGATTTGCGTCATTTATAGTTTCAGTTTTTCCTGGAACATAATATTTAACTTCTCCTTTCTTTCCATATTTAACAATAAGATTTTCTAACTTCTTATTGGTATTACTTTTAGCAGCCTCTGTTACTGCTTCTTTGCTTTTACCAAAAATATTTTTTAGACCCGCAATAAAGCCTTCCCCATTTCCCTTTTTAAACGCATATATTGTTCCGGCAACACCTGCTGCAGCAAGAGTCAATCCTGCAACCATACCTGTATTTGAATCCGGCTCTTCTGAATAATCTGCTTGTGGCAAACTCGCAACATTAGAACCTGTTGTTGCAGGTAATTGCGGAACTTGCGCAACTCTGGTCGCATCAGCTTCTGTTACATATTGAGAACCCTTAAAATTTGGATTGTAAGTTTGTAATGTTGCCAATAGATATGGATCAACATTTCCAGCATTCATAGCTTGAATTGCATCTGTCATAATTAATCACCTTTTAACTTATATTAATTCCCTTATATACATGAAGTATTTTTCTCAAAAAAAATTGCTTTTTTTTGAGAAATTTCTTAACATTTCGTTACACAATCCAAAACATAAGCTGCCATTGCAAGAGAATCTTTACTTTTCACACAATCCATAAAACCAAAAATCCCCCCCCCCAACATCTCTCCTCGGGAGAGAAAGAATTTCTTAATGAAAAGGCTTTTGCCTTCGAATTTAGAAATTCTAGAGAGGGTTTTATATTCTTGAAAACACAAAAACTAACACTTCACAAACTACAACAATGACAACTGTTTCTCAAAATGTTTTCTCAAAAATGATGGGCGATGATACTTGCATAAACCATATTTATCAATTGCATCCAAATGCTCTTTTGTAAGATATCCGGCATTTTTTGCCCAATTGTATATTGGAAATTCCTCATGCAATTTTTCCATATACCTATCACGTGTAACTTTTGCAAGCACACTAGCTGCCGCTATTGAAGCCGATTTCGAGTCGCCTTTTATCACAAATTGTTGTGGATAATTGAAATTCTTTATCAACTTATTGCCGTCAACCAAAACTAAAACATCATCAGAATTTATTATTGCAGAACAAGCTTGATTCATAGCCTTCAAGGATGCATTAAGTATGTTAATTTTTTCAATTTCTTCAACTTCAACACAAATAATTTTATTTAAAGTATTATGTAAAATCGCATCATAAATCGACTCACGTTTTTTAGCCGTAAGTTTTTTGGAATCATTAAGAATAGCTAAGTCCTTAATCAAACCTTCCGTAACTTTTTCGAAACAAACAGCAGCGGCAAAGACTCCGCCGGCAGCAGGCCCGCGTCCGGCTTCATCAGTACCGACAATTGTTTTATTAAAGCTTTTATCAAACTGAAATAAAAGTTCTGATGTCATATTCTATCCGATAACCGGCGCTACAAAAGTTCTAGCCGCCAAGTCTTTATCTAAAATTAATAATGCTTTTTTATCATCACCAATAAGTTTCAAAGTTGAAAGAACTCCACCAACGTTAGCTTCTTCTTCAACTTGTTCTTTTATGTACCAGTCAAGAAGGTGCATTGCTGCCCTATCTTTAACTTCTTCTGCAACATCCATAACGTAATTAATTCTTGAAGTTACATATTCTTCGTGTCTTAAAACTTGTTCAAACATTGTAAGCGGGCAAGTACCTTCTAGTTCAGGCTTTTCAATAGCTCTAAGTTCAATTTTTCCGCCTCTTTCGTTCAAGTAATTTAACATACCCATTGCATGTGCGTGTTCTTCTTGAACTTGAACATCAAACCAATTCACAAAACCTTGCAAATTTAATTCTTGAAAATAAACTTTCATCGCTAGATAAAGATATTCAGAATAAAATTCTTTATTAATTTGCTCGTTAAAAGCTTCTTGTAATTTTTCGTTAATCATATTTCCTCCAACTTCTCTATTATGGATTACCATATTAATATGCGTATTTATTCTAACACAAATTTTAACAAAAATGACGCCTTGATTACAAGACGTCATTTTTTGAATATTAAATATTATATTAATATCTGTAGTGAGCAAACGCTTTGTTAGCTTCAGCCATTCTGTGGGTGTCTTCACGTTTTTTGCAAGCTGCACCGTTACCGTTAGATGCATCAACCAATTCGCTTGTAAGTTTTTCTACGAATGATTTACCGCTTCTGTTTTTAGCTGCTGCAATAATCCATGAAGAAGCTAGAGCGAAACCTCTGTCCGGTTTAACATCGATAGGCACTTGGTAAGTAGAACCACCGATACGTCTTGCTTTAACTTCCAATAATGGAGTAGCATTTGTAAGTGCTTTTTGGAAAATTTCCAAGCCTTTTTCATTTGTTCTTTCTTCAACCTTTGAAATTGTTGAATAGAATATTTTTTCAGCAAGTGATTTTTTACCACGTCTCATAACTCTGTTGATGAATTTTGAAACATCTACGCTGTTATAAATAGGGTCAGCTGAAGGAATTCTTCTTTCCGGTTTAGATCTTCTAGACATTATTTCTTACCTCCTTTAGCTCTCTTAGCACCATATTTAGAACGGCTTTGTGTTCTGTTAGCAACACCTGCTGTATCTAAAGTACCACGTACGATGTGATATCTTACACCAGGAAGGTCTTTAACTCTTCCGCCTCTGATAAGAACAACGCTGTGTTCTTGTAGGTTGTGTCCGATACCTGGGATATAAGAAGTTACTTCAAATCCGTTAGTAAGTCTTACTCTGGCAACTTTTCTCAAAGCTGAGTTTGGTTTTTTAGGGGTTGTTGTGTAAACCCTAGTACAAACACCGCGTCTTTGTGGACAATCCATAAGAGCCGGTGATTTGGTTTTGTCTTTTAGCTTTTTACGTTCTGAACGCACAAGCTGGTTCATAGTAGGCATAATTTTTCTCCTTTTACCTTTTCTTTTTTCTTTTCATTGAACCGTTTCAAGCTTATAACCTGACGCTTTCAATTTAACTCCAAGCCGTCAAATCCGGCAGAAATTTCGACTAGAGTACCTTCATATTAGGATGAACATGACTAACTGTCAATCGTTTAGCGTTTTTTGTAATAAATTATTAAGCAAGCAAAAAAAACAAACAACTTTTTTTTTGAATGACTTCACCAGCAACAAAAGAGAAAAAAGGACATTTCAAAAAAACTTTTTGTTTAAAAATAATTCTCTTACTTTTTCTTCTTTTTTGCGATAAAAGAAGAAAAAGTAAGCAAAAAGAAGAACTACGCGATTGTTTCCTACAACCTTACGGTTGTTAACAAAATGGATGTTGCGGGTAAACCCGCACTTTTACGCTCACTATCGGTGCTACGCACGTAGATATTTTGTCGGCAAGCATAAGTAAAATGCAAAATTTTATTTTTTCTATACTGGCTTGCCTCAAAATCATATTCCATGTTCGCACACATGTTCGCGGCGCGATGGTCGTTCAATTCATTGGGCTGCAGTATGTTACTCCATGCAATAACCACGTGCTGAAAGGTCTAACATCCGATTATTGCTAGAGAAACTTTGTTTCTCTTGGCAACCCATAATAATAAACCTAAATAATGCACAAACATCTCAGCTTACAGATTAAGCGCATATCTAAAAAGCGACGCAACTTTTGAGTTGTAAACCCTTCCATCATCTTTTGTAAACAAATTTTCCCAATGACTTTCGGGCGTTCCGTCTAACGAAAACGACGGATTTGTCATCATAAGATTGTGCGTACTTGTATCATATCTGAGCGGAAATAAATCTTCCATTTGCATAAAACTCGGCAGCTTATCGCTCGGATATTCGTAAGCAAAAAGTATCGAATTTATACGTCTTAAGCGATCTTCATAGCTTCTTCCGCCCATATCATTATCGTTTGAGACTTCTACCCCTGGGGCATAATCCTTGCTATATTTGAATTTTGTTGACCAGCATTTAACTTTGTCATAATTATCAGGAGAAACAAACGCAGTTCCTGCAGTCAAACCTAAATTCTGATAGCGCGCAAAATCACCAGTGCTTTTTTCTCCAACAAAACTAAGTGTTTCAGAACCGCTACGTTTTCTGATTTCATGTAAAATATATTGCATTTGATTATATTCAGGAAGCGCACCAACTCCGGCATAATTGCCCATATCGTATCCGCCGATATGCTTTGCCGAATCAATAAAAACAGCTTCAAATCCTAGTTTAATAAGTTTTACGTGCTCATTGATAAATAGCTCTTGATGTTCAGGATTTTTCCAATCCAAAGTAACGTCATCTCTGTATGGCATTGCAACTTTAATTTGGTCCGCAGAAATTACCGTTCTAAAACCTGTTTTTAACCCATGAATATGTGCCAAATCATTGAACGCCACAAATTGTTCTTCCGGTGAAATCGAAATATCAAAATCAATTATATTTGCGCTATATCCTGCATTCAACCGAATTCCGTAAATCGAATTTTCTTCTTCGAAGCCTTTATTATACCCATCTCCATAAATATTTGGAAAAATTTGCGACAATATAACGCAATTTGCCCAACTTTTTGCAGACGGTGGAATTGCAGGCAAAAGCTTAATAGAGCTAAGAATTCCGTTTTTTGTTCTATCTTGATACATTTCTGCAATTGCGCGATTATTAATCTCTATATAATTTGCAATTCGCCCCCATTTATGCCCATAATTGGGCGTGTGAACTTCTTTTGGGAATTCTTCATAAAACTCGTTAGCTTCATTAATCGTCACTAGAGCTTCTACAGCTTGTTTTACACTTCTTTTTAAAAGCTCAACAGGTACAATATTTGAAATCCATTTTTTATTCTCAGCCTGACAAATATGTTTTAAACTCCACTCATCAGGAGTTAAAACAATATTTTCACCAAGTGCAACTAAAAGCTTATTTACTGCATTTGTCATAACTATATTTTAAAACTTTATAAATATAAAAAATTCGACAAATGGAGTAGGAAACATTATAAAAGATTCCGCATATTAATACCTACTCTTTATTGTGAATAACCATTTATTGCCTTGACTTGGCGTCAAACTTCTCAATGTGCCGTCATTCTTGTATATGTTACGTAATTTGGTGACAAAAACCGAGTTAAGGCTAAAATTTAACGACAGTCGCGCCGCGAGCGTTTTTTAGCGAGCGTCAGAATGCAAGCTCTGCTTGCAACATCCATTCAGACCACAACCGTAAGGTTGTAGAAAACTATTAAAGTTTCTTCTTTTTTGTTACTTTTTTCTTCTTGCTTTTTCAAAGAAGAAAAAAGTAAAGACTATTTTGAAATAAAAAAGTTTTTTAAAATGTACTTTTCTTTCTCTTTGCCTCGCAAATAAAGAGAAGAAAAAGTACCAAAAGAAAGAGAAATTACGCCATAGTTTCCTACGCTCTTACGAGCGTTTGATAAAATGGATGTTGCAGGCAGAGCCTGCACTTTCACGCTCGCTAAAAAACGCTCGCGGCGCGAGTGACATTCATTCTTAATAAAGAATAGATATTGTAAAACAAAAAATCCAGCTTTTTAATAACTATTTTCTTTTTATCAAAATTATCATGAACAACAATAGAATGCGATTAGCCTATCGCAAGCCAGCAAGTTTTATTTAAAAACAAGGCGATTGCATTTCAAAATGCAATCGCCCAATTTTTTAAGTAATATTACAACTTAGTTTCCTTGTACAGAAACCGCACCGGTTTTCTTATCAACAGAAACAATCTTAATCGTTTTCAAATCTGAATTCAAATTTGTTACCAACTCATCAATTTCATTAACAGCTTCTGAAGATATATTTCCACTATAGAATTTTTTATCAGTAAAGCTGAATAAATTTTTAAGCCAAGGTGTTCTAACTTCTCCATTCAAATTATACGAATTTCTGGTTTTATTACCACCTGTTTTTCTTGTCTCAGTTAAATTTTTATTTTTTACCGGTGCATCATCAGATAAACCGTCTTGTACAACTCTAATTTTTGATAAAATCAATTTATCTGTTTTATTAGAAGAAAACATTTCACCTTTTATTAGATAAATTTCGCTTTCACCATTACTTGTAACTTTATTAGCAATACCTATCATTGTGTCATTATCGCCATCTACCTTTCTTACATTCAATCTGTAAGAATAGTCAGAGCCATTAAAGAATAGAACATTTTGATTATTAGATTTACCAGAATATTCTACGCTACTAAAACCAAGAGCCTGAACCATTTTTGATATCGCATCTTTATTATTGCCATTAAAGAAACTTATACCATTTACATCAGATTTTAGATTAGTTAAGCTTTGATTTGCAGTTTGTTCAATTTCTGCTACACTATTTTCGGATTCATCAGGCATATAATCTTCTTCTTTTAGCTTGCCGTCTTTATTAAAATTACAAACTGTAGTTTTTGTACCTTCTTTTGTAATTACACTAAAATCACCATTATCTTCATGCACAACTCTTACTTCAAAACGATCATCACCTAATCCTAAGTTTAAATAGAATCTAAAAGATTTTTTCGAATCCATCCATTGCATGGATTCATCATCACGTTTATTTCCGTTAGTAAATCGTATATAAAACTCATCTGGGAATATTGCGATTTTATCATATTCTGTTCCACTATAATAATACTTTCCATACTCATCTTGAAGACGTTTGTTTAACCATTCTTGACCAATTTTTACAACGGTTTCAAATTCTTTTTCGTTAAGTCCTGTATATTTTTTTATTTCTCTTGGGTCTCTATTTTTAACTAAACCTTCAGTTATTTCAACATCATCTAAGTTATCATTGTTTGCATCGATACTATCTTGACGACTGATTTCAACACTATCTTGTTGACATCCTTGACAGTGGTGATGAGATTTTGGAGCATTACAAGCTGTTAACATTGCAGCCGCTGCTATTGTCGGTAACATCATTTTTCCTACTTTTTTGATAGGTTGTGATATTGGTAAAATCTTCATTATTACATCCTTTCTTCGTTTTATATTAAGCATAAAACACGTAAAAATATTTTTTGCTAGCCTTGTAAAAAATTAATAACACCTTCGCCCTTTACACCACATTTCCCAATTTGTAAGTTTAACTACTAGCTTGGAAGTGGGGCAGAAAACTCCCCCGAGGGAGGGGATGCGCTTATGACATCCAAGCAACCGAGTCTTGCTCCCCTCTCCTTTTTCAATTTGACATGGAGAGGGTGCCGAAGGCGGGAGAGGGTGTTATTAATTATTAACTTTCAACTTTCCATTTACAATTTTCAACTTAGCAAGCCCCCACCCGAATTTCTAAGTTTCGAGCACAGCTCTCATCTTGAAATTCTACCCTCCACCTATAAAGAGAGGGATAATGCGCACAACTGCTTGCGTTAGCACCTCTCCACTAGAGAGCGGATTTCGGTAGAGTAAAGCGAACGTAAGTGAGCTAACCCATAAGGTGAAGGTCGGACGTCTACCTCTCACAAAACTTGACATTTAGTCAACTTTTGTTCGGCAGAGTACCGACACCCCGAATAATCCAAGACAGGTCGCAGTCGTACTTGAGACTGTGTCGAAAGCTACGAATGCAGGTGGGGGCTTTTATGTAAAGAACAAAAACAACCAATAGGCAGAAAATAAAATACGATTTATTTTCCCAACAACACCATTAACACGGATATATCCGCAGGTTTAACTCCGCCAATTCTGGAAGCTTGCGCCAAATTTGTCGGACGAATTTTTTCCAATTTTTCTTTTGTTTCTGTTGAAATATGCTTAATCTGCGAATAATCAATATTCGCAGGAATTCTGTATTTTTCCAACTTTTCAGAAGTTTCAACCTGTTGTTCTTGACGCTTAATATAACCATCATATTTAATCAAAACTTCAACTTCATCAGTAATATCTTCGCCTAATCCGAGATTGCGAGTTTCTTCATCAATTTCTTTAAAAATTTCATAATTAATATTAGGACGCTTAAGAAGTTCCGCCATGCGCATTCCACGGTCGATATGCTCGCCAACTTTCGCCAAAATAGCATTTGCTTCTTCAGTTGCAGGAATTTTTGCTTCTTTTAATCGAACAATTTCTTTTTGAATATTTTCCTGTTTATCCAAAAATCTCTTGTATTGCGCTTCATCAATCAAACCGATTTGATGACCAATTTCCGTTAATCTCGCGTCAGCATTATCTTGTCTTAAAAGCAAACGATATTCTGAACGTGATGTGAGCATTCTATAAGGCTCTTGAATATCTTTTGTAACCAAATCATCAATCAAAGTTCCTGTATAAGATGAAGCACGAGAAAGCTCTAAAGGTTCAGAATTATTAAGATATTTAACCGAATTTATACCTGCAATCAAACCTTGCGCCGCAGCTTCTTCATATCCGCTCGTACCGTTAATTTGTCCTGCGAAGAATAAACCTTCAATATCTTTTGACATTAAAGAATGTCTTGTCTGAACTGCCGGAACATAGTCATATTCAACAGCATAAGCCGGTTTAATAATATGCGCTTTTTCTAACCCCGGAAGCGAACGCAACATTTCAACCTGAACGCATGCCGGTAAACTCGTTGAAAAACCTTGAATATAAACTTCATAAGTATTTAAACCTTCCGGCTCAATAAAAATATGATGTGAAGGATTAGATGCAAATCTAACGATTTTATCTTCAATTGAAGGACAATAACGAGGTCCAACACCTTGAATCAAACCTTGATACATTGGAGATTTGTCCAAATTAGAACGAATAATTGAATGCGTTTCTTCATTAGTTCTGGTTAAATAACAAGGAACTTGCGGACGAATTGGGCGATTTGGCTTGAATGAGTAAAAACTCAATTTTTCATCCCCTGGTTGAACGTCCATTTTTGAATAATCAATTGTTCTTTTATCAACTCTCGCCGGAGTTCCTGTTTTAAGCTTCTTTGTAATTATTCCATGTTCTCTAAGCGAAGCAGAAAGCCCGATTGCAGCGCGTTCTCCCAGCCTTCCACCTGAATAAGCCTGCAAACCTACATACATCTTACCTTCAAGTGAAGTTCCTGTAGTCAAAATTATAGCTCGGCAAGAATACTCTATTCCGTATTCGTCAAGCGCGCCAACAATTTGTTTGTCTTTTACTTTTAAATCCGTAATACAAGTCTGCTTAACCCAAATATTATCGGTATTTTCAATAATATGGCGCATGTATTGCGTGTATTCTTTTTTATCGGACTGTGCTCTTAAAGCTCTAACGGCAGGGCCTTTAGAAGAGTTGAGAGTTTTCATTTGAATGTAAGTAGCGTCAGCAACTTCACCCATAACTCCACCCAATGCGTCGATTTCTCTAACAAGAGTTGATTTTGCAGGGCCTCCAATCGCTGGGTTACAAGGTTGAAGCGCGATATTATCAACATTTAGCGTACATAAAAGAACATTACAGCCTAAATGCGCAGCACTTAACGCAGCTTCACATCCGGCATGTCCTGCTCCAACTACGATTACATCAAATTTATTATTAAGATAGTCCATAAATGGATTATACAACAAACAGAATTAACAAATATAATAAAAGTAGAAAAATTTTACTTTTTATGAACCGCTTTTTCTGGTTCTAGAAAAATTCCAAAAAATAATGAACCAATTGCTATTATCATTGCTAAACCAATACCGAAAACTATAATATTTTGAAACATTATTTTTCTCCTAATCTATTAAAATAATATCTTACTTTATAAACTATTGTCGACATACCAATTGATATTGCAATAATAGCAAAGACATTTAATATAATAACACCTTTAACTGGAAAATCAATATTTGACACAAGCCAACCAATACAAGCAACTAAGGCTGTTGATGAAAGTGTGAATAATAACTTGTACCAACTAATTTTTTCTTTATAAAGTTCCTTATCCATATTGCTATTATAACACAAAATTCCTAAACACTTCAATTCCGTCTTCTGTTAAAATTGCTTCCGGATGGAATTGTACGCCATAAATAGGCCTATTTTTAATTTTTAGCGCCATTGGAATTTTATCCTCTGTCCAAGCTGTTATTTGAATAGGGCTTTCAATCCTATTGCTGAGCGCCTTCTCTTTAGAGAAAAGGGGTGAGGTGAGGTGTTGGTTTAAACTATAAGATGAATAATCCACAATCAGCGAATGATACCTCGTTGCGCTAAATCCTTGCTTCATTCCATTAAAAAGTTCAAAATTATCATCAAAATATATCTTAGAATTCTTGCCGTGATAAGGTTCTGGCGCTTTTATAATATTTGCACCAAAATATTTTGCGATACATTGCATCCCTAAGCAAACGCCCAAAATGGGCAATTTGTCTTGATAATAATCTATTACATCTATTGTAACGCCGGAGTTTTCGGGATTTCCCCACCCTGGAGACAAAATAATTTTTGAAAATTCAAGTTTTTTAATCTCATCCAGAGTTAATTCGTCATTTTTTATTACAATCGGCTCGATGCCTAGAATCTTTATGTATTGCACGATATTGTATGTAAAAGAGTCGTAATTATCAATTATGAGCACAATTCCACCTCAATCATTTTCCGAACGGAATTAAAACAAAAGATTTTATCCGCATTTTCTAAATCTTTCGGATACAGAATTTTCTCAATCAATTTACCTTCTTCTATAAGTTTTTGCCTGTATGTTCCGTCTAAAAGTCCGCAGGAAATTGGCGGTGTATAGAGTTTTCCATCTTTTTCTATTGCAATATTCGTAAAAATTCCTTCTGTGATTTCTCCGCGTTCGTTGGTTCTAATATGTTCAAACGCATCTGTTGGCATATTTTCGCGAATAGTAGTTTTGTGGTACAAAAACGGATTATGAGAGTTTACTTCACCTTGAAGTTTTACGCGTGGCTTATGCATCGCATTAAAAATGCAATCAGAAAGCTCTGTAACTTGTTTTTGCAAGTTGCCGTTTTTGTCTAATGTAATTCGTAATTTTAGGGGGGTGTTACAATTGCAAATCTTCTTAGAATTATGTTTTGTTTGTGAATCTATTGTCAAGGTATCATCTGTTACCCCACCCCGAAATCGGAGATTTCGACCCTCCCTCAAGGGGAGGGTATGCCGTTCAATCTTTTCATTCCACTTAAATCCTAATTCTTTTGCAGATTTTTTTATTCTCGCAACATGTCTTTCCCAATCATCAACTGCTGTTTCAATCAACTGAAAGTCGGTATGTAGAAATTTCGTTTTAACTAAAGTTTCTTCCCATTCATCTTTCGCGGTAGAATCCCAAACTATCGCACCGCCGACATGATAAGTATATTTATTATCGTTGCCATATAAAATTCTTATCGGTACACTAAATTCACATTCATTAGGCGATAAAAATCCGATTGCGCCACAATAAATATTTCGGCTAAACGGTTCTAATTCATCAATCACATGCATAGTTGAAATTTTTGGTGCGCCTGTAATTGAACCGCAAGGAAAAATAGCTTTGAAAATATCATACAAACTCACATCATCTTCTAATTCAGAAGATATTTCTGATGTCATTTGAAAGACCGTCGGATGTTCTTCTATTTCAAAAAGTTTGTTAACTTTAACTGTTCCGGTTTTAGAAATTCTGCCTAAATCATTTCTCAACAAATCAACAATCATAATATTTTCCGCGCGATTTTTTATATCGTTGTAGAGAAATTCCCGTCTTTTTTCATCTTCATTATCACCCAATCGTGGCGCTGTACCTTTCATTGGCTTTGTTAAAATTTTGTTTCCTTTAAGTTTAAAAAACAATTCAGGTGAATACGAAAGCAGGGTTAAATCCGGAGTTTCCAGATAGGTATTATAAGAAGTTTTTTGTTTCTCTAAAATCGCCTCATATAAATCAATGCCGTTCAAATTCGTTAAAACTTCTGACGGGTAAGTATAATTAACTTCGTAAGTAACTCCATTTGAGATATATTCTTTGATTTTATTTATAGCTTCAATGTAGTTTTCTTTGCTTATCATCGGTTTTATGATTGTACCGAGCTGTTTTGGCGGATTTGGCGTGTAATTTTCAAACTTATCAAAGACCTCAAAATACAATTTTTGAAAATCATAGGTAATATATCCGAGCAAATAATAGTTTTTGCGCAATTCATCAATACGGCAAAAGGCTTCTTTTAAATCGCCTTCAGCTTTAATAATTTCAATCGAATTTGAAAAAGATTTATTTGCGTAAATTTGCATAAAAATATTATATACATTAATTCATTGTTGGTAAATAGAAATAATTGTAAGATACAATAGACACATTATCATATTTAAGCTATAATAACGTTAAGAACATTGAAATTTTTACTAAACATTTGGGGATGTACTGGTTTTGACGCCCGTCCGGCGAGGACAATGGGCAAGCCGAAAATGCGTTAGCATTTGAGGTGAAGTCGAGAAAAACGGTGTCGTGTTGCGTTTAGCAATACGAGCAGGTTTTTCGAGCGGAGCCGTCTTCTCCTAGGTTCTACATTTCATGGGGATGTACTGGTTTTGACGCTGTGATTGGTAGATCCGGATTGCGAGTACGGGCGCTGTTCCCGTTTATCAACGAGCAAAATAAATTAAATGACAATTCAAATGTTGTTTATGCTAACTTCGGTCGCGAAAGCAGACTAGCTGCCTAATTGCAGCTATTAGCCCTCTAATTTGACCAGCTTGCCGTTAAATTAGATGAAAACATGCAAGATGCAGTATGCAAATAATGGTATGCATATCAAGATTTACCATTGGAGGTTAGACTTCCGTAAAAAGTCTTTGGCTTAATTCAGGTTTTGTAATTTCCCTTATTAAGTTGAGCTAATAAATTACTACACTCGTAGATGTTCGTTTTTATCCACAATGGACGTGGGTTCGACTCCCACCATCTCCATTATTTATGATTAACCACTTTTTTATAACTTCAATATACACACCTATTTTATTGTAATTCTATATCCAACATGGTAAAATCCTAGTAAAACTAGATTAACATAAGGACATAGAGTGTTTATAGAGCCTAAAATTTCGATTATAATTCCTGTGTATAATGTCGAAGAATATTTACAAAAATGCATAAACAGTTTACTAACTCAAACATTTCAAAATTTTGAATTAATTTGCGTTGACGACGGCTCTACTGATAAGACCCTTAAAATTCTAACAGAATACAAAAAAAAAGATGAACGTGTTTTTGTTCTTCAACAACATCATAGCGGCGCTGCAGAAGCTCGCAATAATGGTATAAAACTTGCAAGAGGGAAATATATCCAATTTCTTGATTCAGATGATTATTTTGAACCTACAATGTTAGAAGAATTATATAACCACGCAGAAAAATATAACGCTGATTTAACAGTTTGTTCTTCCAGAAAAGTCGACAACAAAGGCAATATTGTAGAAAGCGGCAATCCGAATTCTCCGATTAATCTGGACAAAACTCCATTAGAAAAACCTTTTAACTGGCAAGATTTTAAAGACGATTTTTTTAGTTTAATTAATGTTGCTATTTGGAACAAATTATATTCTAGAGATTTAATTTTAAAAAACAATTTGAAATTTCAAAACTTGACTAGTTGTAACGATGTAGCCTTCGGATACATTTCTCAAATATGTGCAGAAAAAATTATAGTATTTAATAAAAAGCTTGTAAATTATAGATGTAACAGATGTGGTAATATTTCTGAAAACAGGGCAAAAAATGCAAAAAACATAATTTTTGCAGCCATAAAAATAAAAGAATTTTTAGATAAAAATAATTTATTTGAGGTTTTAAAAAAAAGCTACATAGATTCAATAAAAAATCATATTATATGGCAAATTGGAAATAGTAGCGATTTAGAATACAGAGAATTTGTTAATAATTTACAAGAATTAATGCCAAAAGATTGGATGCTTTTTCGTTCAGCTTTGATAAAAGATTATATTACGTTAGATTCTCTCAATAAAAGTATTGGTGATAAAAAAGTTATGCTCTGGGGGGCAAGCCTTTTTATCAAGACACTTTTAAGCAAAGAAAAAGAGAAAAATCAAAATATTTTAGGTTTTGTAGATAGAAATAGCGCTTCTTGGGGAGAAATGTGCGGTAACTATAAAATTTATTCTCCGGAAGACTTAAATAAAATAAAACCGGATGGAGTAATTTTAACTGTTTTTTCTAATAATGAAGCAATATATAAATCACTAAAAAAAGATTTTCCGGTAAAATATCCGCATATAGAACTTTTACCAAATATTTTTGAGGATGAAGAATGAAAAAAATTCCTATAGTTTTAGCCAGTGATAAAAATTGTGCTTCACAAATGTATACGACAATTTTATCAGCAATCGCTAATAAATCTGAACATAGTTTTTATGATTTTTATTGTTTAGTACCCAATAAATTCTCTAAACGAGTTACAAAATTTTTCTATAAACTTATTGAAAAATATCAAAATGTGAATTTAACATTTGTAAATATGAAAAATGCTTTTTCTGACATAGAAATGCAAATTCCGCATATAACATCTCCAACGTTCTATAGATTAAAAATAACAGAATTATTACCACAATATGAAAAGGCTCTTTATATCGACATTGATACAATAGTATTACAAGATTTAACAGAATTGTACGAAACTGATTTAGGTGAAAACTATATAGGTGGAGTACACTCAGCAGCTTATGTAATTAATGAAAAAAACACTAAACAGTATTTTGATAGCATTGGTATGCCGGATATGAAGTATTATATCAATGCAGGGGTTATACTGTGGAATTTAAAACAAATAAGAGAAGAAAATGTTGATTCTAAACTTATAGAAATGTGTAAAAATCAATATAGATTTATGGATCAAGATATTATTAATCTTGTCTGCTATGGAAAAATAAAACATTTAGATTTCAAGTATAATGTAATGACATCATTTAAATCTCGATTTTTAGATGTACCGGAACTATGCCAAAAGGTTTATGATTGTTATGGAAAGAAAAATATAGAAAATGCCATTGTTCACCCTGTAATTATACATTACGTATCTAGCGTGAAACCTTGGAATAATCAAGATATTTGGCTTGGAAAATATTGGAGATATTACGCTAAAAAGAACCCAATAAAGGTTAAAAAAGTTCTTACAATGGAACAAAAATTTATAGAACAAGTTAATCAATATAAATTTAACAAAGTTGTTTTCTGGGGCGCAAGTGTTTTTCTAAAAGATTTAATTCTTTCCGGAAAAATAAAAAAACATAAAATTTTAGGAATTGTAGATAAAGACAGTTCAAAATGGGACGAGAAAATTGGTAATTTTGAAATTTATTCACCGGAAAAATTAAAAGAATTAAAGCCGGAATTTATAATTTTTTCAATAATCAATACACACCATACAATTTATCCAATTGTACAAAATTTCATAAAAATCAATTTCCCAAAAATAAAATTATTACCAAATCCGTTTAATAATAGGAAATAAAAAACATGAAATACGCACGATTAATTCAACAATATAAATATGATTTAACGACTTGGAATGAAAAAGGCAACCTTGGAGACTGCATCCAAAATTTAGCAGTTGAAAATCTCTATAAAGAAATGGAGATTGAAAACCTTTTAAAAATCAATCGCGACGAAATTTCAAAATACAATGGCGAAAAAGCAATTTTACCTATGCAAGGCTGGTTTGGAAATGTTCATGGCGTTTTTGCCGCTAAGTGGTCAAAAGATGTAATTCCGGTTTTTGTTGGTTTTCATTTAAATGATTATCAAAATTGTCGTGAACAATTTGTCAAAGATAAAATCTACGAACAGATGAAAAATTTTGAACCAATTGGCTGCAGAGACAGAAACACAAGAGATTTTTTAAAAAATCTTGGTGTGAATGCGTATTTTTCCGGCTGCTTAACACTTACTTTTCCAAAACGAGAAAAAGAACCTAGTGATGGAAAAGTTTTTCTGGTTGATATTCCGGATGATGTTAAAACCAAACTTCCGAGCGAAATTCGAGATTGCGCAGAAGAAATTAGCCATAATTATTACTTTAAAAAATATCCTGTAACATTCGATGAAGCAAATGAATTTGAAAATGCAGCAAGAAAACTTTTAGAAAAATACAAAACAGAAGCAAAATTAGTTATAACTCCAAGAATTCATTGCGCAATGCCTTGTATAGCTATGGGAATTCCTGTAATTTTAATAAACAAAAATGTTGAAAATTGCCGTTTGGATGTTTTAGACGGTATTATTCCCAAATATTCTCCATCGGATATTTCTATTATCGATTGGAATCCAAAAGCCCCTGATATTGAAGAGCTGAAATTATTAATCAAAGAAAATGCCAAATTAAGAATTTTAAATAAAGTCGACAAAAACTTGTTAGAACAATTGAATAAAAAAACAGAAGATTTATATAAAATCGGACAAAAATTTACGTCAAACACACACAAACATTTGCTAAAACAAATTAAAGACAATAACAAAATCATCTTTTGGGGCGCAAGCTTATTTTTAAAAGATTTTTTAACAAAATACCACATTAAAAACTCAAACATTTTGGGAATTATCGATAAAAATACAAATTTGCAAGGTACGAAATTTGGCATTTATGAAGTCTTTGCTCCGGAAAAACTAACTGAACTCAAACCGAATATTGCAATATGTTCAATCAAAAACAATCATGAACATATTTATCCACAAGTAAAAGAATACTTACAAAAAAAATATTCCAGTATAAAACTTTTACCAGATATGTTTGAATAAAAAATAACTTTTTGTATATTGCAAAATATATTAAAAAAGACATTTTATTGCGCAAGAGTGTATGAGTTACACTATTTTACTAGCCCAAAAGTATTATTTTGTAACAAAACTTAACATTACTCAAAAGCAACTGTATAAATGCTTATAGCAATAAAATTCATTTTTTCGGACTAGTTTTTTAATAAAACGATTGAAAAAATGTTATGTTGTTGGTATAAAATTTTAGTGGACGAATAGTCCAAAAGTAGTACACAAAAGAAAAGGTTTAAAAAATTATGACATTACCAAACGTAGCTTATTTCTCTATGGAAATAGCAATGGATCAATCGCTAAAGACTTATTCAGGCGGTTTAGGATTTTTAGCTGGTTCTCACATGTTATCAGCTGGTTACTTACAAATGCCTATGGTAGGTGTAACTATGTTATGGTCTTATGGCTATTATGACCAAAGAATCGACCATTCCGGCAACGTTGAAGTAGCATATATCAGAAAATATTATGATTACTTAGTTGACACAGGTATCACAGTTGAAGTTGATACTTTCGGCGAAAAAGTTAAAGTTAAAGCATTCAGAGTAGATCCTGAATTATTCGGAACTTGCCCTGTTTACTTGTTAACAACTGATATTGATGGTAACAGCGATTGGGCTAAGAGCATTTCTCATAAACTTTATGACGGAAATGAAAGAATCAGAATCGCTCAAGAAACAATCTTGGGTATCGCTGGTGTTAGAGTTCTTCAAGCAGCTGGTTACAACTTTGATGTAATCCACATGAACGAAGGCCACGCTCTTCCTGCTGCATTCGAATTGCTAAGACAATACAACGGCAACCTTGAAGAAGTTCAAAAGAAAACTGTATTCACAACTCACACTCCTGTTGCTGCAGGTAACGAAGTTCACTGGGTTGATACATTGTTAGAAGGTGGTTTCTTCGCTGGTGCTTCTAGAGATAGAGCTATTCAATTAGGTGGTGAAAACTTCTCATTAACAGTTGCAGCTTTAAGAATGTCAAGAATCGCAAACGCAGTTTCTCAACTTCACGGCTTAGTTGCTAACAAAATGTGGGAATGGGTTGACGGCAGATGCCCAATCAGAGCTATCACCAACGCTGTAAACCTTCATTATTGGCAAGATAAGAGAATGAATGGCGACAAATCATTCGACGAATTACTTGCTGCAAAACGTGAAATGAAAGAAGAATTATTCAGATATGTTGCAAACGTAGCGGGTAAGAGATTCAACCCAGATGTATTAACAATCACTTGGGCAAGAAGATTTGCTGATTACAAACGTGCTTGGTTAATCTTGATGGATAAAGATAGAATCAATAAATTGTTAGATGAAAACAAAATCCAAATCATCTTCGCTGGTAAATTCCACCCAGATGATGTTATGGGTAAAGAAATGTTCAACAAGTTATTGAACAGATCCCACACATTGAAGAATGTTGTTGTTCTTCCTGGTTATGAATTACAACTTTCAGGTATGCTAAAACGTGGTACAGATGTATGGTTGAACACTCCATTGAGACCATTCGAAGCATCAGGTACTTCAGGTATGTCAGCTAACGCTAACGGTGCACTTCACTTGTCTACTTTTGATGGTTGGACAGTTGAAGGTACATTCCCAGGAATCAACGGTTACACTGTTGAATACCCAGAAATCGATGACGATATGCCTTGGGAAGAAAGACATTGGGCTGACCACAGATGCATGATGGATATCATTGAAAATCAAATCATCCCAACTTACTACAATAACAAGCAAGAATGGGCTAGAATGATGAGACAAGCTATCAGAACAGCAGAAGCTTACTTCAATTCTGACAGAATGGTAATTGAATACTACAACAGATTGTATAAGCCAATCGCTCACGATGATTGCTCAGCAGGAGAAAAGAAGAAAGAATTAAACATTTCTGAAACTCCTACATTCGATGCTTGGACTTATTCAAATATCAAGTAATTGGATAAAAATAATAATAAAAAGCGGATTATCGAAAGATATCCGCTTTTTCATTGAAACAAAAATTAAAAAATTACATTATTAATCATTAATTTATGAATTGTGTAAAGTAATTTCACCGGTTTCTAGTGTTTTCTTAACATCAATAACACGTTGGTTTGAACTTCCAACCCAATGTTTTTTGTTATCTAACAATTCTTTTACAAACTTGCCTTCACAAACTACATCCAAATCCGCAATTTCAGGAATATCTTTGATATCTTCCCATAAAAATCCTGTATATAACCACATTGTTTTATCCGGTAATTCATTTTTAATTCTTTTTACAAGTCTAAAAACTTCTTCCCTGTTGAAAGGATGCAAAGGATCGCCACCGGAGAATGTAATTCCGGAAACATGCGGTTTATTTAATGCTTCAAAAAGTTCGTCTTCTGCCGCTTTATCGAAAGGAAGTCCACCGCCAACATCCCAAGTAATCGGATTTTGACAACCCTGACAATGATGTGTACAACCTGCAACCCAAAGTACAACTCTCAAACCGTCGCCATTTAGCATATCATCTTTTGTAATATTGTGATAGTTCATTTCCATAACTCCCTTTTCATTATGTCCATGTTATCACAACATAAGGGCATGTGTAAAATTATTACTTTTTATTTACAAATTCTACAATTCCGTCAGCAATTCCTTTTGCAACATCATAAGCAAAATTTTCTGATTTATATAAAACTGAATCACAAGGATTTGTCATATAAGCAGTTTCAACTAATATTCCAACATAATTATAAGGGCGAATTACAGCAAAGCTTGCTGTATGCACACCATCTTTTTTAGTTCCAGCAGAAGCACTAACTAATTTTTCTACAGTTTCTGCAAGTTTTTTTGAATTTGGATTAAAATAATAAACGCTTGTTCCGCGATTTTTATGAATGTTCATCGGAATATCACCAATTGAATTTAAATGAACGCTCACAAAAATATTCGCATCATTTTTCTTTGCAATATCCACTCTGTCGTTTAAAGACACATTGCCATCGCATTCTCTTGTCATAACAACATTTGCGCCCATAAGTTTTAATCTTTCCTGCAATTCAAGAGCTATTTTCAGATTAATATCTTTTTCCGCATCGTTTAAACAACCGATTGCACCTTTTTCAGAACCACCATGACCTGCGTCTACAACGATTGTTATGTCTTCTAAGCTTTGTGGAAGTTCGCTTACCTTAAACGTATAAACCCCGTCTTTTAATGTAATATTGTAATAATACTTTTCAGGCTTTGGAATATTAAGTGTGTAAACTGAACTGTCTGAAAGTTCCGGATTATAGATTTTAAATAAAATTTCTTTATCTTTTTCTTCAATCGTATAAGGTAGATTTTTTGAAAACGCAATTGTCTGAATTGTTGCATTCTTAAACTTTTCACTATTCATGTTAATAAAAGATGCAACTTCTGACGATTCAGCACAATCAACATCTTTTTTTGCAATCCACGCAACTTTATCTTTTGATAAGAATACTCTGTAAAAATCACCCTTTGAACCATTGATTAAAATCGTTGTACCTTTGAAAAGATGTGCAATTCTATTTAATCCGCCATCAATTGGCGTACTTCTTAAAGGTACATTATCATGATTAACAATTGTTGGTTGTATGTCAAAATCTGTTATTGGAATTTCGTGCGCCTTACAAGGTGTATTTTTGTAAAACTTATAAACTTGTGTATTGTAGTTAGAACGTATAACAACGCGAGTTTCGCCTTCTTTAAGTTTTACAGAATGCGCAAATGCGCCATTAGAAGCTACATAGACCGGACATCCGTTTATTGAAATAGTTTCTCCGTTACAAGCTTTACCAACAAAAAAAGCATAATTTGTGTTAGAAATAGAACTTTTTTCATGTGGCAAAACAAGCTCATAACCAAAACTTTGAGCAACTCCTAATGACAATAATAATAAAGTCAATAACCCTTTCTTCATAGCGTTATTTTAGTATAAAATTTGAATATACGCAATAAACTACTTTTACATAAATTTGTGTTAAAATTGCTATAAAGATAATTATTTGATTGGGATTATTTATTTTACAAATATAGGAAAATTTATGCAAGTCAAATCAGAAATAATTGAAATACCAAATAACAATGCACCTTCTGTAGAGTATATAGAAACAGAGTTAACAAATCGCAACATTAATCCTCTAAGATGGGCGATTGTACATGTTAGTGATAAAATGTATACAGTAAGTGTTGCGAATTTAAAGGAATAGGAAGAAGTTTATGAACTCTACTCAACTTAAATATGATATAAAAGATATAAATTTAGCAGAACAAGGTAAAAACAATATCGAATGGGCTCTAAAAGACATGCCAGTTCTAAAAAAAATTAGAGAAAGATTTTTATTACAAAAACCTTTTGCCGGCTTAAAACTTTCAGCATGCCTGCATATTACAAAAGAAACTGCAGCTTTGTGTACAATCATGCAATCAGGCGGTGCTGATGTTGTATTAATAGCCTCAAACCCTCTTTCAACACAAGACGATGTTGCAGCAGCACTTGTAAAATATTGGAACATTCCTGTTTTAGGCTACGCAGGCGAAAGCAAAGAAGTTTATCATTCACATATTATGGACGCTATCGCACACAATCCTGATATCATTATTGATGACGGATGCGATTTAGTTGCCACACTTCATTCTGCTTGCCCTGAAATGACAAGCCATATTATTGGTGCAACAGAAGAAACAACTACGGGTATTGTAAGACTTGAAGCTCTTGAGAAACAAGGTGAATTAAGATTTCCAACAATTGGTGTAAATACAAGCTTAACAAAACACTTATATGACAATCGCTACGGTACCGGCCAAACTGCTATGGACGGTATCATGAGAGCAACAAATGTCCTTATCGCCGGCAAAACTGTTGTAATCTCCGGCTACGGTTGGTGCGGACGCGGTTGCGCACTTAGAGCAAA
Source organism: uncultured Candidatus Melainabacteria bacterium (assembly GCA_934777245.1). The sequence goes on along the minus strand of CAKVND010000022.1, from coordinate 7,206 downwards.
AGCTTTAGGCGGAAATGTTATTGTTTGTGAAGTTGACCCTCTAAAAGCTTTAGAAGCCGCTATGGAAGGTTATAGAGTTATGCCGATTGCGGAAGCTGCTAAAGAAGGCGACATTTTCTTAACTGTAACAGGCGATAAACACGTTATTGATGTTGAACACATGATGAGCATGAAAGATGGTGCTTTTGTTAGTAACGCAGGACACTTTGACAGAGAAGTTAACGTTGAAGGCTTAAAATCTAAAGCTGCTAAAATCAAAAGAATCAGACCATTTTTAGATGAATACAAATTGGTTAACGGAAAATCAATTTATGTTTTAGCTGAAGGCGGACTTGTAAACCTTGCAGCAGCAGAAGGTCATCCTGCATCTGTTATGGATATGAGCTTCGCAAACCAAGCTTTAGGAATTGAATTTTTAGTAAAAAACAAAGGCAAATTAGAAAACAAACTTTATACGCTTCCAAAACACGTTGACGAAGATATTGCAAGACTAAAACTTGAATCAATGGGTATTGAAATTGATAGCCTAACTGAAGAACAAGAAGAATACCTGAATAGTTGGAAATAAAGAATTACCGGTTGCCGAAAATTATGGTCGTGCAATGATTAACTTTCTTGGTAAAGCAAATTCTGCTCGTAAAATTCTTAACACACAAGATAAAGCATTCATAGAAACCTTGAGTGATACATTAGCTTTAACAAAAGAAAGTACTTCAGAGTTAAAAAATAGATGAAAAAGATAATTATGTTCCTGGTGGAAAAGCTTATTTACAAGGAATGGAAATGCTTGATAATTATTTAAGAAAAAATGCAGATAAGATTTTCGGGTAGATGAAAATTTAAAATAAATAAAAAAACGGCTTCAAAAGCCGTTTTTTTATGTCAACTTCATTTAAATGCTATAACAACCCAGTTTGAAAAAATATTTTGAAATAAAGATAAACTTTACACCTTTATTTATTTTCTGTTTGCCTTATAAGCTTTTAATATTATATTCCTTGCTTTGATAGCTTCTTCATGCGTAAGCGGTGGTATGCCTTTTAGCGGATAATCAATACCTAAATTTTCATATTTTGGAATTGCCAAATCATGATAAGGTAGAACATCTAAAGCCTTAACATTATGCAATGTTGCCAAAAAGTCACCCAATCGCGTTAGATACTCTTCTTTATCAGTGATACCCGGAACAACAACGTGCCTTACCCACATTGGCTTTTTAATATCTGAAAGATAGCGCGCAAAATCTAAAATATTCTTATTTGAATGTTTTGTTAATTTTTTATGTTCCTCGTCATCAATATGTTTAATATCCAAAAGTACAATACTTGTATATTTCATTAATTCGTCGACTTTTGCGGTATTATCTTTGTTAAACAAAACACCCGATGTATCAAGAGCTGTATTAACTCCTTTCTCCGAAAGTCTTTTAAATAATTCTGTTACAAATTCCATTTGCGCCATAGGTTCTCCACCAGTTACGGTTACACCACCAGCACAAAACTCTTTAACTCCCTCATACTGCTTTACAATTTCTTCGACACTCATTTTGTTATTTTCTTTAAAATCCCAAGTATCCGGATTATGACAATACTGACATCTCATTGGACAACCTTGCGTAAATACAACAAAACGAATTCCCGGTCCATCAACCGTTCCACAACTTTCTATTGAATGTATATTTCCGTAAATTTGTTCTGACATAATTTTACCTCTTTTTTATATTTTATTACAAAATCAAAAAAGAGTAACTAATAATATTAATATACGCAATGCAAAAAACAGACAACTTTTAATTACCCATTTATTAATACTTGTTTAAAATCAAAAAAAAGAGGGACTAAAAAGTCACCTCTTTCTCTATTTATAACCTTTTTATAATTTTTCCGGATTTCTAAGAGGAATTAATCTGTCTAAATCAGAGTTTACACTAAAGTAGAACCTTGCAGTATTTTCGTTGTAAGAACGACCTAGAGGGAAACCTACACCGATTTGAGCAGTTAACCAATCAGTAAAGTTAATGTAAGTACCGAAACCAACTGAATGTAAGAATGTTTGAGGGTAATTATAAATGTTACCATTTTCACCAAGCCAACCCCAATCGTAGAATACTGCAAGTTTTAATCTTTCATCAACTTTTGGCATCAATTTGTACAAATATGGAACAGGGAATCTGTATTCAACTGTACCTGTAACACCGTAGTCACCGATTAATTCAGCCGGTTGATAACCTCTTAATGTGTAAGGACCACCCATTTGCATTTGTTCAGCTGCAAATAATTTATTTGGTGAATATTGACCGTTAACTCTTACAATACCCATACTTCTTGCAAATAATCTTTGTACACGGGTTGCACCGGCATTAACTTTAAAGAATGTTGTATCTTGAATAGCACCGTGTCCGTCACCGCCCATACCAAAGTCAACGCCTACGTTACCAATCCAACGACCGTAATTATCATCCGTCATGCCGTATAAACCGGAACGCCATACATTCAAGTTATAATCAGCTAATCTTGTCGGATTATTTGTATTGTTGTATGCGGACGTATTTGCGTTAACATAATCGTAACCTGTATAGAAAATCAAATCAGACTTAGCTGTTTGAATTAATGGTTGAGTTAATTTAAAGAAGTAACTTTGTGCATTACCTTTAACATTTAATGATTTATAAGGTCCACCTAATCTTACATGTGAATCAGAAAAATCGAATGATAATCTTGTTCCGTAAGATGAAACAGGAAGTGAATAACCGGCCATCCAACCAGTCGCACCGGATGAAAGAATTGTACCGCCATAAACTTTATCGCCCAAACCTGTTAAGTTATCCATACCAACTAGGAATGAAACTCTTTGAGCGCCTGTATATGAACGACCGTAGTCATCATAAGAGAAGTTCAAATTAACAGGGAATCTATCTCTAACATTCAAAGTGATTGCAGTATTTTCATCACCTTCTTGTTGTCTTTCAACTTCTGTTTGAACTTGAACATAATCTTCTCTATTGATTTCTTTCATTGCTCTTTGAAGGTTTTTAGCATTAAATACATCGCCTTCTCTCAAGCCAGCTTTGCCCATAATGATATGTCTTAAATACCATTCACGAGTCCATTTTTCACCATCAATATTAAGCTCACCGACTTTACTTTCAATAATCTTAATTGTTGCAACACCGTCCACAATTCTTTGAGGAGGAACTGTTGCATAAGATGTTAAATAACCTTTAGCTCTATATAAGTTTGTTACTTTTTGACAAACTTCTAATAATTCATCAAAGTAAACATCCTCACCAAGAACTTCCAAACCTAATTTCTCAAGTTCGTCTGAGGAAATTTTTGTATTGCCTTCAAAATTAATTTTTTGTAACAAGAAGTGAGGGTTGTATAACATACCTTCTCTTGCTTGGTTTTCTTCTACAGATGCATCGTAAATTTCTTCATCTTTAGTTACATCATCAAAAGATTGAATGTAGCTCTTATCAATTTCAAAATGCTTAGAGTTTAAATCATCTAAAGTATTATACATGCCGCCAGAGCCCTGACGTTCAAGTTCGTTTCTTACGTTAGTGGGTAAAAGGTCATTCGCAAATGTTTTACTGGCTGCAAGCAAACATAAAACTGTTAGCAAATAGCTTATTTGTTTCTTCATAATTTCAGGATTCCTAATTCTTTCTATCTATTATGTATATTTTGTTATTGGGTTATAAATTGTTACACCCTAACATTATATTTTAAATAAAAACTCGAAACAAATTTTATTGCCAGTTTGTAACAAAATATTAACGCGTTATACTTAATTTTAACTCATGTATGAACTTTTGTAAAGATGTTTATATACAAATGTTATAAATCGTTTGATTAGTGGAACTATAAAGTATATCACTTAGGTAATAAAATTTTACAATGAAGGAGTAAAAAATGATTAACCCAGTTGGAGCAATAAGTTCAACTTCTGATCCGGAGTATTTGAGAATACTTAGAGAGCTCATGCAAATGGGAATTACACCTAGTGGCAATAAAAACACAGACGCAGCTAAGTTAAAACAGCTTAAAACAGAATTAATTGAAAAAATTCAGACAAAACAAGAGGAAGAACAAAAGCAATCAATTCAGGTTCAACCACTTGAAGCAATAAAAGAAACACAAGAAAAGCAAAAGCTTGAAGAAGCACGAACCGGAGCGATGACCTTAGCAGAGCTTAACAAACTATATTTTAATTTATAAAAAACATCGCTACATTCCAAAGTAAATAAAAAAGGATATTTTCAATTTAAAAATATCCTCTCACGTTTATAATATTAATAAAATTACATTTCACTTACCAACACTTTTATTTCCCTAGTGCGTGCGCTTTTTCTGTCGTACTTTTGATTACATCGTAGAACAATTTTTCGCTGTTATTTTCATCCATGCAATCAACGCCGACTCTTGTACAACCACCTTTTGTCGCTACGTTAGAAATCAACTCTTCCATGCTGATTTCTCTATTTAGTGCCATTTTTGCAGAACCAATTGCAGTTTGAATACTTAATAACAAAGATTTTTCATAATCTAAGCCTAATTTCTCACCTGCTCTAGCAATTTCATTGATAACCTTGTAGAAAAATGCAGGGCCTGAACCTGAAATCGCGGTAACAATGTCAATTTGAGATTCATTATCAACCACTATGCATTTTCCGATGGTAGAAAGAAGTTCTTTAATAAATTCTAAATCTTCTTTTTTTGCGTTCTTGCCGCCTACCATACCGCTCATACCTTCGCCAACTAAAGCAGGAGTGTTTGGCATAACTCTGATTACTCTTGTGCCTGTAGGTAAATTTGCTTCAAGTTTTTCGATTGTAACACCTGCTGCAATTGAAACAACAAGTTTTTCAGGATTAATCCAAGGTGAAATTTCTGCCAATACATCTGCGACTTGATTAGGTTTTGTAGCAATAAATACTGTGTTTGAATTTTTTGCCAATTCTTTATTGTCGCCGATTACTTTAATACCCAAAATCTTAGATTTTTCTTCCAATAAATCTAATTCAGCTTGTGAAGCAACAAGTTCTTCAGGCTTTGCAAAACCTGTTTTAATTAATCCTTTTATAATTGCGCTTGCCATTTTTCCTGCGCCAATAAAACCAATTTTATAATTACTCATAATAAGTTCTCCTTTATACTCTCTTCAAAATTATTGATGTATTTATTCCACCAAACGCAAAATTGTTTGTCATAATATAAGGACAATCAAGCGTTCTACCTTCGCCCATAATATAATCCAATCTTCCGCATTCTTCATCAGGATGTTTAAGATTCAGAGTCGGCGGATACCAATTGTTATTCATCATTTCTACACCTAAAATCGCCTCAATTGCACCGCAAGCGCCAAGCGTATGACCAGTATAACTCTTAATTGAACTTATCGGGATTTTGCCAAAAACTTCTTCTGTCGCAACAGATTCTGCTATATCACCATTTACAGTTCCTGTTCCATGCGCATTAATATACCCAATATCGTTAGGTTTAAGCCCCGCGCATTCTAGTGATTTGCGCATAACTTCAGCCATTGTGTCTTTATTTGGATTTGTAATATGTGCTCCGTCTGTATTTGTCGCAAATCCGACGATTTCTGCATGAATTTTTGCTCCGCGAGCCTTAGCGTGTTCATATTCTTCTAATATAACAGTTCCGGCGCCTTCTCCGATTACAAGTCCGTCTCTATCTTTGTCAAACGGAGCCGGTGTTAAATTAGGCGTATCATTTTTTGTACTTGTAGCATAAAGAGTATCAAAAACTCCAACTTGCGTTGGGTGGATTTCTTCGGCACCGCCTGCAATCATAACGTCTTGATAGCCGTCTTTAATTACTTCATAAGCATAACCGATTCCCATTGAACCCGATGTGCAAGCAGTAGAAGTCGGAATTAATCTGCCATGTGTTTTAAAATATAATGACAAGTTTACGGCGGTTGTTTGTGGCATCATCTTTATGTAAGAGCCCGAATTTAACATTTTTACTTGTTTATCAATGCACATTGAATAAAAATCTAAAACTGCATCAAAAGAACCCATTGAAGAACCATAGCTGACGCCGGCTTTGTGTATGCATTCATCACCCAATAATCCTGCGTCTCTAAAAGCATCTTCTGCTGTAACAACTGACATTACAGACACTTGACCCATTGTGCGTTTAATTTTTCTGTTAAAATATTCCGGTTCTACAAAACCTTGAACAAATGCGCCTAGATTTGTATTCAATCGTTCAAATTCATCTAATTTTTCCCAATGAGAGACACAATTCTTGTAAGTTTTAAGCCTTTCAAACGCGGATTTTACTGTTGAACCTAGAGGAGACGCAAGCCCCATTCCAGTTATAACAACTCTCCTCACAGATAAAGCCCTCCGTTTATAGCAATAACTTGCCCCGTAATATATCCTGCATCCTCTGAAAGTAAATAATTTACAGCACTTGCAACTTCTTTTGCGCTTCCCATTCTTTTCATTGGGATTTGTTTGACAACTTCTTGTGGTAAATCTTCTGTCATTTCAGTTTCAATAACCCCGGGAGCTACGCAATTAACAGTAATGTGACGTTTAGCAACTTCTTGACTCAAAGCCTTCGCAGCGCCGATTAAACCTGCTTTTGAAGCGCTATAATTAACTTGTCCTCGATTTCCGCATTGACCGGAAATTGATGACATAACAACAATTCTGCCTTTTTTAGCTTGAATTAATGGCATAATAATTGGTCTAATGACATTATAAAATCCACCTAAATTAGTGTCGAGAACTTTATCCCACTCATTATCTTCCATTGCAGGAAATGGATTATCCATTGCAATTCCGGCGTTCAAAACTATACCGTAATAAACGCCATTTGTTTCGATATCGTTCAACAAAACTTTTTCAGCTTCGGCTCTGTTTGAAATATCAAATGCCAAAGTTCTCGCTTTAACTCCTTTTGATTCGATTTCTGATTTCAAATCGTTTAATCGTTCTGCGTTTTTTGAGCAATGCAAAACAAGGTTATAACCGTTTTCCGCCAAATAAAGCGCAATCGCTTTGCCGATTCCTCTGCTTGCTCCTGTAACTAATACATCATTCATTTTTTAGCACTTCCTCGATATTTTCACCTTGATAAGCGTTAATCGTCGCGCTCGCCAATTCGTTTCCTTTACTATCATATATTAAACAGTCAAAAACGACAATTTCGTTATCATCAAAAATTT
>CAKVND010000021.1 GCA_934777245.1 uncultured Candidatus Melainabacteria bacterium | reverse complement strand
AGAGGGGTGTCCGAGAGGTTTAAGGTGCAATCTTGGAAAGGTTGTGTGGGAGCAATTCCACCGTGGGTTCGAATCCCATCCCCTCTGTATTGAAGTCCGGTCGCAGAATGCGACCGGACTTCAATTTTATACAAATCCCGTAAACAAGCATCTTTGAGGCTTGTATTTTACAAAGATAGACTCCAAAAGGAGACTAAATTCTCTCTTTTGTGCACAAGTATTACAAAAAGTCTCTGTTCTAGGTGCAGGAGGTGGAAAAGAATTTTATTTAAACAACTGAATTAATACTGAAATAACTGACACTACAATTGCTATTATTGCCAACCTCTCTGAAGATTTGAATTGTTTCTCAGCTAAAATACTGTTGCTTTTAGTTGCGTCTATAAGTTCTTTGGTACATTGAACTAACAGTTTAGCAGTTTCAGCATTTTCTTTTGTTAAACTTTTGGAATCTTGTAAAATTGAAGTTTGTTTTTGCAGCTCCGCGATTTGTACTTTTGGTTGTAATTCTAATTCTTTTTGCTTTCTCATATATAAGCTTGCTGTTTCAGCACTATGAGCATTATTAATCATACAATACCTCCACTTGCATTATCTCATTTAAAAGCTAATTTGTCAGAAAAATTTATATTATATTAATATTTCACACGCTTCTTCCTGCGATCCTATACAACTCCTTAACTGTCATGTCCGGTGCTTGTTTGCCATTCAAAATATCTTCTATTAATTTAGGTGGAAGATAGCGCAGGCTCATCAGTCGGTAGATATAACTACTCTTTTGCTCTTTAGAGAGTTTGCCTTCAAGCCAGAGTTTGTGATAATAAAACCCTTTGGCAACAGATTGGATTAGAGTTAAATTATATTGACATTCATTCTCTATTATCAATTTGTTACCTCTTTTTGGCACAGCTACCAGCTGAACGGGTGTTGTTATTGTTATAAATTCATCATCTGCATAATCTATCAAAACTTGTTCTCCGTAAGCAAGAAGCTCCAATACTTTCACAAAAATGTTTTGGTTCAAAACAATTTCAACCTCATTTTTGCGTACAATGACTTTATTTAAAACATATCTGATAATTTGGTCATTGAGTTCTATATCCACAACCATATCAAGAATTTTTTTCTGCAAAGTTATTGATTTATTGGCAATATATTGTTGAATTTCAGTCTTATTTCGGACAAAATCTGTAATGACTTTTCGCACAAGAGTTTCAATTTCAAGTTTTGGCAATTTACTAATAGTACCCACATCTTGCTCACGATTTTGGAGAATTGCTTGTGATATATAGTAACAATAGCGTTTTTTATACCTATTATTGCTATAACTCGGTGACATGTAATTTCCTTTATCATCAAACAACTTTGAAGCAAGTAGGGCATAAGAAGGATTGTTGGTTTCATACTTTCGTTCGATTGAATTTTCCTTAAGCATCTTTTGCACTTTTTCAAAAACATCTTCGTCAATAATTCCTTCGTGCAATCCCTCATAAACCTTGTCCTTGTGCATTATTTTTCCAATATAGGCTTTGTTTTTCAATAGATGATTCAAATGTCCTTTTCTGAAATTCTTTCCGCTTTCGGTTTTAATATCGTTTTCAATGAGATAATCGTGCAAATTTTTTATTGAACCAAGTTCTAAATACTTATCAAAAATAAGTCTTACGAACCCAGATTGTTCCGGATTCTCAACAAGAGTGCTGCCAACTTTTGTATAACCGATTGGAGCTTTTCCATGTACAAATAACCCCTTTTTTCGCGATGCTTCAAATTTATCTCTGAGACGTTCGCTTGTAATTTCTCTTTCGAATTGCGCAAATGATAAAAGCATATTCAAGGTAAGCCTTCCCATAGAAGTCGTTGTATTGAATTGTTGAGTAATAGACACGAATGATGCCTGATGCGCATCAAATATCTCAATTATCTTTGCAAAGTCCATCAATGAACGAGTTAGACGGTCAACCTTGTAAACAACAACAATATCAATTTTGTTTTGCTTGATATCTTTCAATAATTCTTTAAAAGCTGGTCGTTCCATCGTTCCACCAGAGAAACCACCATCGTTGTACTGTTTTGTTACCAAAATCCAGCCTTCGTGTTTTTGAGATTTGATATATGCTTCACAAGCTTCACGTTGAGCATCTAACGAGTTGAAATCTAGCTCTAAACCTTCCTCCGAAGATTTTCTTGTATAAACTGCGCACCTTACCTGTTTCATTTGCATACTCCGAAAAATCTGTTGCCGTTCCACTTAGTTCCAGTGATTTCTAAAGCAATTGCTGAAAGACTTTTATAAACTTTTCCATTAAAATTATACAAGCCGTTTTGTAAAACGACCTCGTACGTGCGTCCCTGATAATTCCTGATAAATCGGCAATTGTTTGAAGTTCCCTTCAAGGATACATTTGCCTCTTCGACTAAATTATTTGTCTTTAACTCATTCATCAGTCTTTTAAGTTTTATTTTAACTTCCGGTGATAAATCACCGTATTTTTCAAACCATTTTTCTAATTTTTTATCAACAATCTTGCTCATCAAATACATTAATGGCTCTTATTGCAACAATTATCAAGGCTTAAGACACAATAATTAACATTACTTCAATTCTTTATATGACATCAAAATTTTGTAAAAAAATTGCATTTCTTCTAGTGTTGATTGTTCAAAAATTGTATTGATGTCGTTAACTAATTCTTGTTTGGTTTTTATATGCCCAAAATCAAACAAGTCTTTTATTTCAACATTCAGAGCATTTGTAATTTTATTCAAATTATCTTCTTTTGGTAAATGCACACCCTTTTCAAGCTTACTTAAATTTGTAGCCTCCATGTCAATTAAATCGGCAAGTTCAACCTGTTTCATTCCTTTGGCTTCCCTTAATTCTTTAATACGTTTTCCTACTTGCATACTTAATGTTGACATAATTACCTCACAACACCAGTATACTTGATTACAATATTGATAAAAAGATTATTGCATGTCAAGTTATTGTTATAATATGATTGACTTGTTATCACTTTTGATTGTATACTTATCATAAATCGCCAAGAAATTGGTTTAGTGTAATAAGAATATGAGAAAGAGAAGTATGCCTAAAATTAGCGTTATCATTCCTGTATACAACGTAGAAAAATATTTGCCTGAATGCCTTGAAAGTATTCTTAATCAGACTTTTCAAGATTTTGAAATAATCTGTGTTGACGACGGTTCGACTGATAGGTCGTTGGATATTTTACAGGAATATAAACGCAAAGATGATAGGTTTGTTATTTTGCAACAACGCCATGCCGGAGCAGGAGCGGCAAGAAATCATGGTATAAAATTGGCAGAAGGCAAATACATTCAGTTCCTCGATTCAGATGATTATTTCGAGTCAATACTTTTGGAAGAAATGTATAACCATGCAGAAAAATTTGACTCTGATTTAACAGTTTGTTCTTCAAGAAAGGTTGATAATGAGGGCAATATTACAGAAACAGGAAGTCCGAATTTTCCGATAAACATTGATAAAGTTCCTATGGAGCAGGTTTTTTGCAGACAAGATTTCAAGGACGAGATATTTTGTCTGCTGATACCTGTGGTATGGAATAAGTTGATTAGAAAATTATTTTTGGAAGAAAACCACCTTGAGTTTCCGCAGCTTTCAATTTATGAGGATATCGCGTTTATGCACAGTGTTGTAGCTTGTGCAAATAAAATTGTTGCATTCAATAAAGAGCTTATTAATTACCGTTTTAATCGTCCGGGAAGTCTTGTTAGCACTCGCTCCACTCACACGATTGATGCTGTAAAATCTTGCATGTATTTGAAACAATTTCTTGAAGTAAGAGGTTTGTATTCAGAACTCGAAACCGCTTACAAAAAAGCCGTAATTAACCATATTCGTGCAGAAATCAGCTATTGTAACGATGATGAGTACAAAAAGTTCTTAACTGATTTTAAAAATCTGCTTCCTAATGATTGGACAAAATATCAATCTGCTTTAAGGAAAGACTACATTACACCAGAATATTTAAGACATTTTATTGGTAACAAAAAAGTTATGCTTTGGGGCGGAAGTTTGTTCATCAAAAAAGTTTTAGAAAAAGAGCAAGAAAAAAATCCGAATATTTTAGGAATTATCGACCGTAACGAGGCATCAGCTGGTAAATCATTCTGTAATTACACAATTTACACTCCAAAAGCGATTACTGAATTAAAACCTGAAGGAGTAATTTTGACGGTTCTTTCTAACAACGAGTCTATTTATGAATCTTTGAAACAAGAATTTGCAGAAAAATATCCAAATATAGAACTGTTACCAAATATTTTTGATGAGGAGTTGGAGTTTTGCAAGATTTAAAAATAGATTTCGTCTATCTTTGGGTAAACGACAAAGATGAAGAATGGCAAGCAAAGCGAAAATATTGGGCAAACAAACTCGGTATAACAACAGAAGAAGAAAATAACAATTGTAGATTTTCCGATAATGATGAACTCAAGTATTCTTTGCGTTCTGTGCAAATGTTTGCACCTTGGATTAATAAGATTTTTATTATAACGGACGGACAAGCCCCTAATTGGCTTGATACCAAAAGTTCAAAAATAAAAATCATTGACCACAATGATATTATGCCTTCTGATAGTTTGCCTTGTTTTAATAGTGCTGCAATAGAAACTTGTTTAGATAATATACCGGAACTTTCGGAATATTTTTTATATGCAAATGATGATATGTTTTTCGCTTCAAAAGTTACTCCAAATGATTTTTTTGATGAGAACAATAATCCGATTGTAAATTTAAGAAGTCGTAAATGGACAGAACCTAATAATTTATATACACAAAGAATTTTATACACTCAAGATTTATTTAATAAAGCTTTTAATAAAAAAGCAGACTTATTTATGGCAGACCCTTCGCATTGTATTGACGCATATAGAAAAAGTTATTTTAGCTCTTGTAAAGAGTTTTTTAGACAAGAATTTAACAAATTGCTTTATCAAAAATTCAGAACTCCAAATACAATTCAGCGAATTATTTTTAGTCTTTTTATGTTAGAAAATAAACAAGCAAGTCTAAAATCAAATCCACCAATAGCAGAACAAGATTTTTACACAAATCTTGATAACTTGTATTTAAAACTAGAATCAAAATATTCTTTAGAAAATGTAATAAAAAAGCATGCACCTAAACTTTTGTGTATTAATGATACTCAAGATACAGATGATAAAGCTAGAAGAAGTCTAAAAACTGTTCTTGCAAATCTTTTCCCGCAAAAACAAGCTTGGGAAATTATTAAAGAATTTTCAATAGAACCTGTTTTTGAAGATAATTATTACTCAATTGTATTTTCATTTGATAATAAATATTGCAGATATTTTGCACCATTAATGCAATCCCTTATAGAACATTCTAATGGAGAAAAATTTGATATTATAGTTTTCAATTCCGATATAACAGCAAACAATCAAAAATGTCTTCAAAGTATGTTGCCAGAAAATTTTAGCCTTAGATTTTTCGATATATCAGATTTTATTTCAGCAAATTTTCCTTCTATCAAATTGAAAAGTGTTCATAACTGGTCAGTTGAAATTTATAACAGAATTTTTATACCGTTATTAATGCCTTTGTACAAAAAGGTTCTTTATCTTGATACAGATGTTATTATAAATAATCCATTAAAAGAACTCTTTAATATTGATTTTGAAAATAAACAAATTCTTGCCGTTAAAGATGCGACTGCACAAATTTTACATCTGAAAGAATTTGAAGAACGTTATAAACACATAAAACATTGTTTAAACCTCAAAAATGAAACGAATTATTTTAATTCCGGCATGCTGATGTTTAATATTCCTTCAATAGATAAAAACGAATATAAACAATTAGTAGAACAGGCATTTGAACAAGAAAAGTTGCTTTACCCAGACCAAGATATTTTAAATGTGATTTTTGAAAACAAAGTCAAATTTGTATCAACTAAATGGAATTTCTGTTGTGGGATTTTTATATGGAACAAATATTTTCTAAGTTATTTGAAAGACGATTATTTATCAGATGTAAAATCTGCACTACAAAATCCTTGCATAATTCATTACACATCACCACAAAAACCTTGGAATTCAGAACTCGAATTATTCTATGAATTATTTTGGAAATATGCCAAGCAAACAGTTTTTTACGAAGATATCTTATTTGCGCGAAGTAGAGAATTAACTTTAAAAACAATTATAGAAGGAGCAAAATTTACCAATCTTTATTTGCAAATACAAAATGAGAAAAAGATTGTATTTTGGGGAGCCAGTTTGTTTTTAGAAGAGTTTTGTCAAAAATATAACATTCAGAACTCAAATATTATTGGGGTTATTGATAAAAATCCTTCTAAACAAGGTAAGTTTTTAGGACAGTACAAAATTTTTGCGCCAAAAGATTTAAGTTGGCTTAAACCAGATGAAATAATTATAACAATTGTTAATTCTGCAAGAGAAAGAGCTATAGAAGTTAAAGATTTTCTAAAAAACAGTAATTTTATAGACATTGAAGTAAAAACAATATAAGGAGAGAAAATGCTAAAAAATAAATTATTTGAAGATTTGTATGATAGAGTACCCAATAGAGGTAATATTGTTATATTTGGGGCTTGTAAAGCCGGTGAAGGAATCATGAACGATTTAAAAATTTATAAGCCTGAAACTAAAGTAATTGGTTTTATTGACAATTTTGCAAAAGGTAGCTTTAATAACCTTCCTATATGGAGTTTAAAAGAGTTTATCGATTTAAACTTGGATTGTCAAATGGTTATAATGTCAACACAAACCGATAAAAATAAGATTATGAACTTCTTTGATATTTATGATATTCCTGCTTTGGAGCAAACTCCATTTGTTAGTGATTATTATCGTAACAATGCAAAAATATTGAGCAATGAAAATCATACAAAAGTTCTTGAAATGTTTGATGATTTAGATGATAAGAACTTATATGATAATATTTTTAAAATCAGAAAGAATCTTTTAGATACAACTTATTTAGAGCAATACCATTATAAAATTCGTGCTAATAGATTTGGCACATACCATGTTTGCAAAAGTCAGTATTTAGAAAAAATCAATAAAAATGCCGTGAAAATAATCTTTGATTTAGGGCTGAACGATGGTTTTAATGTTATTGCGTTTAAAAAGTTACTACCAAATCTTCAAAAGGTTTATGGTTTTGAAGTAATATATGACTTGGTAAAACGTGAATATATAGAAGATTTTATAAACGATGAACGATTAGAAGTTGTGCCGCTTGCACTGGGCGATTGTACAAAAAAGATTAATTTTTGTGTAAATAAAGCTCATTTAGCAGCGTCTTTCGGTGAAGAAATTTCGAGTAAAAAAGGTACAAATTCAACAAATTTAGAATACCGAACTGTTGATGTAACAACAATGGATAAATTTTGTGCTGAAAGAAATGTTTTTCCGAATTTTATTAAAATGGATATTGAAGGAGCTGAACTTTTGGCATTAAAAGGTGGAATAAGAATGATAAGAGAACATCGTCCACAATTAGCAATCTCAATTTATCATTCAAGTGAAGATTTTGTGAATATTCCACTCTATTTAAAAGAAAATCTTGAAAACTATAAATTCAAACTTGGACATTACTCACCCAAACTCAGTGAAACAGTGCTGTACGCAATACCAAATGAGTTAGCATAGAAATGAGAGAAAATTATGGAAAATATTAAGTGTAAATACTTTGGCGATGAAAAGATTTGCGAAAATGATAAATATTATAAAGATTACTGTGCTTTTGGCAAAGAACCGAAAGGGATTCTAAAGAAATTTTATAACAAAGAACTGTTTCGTAAATCTTTGGAATGCAAATTTAAATATAGTGGTGAAGAAATAACGGTTATATTGTTAAACCCATCTTTTGCTTGTGAAAAGGGGTTAGATTTGACTTTAAATAATCTTAAAAAATTTCTTTTCACAGTTGAAATTATTCAAGTTTCAGAGTTCTAAATATATTCCCAATAAGAACTCCAAAGAGCAGCTTATTATCTGATTTATTAAAGAAAAAGAAATTTAAAAAATATCAATGTGAAAATAAACAATATTTATTAGACGAAATTGCGAAAAGTAATAAAATCGTTATTGCATGGGGAGGTAAATATAATCAGGAAGCTATTTCGTTTCTTGATGAATTACGGAAAAAGAAAGAGAAACTTAGCCTTTTTGCATATCATCTGAATAAAGACGGCTCACCTACACATTTTAGTTCTCAAGTATATAATAAGATTAAAGAGAAAAAATTATTTGAAATTGTTCTGACAGAAAATACAAACGGTAAAAAATATTTTCGACCAGCAAATTAAATAGGGGAACTAAATGATTACAGATGATGATATGATAAATTTGCAGATTTGGGAGAAAAATCATATAAAAGATTGTAATACAAGACAAATGTTTCGTAACAAAAAGGTTCTTGAAGTTGGAGGAATGACGCCTCCTAATGTAGCACGAAAACTTGGTGTGCGCTCATGGTCGTGTGTTGACCCATGTAAAACTTCTGCCGAAGCTAACACTAATTTTTATAAAACATATAAAGAATGTATTTCTGATTTCACAAAAGATGAAGGATTTGATTTAATATTTTCCACAAATTGTTTTGAGCACATTGTTAATTTGGAAGAATCTTTAAACCATATGTACGACTTATTAGCTTCCGGAGGTTCTTTAAGTGCCTTAATGGGGCCAATTTATTCTTGCCACAAAGGACATCATACAAGTATTTCTTCACCTAAATACGGTTGGATTGATTTTAATAATTTAAAGCTGGATAAATGGGGGCATTTGATTTATTCGGAAGAAGAATTGTACGACAAACTTTCACAATATTATGACGAAGAAACCTGCATAAGAATTGTGAATCAGATAGTTTGTGGAAAAACTACAAACAGACTTTTTTTTGACGATTATCTTGATATAATAAATCACAGTAAGTTTAAAATCCGTGAGTTTCGTGACTGGCATGAATCCCAATATCCGGACGAAGCTACTTTCAAAAAATTACAAAAATACCATAAAAAGAACTTCTCAACCGTCAGCATAAAAATCATACTTGAAGCGTAAGTGAATACTCAAATACTCCAAAAAGAGCCTATAAAGGCTCTTCTTGGATATTATAAATTTAAACAATTTCTATATTGCAATCATTAAGCATAATTTTTTGCCTTTCTTTAAATCATTCACAACAAAAAATGAATTCTCACTTTTTATAACGATTGCTACGTCTTTAATATCGGCATCTATTTTCATTCTTGATTCGGTAGTCGATTCTGACAAATGTTTAAAGATTTTATATTCAATTTGAGGAATATAGATTTCTGAATGCCGCGTATTCTTTATGCGGTTTTTAAAATTTTTCAAAGAATACGTTGTTCCCTTTAATCGAGTTGCTTTCATTAGTGCCAACAGAGTGTGTAATACTAATCTTATTTCTTTTGGATAGCCAAATTTTGTCGAATTTGGACTAAAATAACGCTTACACCGTTTGCACAACAATTGCTTTTTACCATTAGAAATGACTTCGTCATTTTGTCCGCAGATTGGGCAAATCTCATAATTTTTCTTCATATAAATACCTCTTATGAAAAAATATAGCATAAAAAATCCGCTTTTTATTAAATCACGGACGAACTATTTAAACAGAAGCCCAAAGCCCAGTAAAATCGGTTTTTTGGTATCAAAACCATTCTTTATATTAATATGGCAGGGGTTCCTAGCCGTATTGATATAGGGAGACACGAATGTCAAATTTAAAAACAACAACGGTAAGAACACAGATTAGCGAAGTGCTGCGTCACTATGCAGAAAATGGCAGTTCAAATTTCAAAATGGTTGCTCTCTCAGAGGTTATTATTCCGAACAATTTGAGCAAAAAACATTCTAAGAAGCAGGTAAACAAGCTCGTTCAAGCGATTAAAAAGGTTGGATATGCAAACCCGATTATTATTGATGAACGAAACTGCTTAATCGCTGGTTATGCAAGAATTCTTGCCGCTAAAGAGTTAAAAATGGCTCAAATTCCGGCAATACTGCTTGAAAATGTTTCTGAAACAGAAGCAGATGCAATCAGGCTCCTAGATAATAGGCTTGCAGAAGATTCTGAATGGGATTTTTCGGTATTAAAGCTTGAAATTGACAAACTCTTACAACTGGATTTTGAGCTTGAAGATATCGGATTTGAAACAACAGATTATGACAAGCTGTTGCATTTTGAGAGCAAAGAAAATTCGCCTATCAAAAAGGATGAGGAGGATGAATCTTGGCTTGATGCAAATATTCCTGCAACTGTTAGACCTGGTGATTTGTTTAGGCTCGGAGACCATTTTGTTTATTGTGGAGATTCTCTGTGTGAAAAATCGTATGAAATTGTTATGCAAGGTGAGACAGCCCAAATAGTTGTCACTGATCCACCTTATAACTGCAAAATTAAGAATTTCGTTTGCAACACAAATCATAAAGAATTTGCGATGGCTTCTGGTGAAATGACAGATGAGCAGTTTGCGGAATTTCTGAATACTATTTTGAAAAATCTGCATAAAAATTCGAGCGATGGCAGTTTACACTACATATTTATTGACTGGCGAGGAATTAATACGGTGCTGAATGAAGGACATAAAATCTATTCAGAGCTATTAAACATACTGGTTTGGAACAAAGGTGTTGGCGGTCAAGGTGCTTTGTACCGCTCTCAACATGAACTAATCCCAGTATTCAAGAAAAAAGGTAAACATCAGAATAATATTAAGCTCGGAAAATTTGGTCGTTACCGCACAAATGTCTTAGATTATCCTGGAATACGAGCAACAAATCCGGATTCTTTAGAGCTTCTTAAGCTGCATCCGACAGTTAAGAATGTACCTCTTATTCAAGATTTGCTGCTTGATACGTCGTCAAAGAACAATATCGTACTTGATTGTTTTGGAGGTAGCGGTTCTACCTTAATCGCAGCCGAAAGGTGTAAGCGCAGAGCACGGATTATCGAACTAGATCCGCGATACTGCGATGTTATAATTTGGCGCTGGCAAAAAGAAACCGGCAAAACTGCTAAATTAGTTAAAAATATAGGAGAAATAAATCATGACTAATGAACAAGAAATTAACAATTCAGATCAATACGAAGTTGGATATGGAAAACCACCTAAAGAAACTCAATTCAAGAAAGGACAATCCGGGAATCCATCCGGTCGAAAGAAAAAGCCAATTCCGAAGTCTTTACACGAAGCTATAGTGCTTGAGTTGGCAGATATAGTTACAATAAAAGAAAATGGGAAAGCTGTTAAAATGCCTAAGTATGAGCTTCTTGCCAAAGCAATCATTAATGATGCTATCAAAAGTGAAAAAGGCAATTCAAGAAAGATAGTTATTGAACAAATGTTTAAAACTGATGTTTTGGAATATAAAGATATGTTGGTCAAGCGAGCAATGGAAGCAGAACCTGAAATGGAGCCAGAACAAAGAGCTGAATGTAGGAAGTTCTTGGATGAGTTAATGGATAAATTCTGTAGGGGACAATTAGAACTAGAAGAATAATACAACTCTTCTAAATCAAGGCATAGCTGCAATGCTGCTATGCCTTGATTTTTCTATTAAAATTTAAGTTATAAACTTAAAACTTTTCTAATATTAATATTTATAGTAAAATTTATTCTATAGTAGTTTATTGGTAGGAAATTTATTGACTTAAAACAAATTAAAATGATAGATTAGATTTTCTAAAAGTGTTGCATTGCAGTTTATTTAGAGGGTGTGTGATATAATACTTTATTATATAAATAGGGAAATGTGTTAGTAATGATGCTCAATAAAACGTTACCAAAACGAAGCAGAAGTCATTTATTAGAAGCGGAATCTAGAAGAAAATTCCAAAACTTAATACCTTCATCTTGGTTATTTAATACTCCAACAGAAAGTGTAGAATATGGTCTTGATGCCAATATTCAAATAACTCGAAATGGTAATGTCACAGGAGAAGAATTTAAAGTACAGTTTAAAGCTACAGACAAAGATAATGAAAGACCGTCTGTAAGTTTACCTATATCTACTTTTAATTATTACCAAAATATAAATAAAATTATGCCAATATTGATGGTATGTTATCAATCTACTACTGAGTCTTTTTATGTCAAATGGTTTCACAATTTTGATCCATATTATAATATCAATGGACAAAAAGCTAAACGTTCAAAAAACTCCAAAACAATATCTTTTTATTGGAATGAGGATGAGAAATGGGATCGATTATCAATAAAAAAGATTGAAAAAGATTTGGAGCTTTATTTTAAAATCAAACAACATTGTATAGAACCGCCATTTATTTTTCAAATAACTAGTAATTCAAATATCATCTCCAATTTCCCGTTAGCGCTAATTTTGTCTGATTTTAATGAAAAAGTCGAACATCTAAATATCATTGAAATATCATTTAAACCTCAAAAACATTTTCAAGGGAAAATTATTTTAAATCAAGAAGAAATCAAGGCATATTTTTTACACAATGGTGGTGGGTGCTTTCATTTTCCTAAAAATATTAAGTTTTCAAAAGAGGAAATTGTAGACCTCTTAATTATGCAGCTTATTATTGCATTAAACAATATTAATTATGCAGCTTTAGCTAATAAATTGGCAGAAATTCTTATAAGTTCAGAAATAATTATTACATATATAAAATATGTGGACCTATTAATAGAAATATTTACCAAAAATCAAAATTGGGAATCATTAATAAAGTTGTTAAATTATTTGAATAAATATACTTACTCGTTAACCTCGCAAGAGGAACAGGTCGCTTTAAAGCTTTACATTTTGAGCATATTATTAAAATACTCAAACTGTTTTGCTGATAAAAGAAACTTAGAAATATTAAAAAATAACGTTAAAGATGCGCTAAAGACACATAATCCCGAAACATTGGCTAATACTTATTATAATTTAGGAAATGCTTTAAGGAAAGATCAATATTATCAAGCATATAAATATTATAATTTAGCTCGTAAATCTGATTATCGATATTTAGAAAGGGATTATTTTTGGAAAGAATTTGGGGGAATACTTTTTTTAAGCGGAAAGTACAAATGGTCCGCATTGTGTTATGCAAAAGCATTAAAATTATCCGAAAAAAAAGATTTTTTTAATTTATATGCAGATGCATTACTTTATAGTGGAAATTTTAAATACGCACTGAATAGATTTAACGAATATTTAAAAAAACTTGAACAAAGTAAATTAAAAGATGAAAATGGTTGGCTACTAAAATTAATTGCTACAGATTTCTTGATAAAAAGTTCTCAAGTTTATAAACAAAAAAGATTCCCTAAAAAAGCAAATCAATTAATAGAAAAATATATAACAAAAAAAATTCATCCTAATATTCAAAATATAAATAAAATTTTTAATTATGATCTATTATCAGCAGAAGCTTGGCATAATTATGCAAGTATTTTACAAACAAAGAATAACCCCAATTATATAATGGCATTACTATGCTCTGCAGTGTTTGATGTGAATATAGAGGAATTTGTAATACTTTTTATCAACCTATCATTTGTTAGTGCTACAGATCTACAGATAGCGTTCCTCATGAATGAAGTTTTAAATTACATTGCAGGAATTGGTCAAAGTAAAATATTTATCGAAATACTATCAGAGAAACTACCCAAATTACAAGAAACAGCACCAATTTTAAACTTTGTTTATCAATATTTACAAAAAAGACTTGAAAGACAACCTGAAGAAGAAAGAGTTATTCGCTTAATCAATGGTTCAAATTTTGAGGTTCTGTATTTAAATAAATAAACTTGTTGACTATAATTTAATGTTTCTACTAGAAAGAAAAAAGATCAAATAAGTATATTGTCTATCAAGAATTCTGTAATAATTATGGATTACGACTAGAAGCTATGCACATAGAAAAACAATTAAGCCAGCAGAACCAGAGATGGATCCAGAACAAGAAAGGATTCTTAGAAATTGGTGGCTCAATGAAATGGCACAGTTATACTAAGACCAATTGAAGAGTCTGAATAAGCTGATGTTAGTAGCAATAGCGGTGTTCTTAAATACGGAACACCGTTATTAGATAAAATAATTTTAATCGCCTAATTTCGATTTTACTTTTACTAAACTTTTCTTTTTAGAATTATCCAAATTAAAACTTTTTACAATTTCATTCATAGTTTCTGAGCTCCAAAAAATTTTGAGTTTTTTCTTTGCTCGTGTAATTGCTGTATAAAAAATCCCATGTGTTATTTTTTCAGAATTATTGCTCGGAATAATAATTTTAACTGAATCATATTCTAATCCTTGTGCTTTATGTATAGACACAGCATATGCTAACTGAAATGGAATAATTGAATTTCGAAGCATTATCTCAGAATCGTCTTCGCTATCATCGCTATTGTATTTGTATACTTTAAATTTAATTCGAGTGCCTTTTTCATTGATTATATCGATAAACTCAATATCTTCTTTTTCGCACATCTTTTCTGTAAGAATTAAATCAACATCTATTGTAAAAGCTATTTCGTCTTCACTTTTTTCAATATCAACGATCTTTCCTTTCAAATTATTATACAAAACGGTAAAACGCTTGTTGTCGTTGAATAATATAGGATCTCCTATTTTATAGTTCCATTCTTGCCATGAGATCTCTTCATTTTTATTGGCATTTTGAAAGTAATTGTTCATATTGTTTAAACCAAATTTACCATCATAATTAAGACATAAAATAACTTCATCATTTCCAAGCCTATCTAGTACATTTACTCCAATGTTTTCTGAAAAAGGACCATCTATAACAAGCTTTTCTGTTATTAAATCATCTCTACATCTGACTGCATGCCATAAACTTTTAAGCTCTTCTTCTTCTGTTCTCCATGTATTCAATAATTCTACATTTGCTCCAGGCGTTTTTATAATATCTTTTGCATAATAAAACCAATTTCCAAAATCAATAGATTCAATTTGATGTATATCTCCTGCTAAAACAAGTAGAGTATCAGGATTAATTTTATCAAAAAATATTTCCATGGCTCTATTATCAATAGTGCTGCATTCATCAATAAAAATAATATCATAATCATTCAAATCTAACTTTTTAGTAAAACTATCAAAGCTTACGAAATCGGCTTCTTTTCCAGGATTTTCAATTCTTCGAATTAGATTTTGTAAAGCTGTATGAGTTTTAGTAAGAAATAATTTTTTATAACTACTCATCATATTAGAAATATGATTGATTAGTGTTGTTTTCCCAGTTCCAGCTGCACCATATATCAAAAGCAACTGCGAATTTACAAACATTTCTTTCAAAGCTTGCTCTTTTAAAGAATCTTCAAATACAATACGAGAATTTTTTAAATAATTTTTATTAAAAACTTCCTGTCCTTTATTTTCTTTTTTAGAATATTTTATCAGCTCTCTTAAAATATTAAGAGTTCTTGTTTCGTATGAAGATATGCAAATAAGCCCAGATTCATTATTAATACAAAAGCCATTCATTTTTTCCCAATTACTTAAAGAATTATTGTAGTTATTGATATCGTCCTCATCTACAAACGTACCAGTTTCAAAATAGATTTCTCCAGTTTTATTTATTGCATTTTTTATCGTCAAATATGGTCGAGACACATTTAATGTTTTTTCACCAGCGATATCTACTAATTTTTTTATTCCAATTGCACTAGATTTCTTACCTACAATGTTAGATAAAAAAGGATTTCTTTCAAAAGGATAGCATTTTCTAGAAAGCAAAAGTTCATCACATAATAATGGAACATTGGAAGAAAATGGTAAAACTTTTTCAAGAGTATCTTCTCTTAAATCCATAATTATATATCTTATAGTATTTCGTCCTAACAAAGTTGACTTTTGATTATAATTTTTCTTTAATAAATCAAGGACTTCTTTAAAAATTTGAGTATTTGTTTCGCAATAGATTCTTTTAATAATTTCAGAATATTCTTCATCCTGCAAATCGATTAAATCTAGAAAACTTAAACCTGTATCCGACAAAACTTTCATCAAAGACTCATATTCATTATGTCTAGAAGTTAATTTAGTATTTATCTTAAGTATTTTCCCAAGTTTATTCAAACATTTTGAATCAATCGAAACTTGCCAATTTATAATAACTTTGACTTTCGAATCAACTCCCCATAAATTTATAGTTCTGTCCACATACCCTATTTTTATCGAATAATTAGTTGATATATCCTCTTTTGTGTACGCAGTAATTCTATTAAATTTTGTTGCATAGACTCCAGCTAATTGTAAAGTAACTTCAAAATATTGCTCTCCATTAATAAAGAATGGTGTTTTTTTCTGAACATAATATCTTGAAGAACTTAAGCGTACATTCTTAGGCAAAGCACCATCAAAGATTTTTGCTACTAATTCATAATATTCATTGTCAAGTTTATCAGTATTAAGCGGAAATTTTTCAAGATTGTTTAAAATTGAAATATTATGACATTCTTTTAAATATTTTCTTATACGCCATAAAAAATCATAGTATTTTAGCATAAGTCGTTCTGATTGACCTTCATCAGGAATCCGTCTACCTAAATATCTCAATCCTTTATAAAAACTTGCCAAATATTTGGTTTTGATACTAAGTCTTGCTCTCTCATAAGCTAACTTAATATTAACTTTTTCAGAATTTTCATTGATTAAATTAAGAAGTAATGTTGATTCACATAAATCCTGTAATCTTCTTAACATTCTTTTTGATATATCATCTCTAGTTTCATTAAAAACATCTAATCTATCAATACTTTCACAAATATCTGCATCACAAGCTTTAATAAGTTTGTTTATATCTTGTTTCGAATAATAAGTATTATCTAACTGATTAATAAAAGTATGTCTATCAATAATGTCAATTAATTTATTACAAAAATTATTAACGCTTTCTTCTGTATTTTCAATTTCTTCATCTGGATTAAATGCAATAGTCATACTATTCTGTCTATAATTGATAGAATTAATAAATTCCGTAGACATATATTTCCAGAAAACTCGTTCTTTACCTCGTTTATCAGGATTTAGAACAATAAAAAGAATACCTGGATCCAAAGTTACCTGATCGTATATATAAGCAGGAAATGCTAAACTTTTTAGGGAATATTTTACAACACCATTAGCTTCTTCTGTGTAATTATTTGTTCCTTTAATTTGAACACTAAAATTTTGTTTTGGTCGTCTTGATACAATAGGTTCTGGTACAAATTCAAAAGTTCCATCAATATTTGGCCATTTATCACCATGAGCAAAATTTGGATGAATTTTCCCATTGGCTCTTAAAAATACTTGCAACATACTAATTGCAGCACAATCTTCTTCAGATACTTCTGAGTGAGTCTTAATATGATTTTGTATCATTTGACGTTTTAAATTATCCATAATTTTAACTGATCCTCAATAGAATTGATAATAATTTTATACGCTATAATCTTAGGCAAAACAACTTTTTAATTCTAAATAAACTCCTTTGAAAACTTAATCATTATGTCATTAAATACTACAAAAAGCAAATTACAATAGATTCTAAAACTCAAATTTTTAAATCAACATAATCTAAGATCTTAAATCCGACTTCGCAATCCAGTTCTTTTGCAAGTTTTTCAACAATCTTTGGCAAATGATCTTTTTGTCGTTCTAGCTCCGCTTGAACGAGCTTGTAAGATATATCCAAATCTTGAGCAAAAATTTCCCAATCTTTTTCAGTTACATCGGCATAATACTTTGCTTTGCCAAGCTTCATTGCGATTCGTTGGTCGCAGTCATAAATACTTGAACACAATAAATCATAAGCAGGAGTTAAAGCAATACCAGCATCAGTCAGATAAACTGAGAAGTTTTTAGCGTGAGCATCTGTATTTCCAATTAAGTAATTAAAAATCACTTGTCTTACAAATCTTAATTTAGAATTAGCAGGAGTTGCGGTCTGATTAAGCACATTCAAGCAATCCTTAAAAGTGACTTTATACTTATCTCTAGCCTGAACACCAAGACTTTGTGCGAAATCTTCCTGCAAAATGCGCTCGCATTCTAAATTGTTAGAGTATTTTCTATCAAAACGTTCCACAAGCAAAAATTCTATATCGCTGACTTTTCTAATTTCAACTTCAGCAACTTCCAAGCCGATTTCTTTCGCCGTCTTCATACAAATATATTCATTCTGAATTGACTGAACATATTTTGGCAATGCTGTTTTAATAATATGGGTAGTCGGAATATCATCATTGGGTAAAGCGATTTTGCCATTAATAACACAAACAGCAGTTTTTTCTTGAGCCCCTGCCAAAGATAATCTTTTACCTAAATAAGGACGATATGGGAGTTCCTCTAAATATTTCTTTAATTCTTCATCTGATAAAATTGAACCTTCAATTTTGAGCATTTGATATGATTTTTGAGGCTCTGCCATCTCATGGAATGAAAGCGCTCCGGCGCAATCTCGCCCAATTTCTTTTAATAGTTTAAAATCATCATTGACATTAATATTATACTTTTTAGCCAATAATTCACGCATATTTGGATTCTCAGGCAATAAGCCACCAAAAAATGCTCGACAAACTTTTTCTTTAAATGGTTCTTTTTGCAAAGGTAAACTCAAAGAAATTGGCTTTTGTGCATTTTCGTCATAAGTGAATTCCATTTTGCCATTAACAAGCCTTAGAACCCCAACTTGCAACCCATGTAATCTAACTGACAACTCTTTAGCCATTGTTTACCTCTAACTTTATCCCTAAATTTGCCAAAACTTTTATAACTTTATCGATTTCACAGGTTGGTTTACCGTTTTCTAAATCAGAGAGAAAACGCGTTCCAACGTTAGAAAGCTGAGCGAGTTGAACTTGCGTAAAATTCTGTGCTTTACGAGCTTCTTTTACTAATTTTCCGATATCTTGCGCAGATTTTATTATCATTTTTACCTTAATATTACCGTACAGGAATATTATATCCTTTTTTATGTAATTGTCAAGCTAATATTCCCGTTCGGGAATAAGTCAATAAAAAGAAGCATATTTTTATATAATATTACCGAACGGGAATGCTGGGTGAATAATATTTTCACTTTTTTATAAAAATCTGAAAAGTTATAAATGTTTATTTTTTGCAGTTAAATACTATCGTGTATATTATATGAATATGCTTATTTGAAAAATATATAAGAAATAAAGAGTTGGAGTGTAAACATTACTATACTATTTTTATCTTTAAATTATGCTAAACTGTGATACATGCAAATTTATAAAACACAAGTAAAGGAATTTTATTATGAGTAACAATCCTAATTTCAACAACAGCGACAGACGTCCTATCTTTAATCAGGTATACGATGGTGATGAAAATTTATGTTATGTACATGAAAAATCAAGAGCTTTATTGGGTTATTTTGCAACATCTCCTTATGCGGAAGAAGTGAGCTTTGATAAAGGTTTCGTTGTATTAAAATTTAATGATAAAAGAATTACAATTCTAGTTGACAGTTTTTTAAAACATATTACTATAGGTGAATCTGATGAACTCGGAAATATAAAAGGTAGTTTTTATAGCTATGACTTTTACTTGAGACATACAATTGACTATTTAATCATTAAGGCAACAGAACTGATTACTAAAGAGCTGGAAATCGATACTCCATATAAATTATGGAAAAAAGCTTAATCAGGTAATACTTGAACCCCACATTCACATAAGTATTCAAATATATTATTATAAAACTCAGGTAGTCTTGTTTTATCATATTTATCCCCTTGAGGAATAAATATAATCATTCCTTGACGTGCACGTGTCAAAAGTACTCTATATGAATTTAAAAGGTATTTTTTATCTGTATTATTATTAATATTGAGCCAACGATTTCCACTAAATTTAAAAAATTCCCAGCCATTGTTATAACGTAAATTTGCATCCCAAGCAACAACTGTCCAATCAAGTTCTAAACCTTGTACATCAAATTCTGTTGCACAATCTTCCAAAGCACAAGAAGAACGAATGTCTGTTTTACTATTCAAAAACCAATTTGTACAATCTATTTCAGATTTAACATATATGCCTTCCGGTTTTAAGCGAATCGCATTTGAGTGTGCAAGAATTCCGGTTCTTTCACTGCCTCTTGCTTTATTTCGAACCCAATTTTTTGCTTGCGCCAAATTGCGAGTAATAAAAATAGGGTATTGCTCACATAAATTCTGATAGACCATATTTGCATCATTAGACCTATTGTCTATCACATTTTGTACAAAATCTGATAATAAGGCACTTTTAAAAGAGCGCAGAGATACACTCAAATGTAAATTATTTTGAGTACAGACTTTTAGATTTTCTGGGGGATGAGCATTGTTAGAACAATATACATTCCAAGTAGGATATTTTTCTTTTAAAGTTTTAAACCACTCATTTAAACCGGCCTCGCCAGTATTAATTTCTTGACCTTCACCTATTAAGCATATAATAACACACCAATCTGGATGTCTATCCATAACGCTAATCAAAAATTCTGGTTCTGAATAATCAAAATCTTTAACCTTACTCTTTTTGTTCATAAATTTTGAAGCTTGTTCTCTATCCCAAGCTCTTTGAGCTTCATCAAAAATGACAACTTTTTCAATCGGTGCATTAGTATCCTCAAAATACTCATCCCTAAAGTGATGAATATTTTGTATGAATGCATAAACCTGAGGTTCGGCTTTTTTCTTAGAAATGTGTTCTGTTTCTGCCTTATTTCTTATTAAAGCTTCTCTTAATACTTTAACTAAAGGCCCATTACCCGATAAAAAGCAGGCGTGTTCATCTTTTTGATAGCTCATTGATTGAGTAGCAATATCTAGCCCTGCCAGAGTTTTACCTGCTCCGGGCACTCCGGTAATAAAACAAATTGATTTTTGTCTATTATTTTTACTAGTTTTAATAATTTTTTCAACTGCATTCATTGTTAATGTTAAATTAATTGCATCTGCTCCATGTCTTGAAATATCCTTAACAGAATGATTTGCATACAAAGCCTGTGCAGCTTCTACAATTGTTGGAGTTGGTTTATATGAAGAGTTTTCCCAGTTATCTATATTAAAACTTTCCTTTCTATAATTTGTATCTAAATCAGTCAGAACTTGTTTTAATGTAGTTTCATTAGCTTTTATGCAATTGGAAATACCATCCTCCGCAAACAAAATTTCTGTATTAATTTCTGGTGCCAGTGTTGAAATTAAAATAGGAACAATTGTTTTATCATGACTTCCTGAGTGAAAATTTTTCAAATCTAGGGCATAATCTACAACTTGCTCTATTGCATATGTTTCATAACTTTTCGCAAATATTTTAAATTCTAAAAGATAAATAATTCCGTTTAAGATTAATATATTATCAACTCTTTTTCCCATTCTAGGAATCGCAAATTCAAAAAACAAAGTAGCATCTGGAAAATCGACAAGAGCTTTTTTCAATATTTTAATTTGCTCCAACCAAGCACATTTTTGTTCTAAATCATCCGAATATGAATGATTTATTGACAATTGCCCCAGAATTTCATTTTCTGAGGAATTTAAGAATTTTGAAACTTTTTCGGAATAATATGCGCGCATTATTTTATCTTTCTAATTAGTTTTATATCATATTGTAATGTGTTGAACGTCCTTTACCTATGCGTTTTAGAATCTTTTTTGCTATCAATTCATTTATATCAATGGTCGCAGTGTCTTGCGAACAATTACACATCTTTGCCCATTTTGTAGTTGTTAAGTTGCCTTCAAAATTATCCATAAAGCGGTTTAAAACCTTAATCTGTCTTTCGTTAAAGACAAAATTTGCATTCTTTTGCCAAAATTCGGCTCTTTTCAAAACGTTATTTGTAATTTCACCACTTGATTGAATGGCTATCAAAAGATTTTCTAAAAACCAAACAAGCCAATTTGTAATATCCATTGTACCTTTTTGAGTTTTCTCTAAAATCGCATAGTAACTCTTTCTATTTTTTTGAATTTGAGAGGCCATGGAATAAAATCTAAATTTTGAATCATCACTCCTTGCAAGCATCATATCTGTTAAAGCTCTCGCAATTCTGCCATTACCATCATCAAACGGATGTAGAATTACAAACCAAAGATGAACAATTCCAGCTTTAATCAGACAATCTTCCTCTGTTTCAGAATTTATATAGTCAATCAAATCCTGCATTTCAAATTCAAGAAATTCTGCAGGCGGTGCTTCATAATGAACTCTTTCTTTTCCTGCATAACCAGAAACAACTTGCATTGGACCTTGTTCATCGGTTCGATAATTGCCAACATTGATTTTATACATTCCGCTAAATCCGGTAGGAAACAATGCTGCATGCCAGCCGATAATACGTTCTTTTGTCATATTTTGCGTATAATTCTGCGTTGCATCCAGCATCATTTCTACAACACCTTCAATGTCTCTTGAAATAGGAGTCTCACCAGCCAAATCAATTCCCAAACGCCTTGCTATTGACGAGCGAACAATGTGTTTGTCTAAAATTTGTCCTTCTATTTCAGAAGATTTAATAATATTTTCGGTTAAGACTTGCAACAAAGCGTTGTTCTTGACATCAAACCCCAAAGCATCCATTTTGCCAAGCAAATATCCCTGAGCTTTTTTTATCTCAAGTAACAAATTTTGAATTTTATCTCCGAAGTATGTAAAGCAGTGCCAATCTGGGTTTTTATAGATATATTTCATTTTATCTCCGAATATTTTACGGATATTATAACATTTTTCTCCGAATATTACAAGTTAACTTTGAGAATATATAAATAAACAAGCCCTTTTTACGCTTTTAATCACATTTTTGACAAATTAATAAAATTTCTTTAGCTGATGGATCTGTATTTGTTAATGCTTTTGAAAATTTTCCAGCTTGAACATACCGACTATCTATAACTTTAAACCCCTCTTGTACTACTAGACTGGTAATCTCGTCCATTGTATATCTTTTATCTCTGATAATATATTCAGCGGGTAAATAATTAGTTTTTGTAGCAGGAAATTGTTCTTTTCTGTAAACTAGTTTTGTTTTAGTATCAATAGCTAAATGGTCAGGGTTAAAAATATCTCCAGTTTCCATCATATCTATACTAGGCGAGAGTTTCATTAATATTTCTGGCTGTTCTAATAAATTAGCCTTTTGTTTTGCAGGAACTATTTTATCTGTTAATTCATAATTCATCACAGATAAGATAAAATATCCATTGTCTTTTAATAATTTGTTTGCATTCTTAATTATCTTTATATTGTCTGTAGGATTAGGAAAAGAACCAATTACGTCGTAAAGACATAAAATTGTATCAAAACTTTTTATAGAAGAAAATGTTCTTATATCAGAATGATATAGTTTAAGATTCTTTAAATCAAGTTTTTTTCGGGTTCTTCTAGCGGCTTTTATGTGTTTTTCTGAAAAATCTATGCTTACAACACTATAACCTCGTCGTGCAAATTCTATTGAATGTCTAGCAATTCCACAACCAAAATCCAATATCAGACTATTTGAATCCATTTGCGTTGTGTTGATAATATAATCAACCTCTGCGGTATGCCCTTTCGCCCAGTTATGTTTTGTTAAATGCATTCTACTATATGCATCTTTTAAATTTTCTTCTGAAAATTCAATTAATTCTTTGGCTCGTTCTTTATATTTTTTTATGTCTATTTTTTGTTGATTAAAAGTAAATGCCAACCACTCATGTCCTTCTGGAAGTTCACCCATTATCCAGTTATCTGAATAATCATTATGTATATCTAAATTTCTGTTAACATAAAAATTCGTATTGACTATTGACTTATCAGCATCTACTATAAAGTTTCAGTATCAATAAAATCTATATCTTTCGCAATTTTTTTAATCTGATATAAATGTTTTTTTATTATTTTAGGATTACATTTCCTAAATGTTGTGCTTTCTAGTGTTTTGATAGTGTAAATATTAGGTGTTGCTAAGCCCCATGCATAATCATTTGAAAAGCTCCAAATAGATTGCATCAACTTTTTTGCAATTCCATTACCTCTGGCATTTTTTTTAACAACCAATTGTATAATCCAAGTGATAAATTTTTTCTTGTTTATTTTCTTTCGAACATAAAGAGCTTGCCCAACAAGAGTACGATTTTTATATGCTAGTGCAATATAATAGTTCTTTTTATAATAATGTTCCTTATAATAACTTACTGTCATTTTTATTGGCTGCCCTGGTTTATGGGGTGAATTACTTGTATACGTACCGTAGTTTGAGCTATATAGTTCTGAACATTCTTGAAATTCTTTATCGGTCAAATCTTGAATGCGCTTATTTTTATAATTAATTTTATACGTTTTCTGCATTTTACATTACTTTCAAAATATATTATATTATTGATATTAAATATTTTCTGGAGGTATTTAAGTTTTCATATCTTATTAGTTGTTCTTAAATTCTGTTTTCAAGCAAACCTCATTACATACCATTATGACATATTTTGAATATTTTACATGAAAATATTAATAAAAAATTAATAATCATCTTTGTTTTTGTCGATATGTTGTATTGCACTGTATTTACTATGTTTATGGTAATAACATTCAAAATTCGCTTTATATTTATAATTTCCAATATAGTAATTCCCTGCTTATTTCGAGCAGGGAATTTGTCCAAAAACAATAGATATGTTACTTTTGTCCCTTTATATTTACCCCTTCCCTGTAAAATACAAAAAGCAGGGAATTTTGTGATATTTTATCAGAGACGTTTGCTACATAAACTAAGCTATCTGAATATCAGGTGGGGCGTAAGTTACGCCCCACCTGATACTTTATGTTTTAAAAATTTTTATGTAATCTAACAGACAACTTTTTAGCCATTGTTTACCTCTAACTTTATCCTCAAATTTGCCAGAACTTTTATAACTTTATCGATTTCACAAGTTGGTTTATCGTTTTCTAAATCAGAGAGAAAACGCGTCTCAACGTTAGAAACCTGAGCAAGTTGAACTTGTGTAAAATTTTGTATTTTTCTACTTTGTGCGCAAAGATTTCAAATTTCTTTTCAAAGATTTAAGGACATCTATGTATGTTTTTAGCTCCAGAGTATCCGCATTTTTTGTTAAATGCAAAATTTCGTCTTGTAAGGGGTTATTAGTTAATGGAGCTGCTTGTATAAAGTCAAGAATATTGACATCCAAAACATCTAAAAGTTTAACAAAAGTTAGATATGTAGGGTAATTTAGTCCGGCTTCAATGCGCGAAATCTGCTTTTCATTTAAACCAACTTTTTCCGCAAGCTCAAATTGCGTAAGTTGCTTGCTCTTACGATATTCTTTAAATTTGTTGCCAATAATTTTTTTGTCTGTTTCTAATATCATTAAGTATCTCTATAATTTTGTTAATATTTTAAGACGTTAATGTCTTCTTATAAACAATATACATGTCTTATCTTTTTATTTGACAATAAGACATTCGTGTACTATCATGACGATTAATTAGTTACAAAGATGTTGAATTTCGGAGTTTGAATTTGGAAGAGAAATTTAAGATTAGCGTTGTTATTCCTGTGTATAACGTTGAAAAATATCTGCATCAATGTTTAGACAGCATTCTCAATCAAACTTTCCAAGATTTTGAAATTATTTGTATTGACGACGGTTCGACTGACCGTTCTCTAGATATTCTGCAAGAATACAAACGCAAAGATGACAGATTTGTTATTATTCAGCAGAATCATTTTGGAGCAGGATTTGCAAGAAATAGCGGAATCCGAGTTGCCTACGGCAAATACATCCAATTTCTTGACGCTGATGATTATTTTGAGCTGACAATGCTGGAAGAATTATATAACCATGCAGAAAAATATGGTGCAGATTTAACGGTTTGCTCTTCAAGAAAAGTTGATGATGATGGCAATGTTACAGAAACTGGAAACCCAAGTTTTCCAATAAACATTTATAAAGTTCCTATGGAACAGGTTTTTAGCAGACAAGATTTCAAGGACGATATTTTTTGTTTATTAACACCAATGCCTTGGAACAAATTGTATTTAAAAAAAATGATTTTAGATAATAATATTGAATTTCCGCCAATTAGCATTAGTGAAGATATAGCTTTTGTACATGCTTGTGTTGCTTGCGCTGATAAAATTGTCGCATTCAACCAAGAGCTAATTAATTACCGTTTTAATCGTCCTGGGAGTCTTGTTAGTACTCGTTCCCACTACACTATTGATGCTGTAAAATCATGCATGTATTTGAAACAGTTTCTTGAAGCTAGAGGTTTGTATTCAGGGCTCGAAACCGCTTACAAAAAAGCCGTAATCAACCATATCCGTGCAGAAATCAGCTATTGTAACGATGATGAGTACAAAAAATTTTTAACTGATTTTAAAAACCTGCTTCCGAATGATTGGACAAAATATCAATCTGCTTTAAGGAAAGACTATATTACACCGGAATATTTAAGACATTTTATCGGCAATAAAAAGGTTATGCTTTGGGGCGGAAGTTTGTTCATCAAACAGGTTTTAGAAAAAGAAAAAGAAAAAAATCCGAATATTTTAGGTATTATCGACCGTAACGAAGCTTCGTGGGGAAAGAATTTTGGTAATTACAAAATCTTTTCTCCCGAGGTTTTGTATGACTTAAAACCTGACGGAGTAATTTTAACGGTTCTTTTTCACAACGAATCTATTTATGAATCATTAAAACAAGAATTTGAAGAAAAATATCCAGATATAAAACTACTGCCGAATATTTTTAATGACAATTGTTTCGATAATTATACCTGTGTTTAATACAAAATGCCTGATTGTGAAAAAGGATGTAAAAACAAGTAATAATACAAGTTATAAAAGAACAGAGGAAAAATAATGCAAATAACTAAACAATGTACAGGGTGTATGGCTTGCTATTCTGTATGTCCTGTTGGTGCTATTAATATAATTCAAAATGAAGAAGGATTTTTTGTTCCGAAAATTGATAATGAAAAATGTATAAAATGCGGGCTTTGTTGTTCTACTTGTCCACAAAACAAAGGTGAGATTCTTAAAAATCAACCTTGTGATTATTGTTTTGCAGCACAGGCGACAAAAGATGAATGTAAAAAAAGTTCTTCCGGTGCTGTATTTCCGCTTCTTGCAAATTATATACTTGAGCAAGGTGGTTATGTTTGCGGTGCTGCCTTTAGAGAAGATTTTAAAGTAGTAGAGCATATAATAATTGATAAAAAATCTGACTTACATAAATTGCGTTCTTCAAAGTATGTACAAAGTTTTGTTGGAAATATTTTAAAAGAAATAAAAATATTACTGGAAAAAGATAAACTTGTGTTATTTTCCGGAACACCTTGTCAATGCGCAGGTTTAAAAACCTTTTTAAAAAAGGACTATAAAAATCTTTATATCATAGATTTATTATGTCATGGCACACCTTCTCCTATGGTGTGGGAAAAGTATTTAACGGAAATTTCTTCAGGGGAAAAAGTTGAAAGCGTTAATTTTAGAGATAAAAATTATGGTTGGTATCCTACTTTAAGTATAAAATGTGATAACGGTACTTCTTTTTGCGGAATGAATTTTGAAAATTTATATCTATCAGCTTTTCTACAAAATTTAACACTTAATGAAGCTTGTTATTTTTGTAAATATACTGATACTGCACGTGTTGGGGATATAACACTTGGTGATTTCTGGGGAATTGAAAACTTTGATAAATGTATAAAAAATATAAAAAATGGAGTTTCACTTGTTTTAATAAATAATTCAAAAGGTCAAGAATTGTTTGATAAAATAAATTTGCAAATGTTAAAAAAACGTTCAATTATGGATGCGAAACCAGGTAATATAGTATTAGATTATAGTTCGTTTAAACATTCAAAACGAAATATTTTTTTTAAAAATCTTAGTGTTAAACCAATTTTAGAAAATTTGAAAGAATCTTTAGAACATAAATATGATGGCATTATTGCCAACTTTTGGTGGACAAACAACAATTACGGAGCAATTTTGTCTGCTTATGCAATACAACAATATTTGTTATCACAAGGTTTTGATTTTAATCTATTAAACTTTTTGCCAAATAACAAGATTCCAGAATTTTCAAGAGATTTTGTTCAAAAGCATTTAAAATTAACTCATCGAATTTATAAAATAGAAGATTTACCAACGCTTAATAACAGTTCTAAAAATTTTGTCGTTGGAACAGATCAAGTTTTCCGTTATAAGTATATTGGTAAAATTTTATTTCCACTTTATACCTTAGCTTTTACTAAATATAATAAACGTAGAATTGCATTTTCTGCTAGCTTTGGTAAAGACAAGTTTGATGAAGCAAATTTCTTTGAAAAATATGTTTTTAAAAAATGTTTACAAAGATTTGATGCGATTTCAGTACGAGAAAAATCCGGTGTCAAATTATGTAAGAAAGATTTTGGAATAAAAGTTGAAGATATACTGGATCCCGTTTTTCTTTTAGATAAAAGTTATTGGTATAATTTAGCTGATTCTGTTGACGTAGAAACTGAAAACAATTTAGTTAGTTATATTTTAGATGAAAATGAAGAAATTCGAAAAATTTATAATTTTCTTGAAAAAAAATATAAAGTAAAAGTTGAAAAACTTGCTTATTCAGAGATATCACCAGAAGCATTTTTATCCTCAATTAAAAATGCAAAATATTTTATTACTGATTCCTTTCATGGAGTTTGCTTTGCATTAATTTTTAATAAGAAAGTTATTTGCTTAACAAATGAAAAGCGTGGAAATAGTCGTTTTGAGAATTTAAAATTAAAATTTGATATTTCTCCATTATTTTATCAAGGATTTCAAGATATTATAAGTAGAGAAAATGAACTATTTAAAATCTTTGATTATCAACATTTTGTAAGTGTTATTGAAAACGAACGAATAAAAACAAATGCTTGGCTAAAAAATGCTTTTAATTCAACTAAAAAATATTCACTTTTTACAAATATAAATGAAAATTTTGCGAAATTTTTACTTACAATCAAGCAAAAAGATTTCGAAGATAAATTAGAAGAATATAATTTATTAATACGATTCAATAAAGTGGTTAAAAAATATAAAAAACAAAAAATAATTTTTTGGGGCGCTAGTCTGTTTTTGAAAAAATTTATAACAAAGTACAAAATTAAAAACTCAAACATTTTGGGAATTGTTGATAAAAATACAAATTTGCAAGGTACAAATATTGGTGCTTATGAAATTTTTGCACCAGAAAAGCTCACTGAACTCAAGCCTGATGTTGTAATTTGTTCAATTAAAAATAATAATGAATATATTTATCTGATTGTAAAAGAGTTTATGGAAGAAAATTATCCGAATATTAAACTTGTTGAAAATATTTTTGAATGGTAGAATTATAGAAGTTTTTAATAATATAAGGAGAGGCTGTGTTAAAAAAGAAATTATTTGAAGATTTGTATGATAAAGTACCTGCCAAAGGTAATATTGTTATATTTGGAGCTTGTAAAGCCGGTGAAGGAATTTTGAATGATTTAAGAATTTATAAGCCGGAAACTAAAGTAATTGGCTTCATTGACAATTTTGTAAAAGGTAGTTTTAATAATCTTCCGGTATGGCGAATAAAAGAATTTATTGACTTAAAACTTGATTGCCAAATGGTTATAATGTCAACAATGACCGATGAAAGCAAGATAATGAATATATTTGATATATTTGATATTCCGGCACTAAAACAAACTCCGTTTGTTAGTGCATATTATCGTGATTCTATTTTAAGCAATGAAAATTGTGCAAAGGTTCTTAAAATACTTGAAACAGATAAAGACAAAGAGTTATACGAAAATATTTTTAATATAAGAAAGAAAATCAAAGATATTTCTTATTTAAAAGATTATCATTATAATATTAGTACTAATAAATTTGGTACATACCATGTTTATAAAATACATTATTTAGAGAAAATAAACAAAAACGCCATAAAAATTCTTTTTGATTTAGGATTATATGATGGGTTTAATGTTATTGCGTTTGAAAAATTTTTACCCAATCTTCAAAAAGTTTATGGCTTTGATGCTATATATGACTTGGTAAAACGTGATTATATAGAAGATTTTATAAACAATGAGCGGTTGGAAGTTGTGCCATTTGCATTAGGCGATTGTTCAAAAAAAATAAATTTTTATATTCATCCAATAAACCCGGGAGCTTCTTTTGGAAAAGAAATTTCTAGCAGGTGTTTTTCAAATTTTACAAATTATGAGCATAGAATTGTAGATGTAATAACTATTGACAAATTCTGTACTGAAAGAAATGTTTTTCCTGACTTTATTAAAATGGATATTGAAGGCGCTGAACTTTCGGCACTTAAAGGTGGAATGGAAATAATAAAAAAATATCGTCCACAATTAGCAATTTCAATTTATCATTCAAGCGAAGATTTTGTAAATATACCACTTTATTTGAGCGAAAATCTTGAGAACTATAAATTTAGAATTGGACATTATTCTGATACAGTTATAGAAACTGTATTTTATGCAATACCGAACGAGTTAGCCTAAAAAGAGAAAATAGATTATGTTAGATATTAACAAAATGCAATGTTTAGAAAATTTAATTTTTATCTAATAGAGAATGTATATCGGTTTTATTTTCAAAATTTGTAAAACGCACTAAAAAAAAAGAGACCCCTTAAAGTCTCTTTTTTTAATGGTGGAGCTTGACATACGATTTAAAACTCGAAATCACCCAAATCGCCTAGCGGTGTAGGATTGAAGTATGTTAAAAAGCTACATTTTAGATTTGAAAGTTGAAAAATTCTTATGAAAAAAATGGAAGATTGGTCAAATCTTGGTAAATTTTAAAAAATAATAAAGTTTCTGCAATTTGTTTTGTAATTTCGGTGTTACTAACGAACCACTTTTACAATAAATTTGAAGAAAAATTTGAAAAACTATTGTTAAAATATCCAAACATTGATATTACACAAATGGGATTTTAACTTCTATGATTTACAAAAAAGCATACAAGTTCTTTGAATATAATTAAATATAAAAAACTTAAACTTTTTGAGCTGATATTTTTAAATCGTAACCAAGACCTAAGAAAATTTTATGCAATATTTCTATGCTTGGAACCATTTTACGTGAAAATATTTTATATAGAGTTATTCTATGAATTCCTATTAATTTAGCAAATTCACAAATAGTATATTTTGCCTCAATTAATGGTTTTAGATTATAGATTAAATCATTAACATCTTTAGTTTCTGAATAATCTTCCAATAGACTATCAAGCCACATTTGAGCATATTCAGTATCATTTTTTAATTGTTCTTTTAAGTTGTTATTGTGTTTCGGAAAGCTGTTTAATAATGTTTCTTCTTTCTTGTTCATTATTGTTTCCTTTCATTATAATCATTCAGATATTTTGTTGCTGTTTCAATATCTTTACTTTGTTTGGATTTATTACCACCTGTGAATAGCAAAACGATTGTATTATCTATTTCTGTGTAATAAATCCGTAATCCATTGTCGAATTTTAGTTCGTAAAGTTCTTCGGAAAGTCGTCTTATTTTACCATACAAGTCTCGTTCTACTTTTGATAATCGTTTATCGACAACGAGCCTTAAACTCTTATCGAGCGAATTGTACCATTCTAAATACGGCACTTTATTATCATTTGTTTGGTAATAAACAATTTCTTTCATATTAATATTGTAGCATATCGGCTACATAGTTCAAGTGATAGTTTTCTTTGAGTTTTTTACAAATAGAAATAAAACAAACAATCTTAATTTATCGCATAATAGTATGTAATTATACATATTCAAAATGGGTTAAAAATCTATCTTCTATATATTGTTTATGTTTTTCTTCATTAATTCCTATTAAATACAAAACTTTATTAAATCTCACAAAACTTCGTATAAATATATGTATTTTATTAGTTATTTTTATATAATTTAATTTCGTTATTTTATATATATAATCTACATAATCGTTTAAGTAAATATGTAAATTTTCTTTTATTATACCAAAATTTGGAATATTCTCATATTTTTTAATCTCAGATATAATAAAACTTTTTATAGCATTTTTTTCTTGTTGAATAACAAATAAATGAATTTTTTCATTTTGTTTATAAAGATAAAATAAATAACTTAAAAATGTAATAAGCATTAGTGAAGCACCAACATATACTTCATTGCAGTTAGCACCACATATTACAAACATTATAATAATTAATAATACAAAAATATTTTGATAAATAAATTTTTTCAAAAATTTTATACACTCGTAATTATTTATCCAATACTTCTCCGAAGTTTTAATATTTTCCTTAAAAATAAGTTTAGGAACTATTAAATTATATATTAATCCAATAGTAATAAGTAATCCTATAATTATTCCGAATGTTTGAATGCTTATCAAGTTAAAATAAAACAATGCTTTTAAAAGTTTAAACTTTGCCATAAATATGAATATAAATAAAAATATTATAAAAAATTTATTTCCATATTTTTGATAATTCTTGAATTGTTCTTCTGATGTTATATAATATCCATCAGAAAAAAAGCTTGGATAAAAAATTCTTTTATTATCAGGTGTATATTTTATAAAAATATATTGCCAAAAATATGCAGAATTGCGTTCTAAATCAGTATCTTTTATTTGTTTTCTATAATTACTTCCAACTTCTCTTAATATTTTAGAATAATTTCTTTGAACTTCATATTCAAGTATATTATAAAATTCATCATCTTGAATATCTTTTTCTAATAGTTTAAATGTTACTTCATAAACTAAAAATGAAATTTTTTGTAAAATTTCATCATAGTTTTCATCCATGTCATATTCAAATACGCTAAGACTTATATTATAAATCCAATCTGCTAATCTCATTAATACAAATTCTTTTATTTCAATAGAATTGTTATTATTATCAATCTCTTTAGCAGCAATATTCAAAAAATCTTCTAAACATTTCTTAATTTTCTGTTTTCTTTGTTTTGAAAGATTAGTAGGGATTATTTTTATTATTTTATTTTTGATATTATTAATTAATTCTTCATTGGTCATGAAATAATAATAGCAAATTTATATATATATAACAATAATATACATATAATGGTGTAAAATAACCATAGACAAGATAAAATTTTTGCACTAAATTTAAAAATTCTATTTTTTTATATTATGAAATCATCAAATCACTGAAAAACTTTAGAACATAATAAAATACAGAATGACATTTGTCGTTCTGTATTTTATGGTGGACTTTCGGGGACGAACCTCACACTTTGGGGTTTTCTTGAAAATCTTCGCACTTTTGAAATTCAATCAGGGCAAGAAAAAAGAGCCCTTGAAGGCTCTTTTTCTAAAAATGGTGGAGGTTAGGAGATTCGAACTCCTGACCCCCTGCGTGCAAAGCAGGTGCTCTACCAGCTGAGCTAAACCC
>CAKVND010000020.1 GCA_934777245.1 uncultured Candidatus Melainabacteria bacterium | reverse complement strand
ATTAACCCACTTGCTGAATTGACTCACAAAAGACGTATTTCAGCATTAGGACCTGGTGGTTTACAAAGAGAAAGAGCCGGTTTCGCGGTTCGTGATATTCACCCTTCTCACTACGGTCGTATTTGTCCGATTGAAACTCCAGAAGGTCCAAACGCAGGTTTGATTGGTTCATTAGCTACACACGCAAGAGTTAATGACTATGGTTTCGTAGAATCTCCATTCTTTGTTGTTAAAGATGGTAAGGTTACAGACGAAGTTGTTTACATGACAGCTGACGAAGATGAAAACTTCAGATGTGCACCTGCAGACGTTCAATTGAACCCTGATAACACATTTAAAGCTGCTCAAATTCCGGTTCGTTACAGATCAGAATTCATTATGAGTGATTCTTCAAAAGTTGACTATATGGGAGTTTGTCCAATTCAGATTATCTCTGTTGCGACTTCTATGATTCCGTTCATTGAACACGATGACGCGAACCGTGCATTGATGGGTTCAAACATGCAACGTCAATCAGTACCTCTTCTAATTACTGAAAGACCGGTTGTTGGTACAGGTATGGAAAGAAGAGTTGCAAAAGACTCAGGTATGGTAGTTTGTGCAAGAGTTAGCGGTGTTGTTTCTCGTGTAACAGGTGAAGAAATTATCATCACTGACCAAGCCGGTAAACAGCATTTACATACATTAATGAAATATGTACGTTCTAACCAAGATACATGTATTAACCAAAAACCAATTGTTAAGGAAGGCGATAAGATTGAAGCAGGTGATGTAATCGCCGATGGTGCTTCAACAAGCTGCGGTGAACTTTCAATCGGTAAAAACATTTTGGTAGCATATATGCCTTGGGAAGGCTATAACTTCGAAGATGCTATCTTGCTTTCAGAAAGATGCGTTCACGATGACATCTTTACATCAGTTCACATCGAAAAATTAGAAATAGATGCAAGACAAACTAAACTTGGACCGGAAGAAATCACAAGAGAAATTCCAAACGTTTCTGAAGAAGCTTTAAGACATTTGGATGAACGTGGTATTGTTCGTATCGGTGCTAGAGTTTATGCAGATGATATCCTTGTTGGTAAAGTTACACCAAAAGGTGAATCTGAGCATCCGCCTGAAGAAAAATTGTTAAGAGCAATCTTTGCTGAAAAAGCAAGAGATGTTAAAGATAATTCACTAAGAGTTCCTCACGGTGAAGGCGGTAGAGTACTTGATGTTAAGGTATTTGACAGAGAAAAGGGCGATGAATTGCCACCGGGAGCAAATACAGTAATTAGAGTTTATATCGCTCAAAAACGTAAGGTATCTGTAGGTGATAAACTTTCAGGTCGTCACGGTAACAAGGGTATTGTTTCAAGAATTCTTCCTAAAGAAGATATGCCATTCTTACCAGACGGTACTCCTGTTGATATCGTATTGAACCCACTAGGTGTTCCTTCTCGTATGAACGTTGGTCAAACTTACGAATGCTTGTTAGGTTTGGCTGCATACTTGACAGGTGAACACTATGAAGCACCTTCATTCGATGAAAGATATGGTGATAACCAATCAGAAATCGCAACTAAGGCTGAACTTCTAAGAGGTATTAAAGAATCAGGTTGTGATTGGGTTAGAGAAGACGGTAAAGTTTACCTAATCGATGGTAGAACAGGTGAACCGTTTGATGAACCGATTGCAGTTGGTCTATCTTACATCTTGAAACTTGTTCACTTGGTAGATGATAAGATTCACGCTCGTTCAACCGGTCCTTACTCATTAGTTACACAACAACCTTTGGGTGGTAAAGCTCAATTCGGTGGTCAAAGATTCGGTGAAATGGAAGTTTGGGCATTGGAAGCTTATGGTGCGGCTTACACACTTCAAGAAATGTTGACTATTAAATCCGATGATGTAAACGGACGTAATAGAGCTTACGAATCAATCGTTAAGGGTGATAACATTCCAAGACCTGGTATTCCGGAATCATTTAAGGTACTTGTAAGAGAATTGCAAAGTATCGGTTTAGATATTACAGTTGCTAAGAAAAATGGCGTTGAAGTTGATTTGATGTCTGATATGGAAGATTTGCGCAAAGCTGCGCCAAAGAGAACATTGTCAGATATTGATTCAGAGTTATTAAATATTAATTTCTTTGATACTTCAGCAACATTGGGCGAAATATAAGGAGATAGGAAAATTGTCTACAAGTATTGATTATTTTGATTATATACGCATAAGCATTGCTTCACCTGAAAGAATTTTGAAGTGGTCTTATGGCGAGGTTACAAAACCTGAAACTATTAACTATAGAACCCTTAAACCTGAAAGAGATGGTTTATTCTGCGAAAGAATTTTCGGGCCTACAAAGGACTGGGAATGCTATTGCGGTAAATATAAAAGAGTTCGTCATAAAGGTATCATTTGTGAAAGATGCGGCGTTGAAGTTACTGATTCAAAAGTAAGACGTCATAGAATGGGACACATCAAACTTGCTGCTCCTGTTTCTCACATTTGGTTCTTGAAAGGTATTCCATCTTATCTTGGTTTACTTTTAGATATGACATTAAAAGATCTTGAACAAGTTATCTATTTTAATAACTATGTAGTTATTGATCCGGCTGACAGCCCATTCAAGAAACTTCAACTTCTTTCTGAAGAAGAATACGAAGATTTCATTATGGAAAACGAAGAATCTAAGTTAGAAGTTGGTATTGGTGCAGAAGCTATCAAAAAACTTTTAGGTGAAATTAATGTTAAAGAATTGGCAGAAGAAATTAGAACTGAACTAGCAGGTCATGTAACTTCTGTTCAAAGAAAAGGTAAGTTAATTAAGAGATTAAGATTGTTAGATTCTTTAATTTCTTCTGAAACTGACCCAACTTGGATGGTTATGGATGTACTTCCTGTAACTCCTCCTGATTTAAGACCAATGGTTCAATTGGACGGTGGCAGATTTGCTACATCTGATTTGAACGATTTATATAGACGTGTAATCAACAGAAACAACCGTTTACAAAGATTGTTGGAAATGGGCGCTCCTGAAATTATCGTTAGAAACGAAAAACGTATGCTTCAAGAAGCTGTTGACGCACTTATTGATAACGGCAGACGTGGTAGAACTGTTGTTGGTCCAAACAACAGAGCGTTGAAATCATTGTCTAACATCATTGAAGGTAAACAAGGTCGTTTCCGTCAAAACTTGTTAGGTAAACGTGTTGACTACTCAGGTCGTTCAGTTATCGTAGTTGGTCCTACATTAAAACTTAACCAATGCGGTTTGCCTAAAGAAATGGCAATTGAATTATTCAAACCGTTTGTTGTTAATAAACTTATCGAAAGAGGATTTGTTCAAAACATTAAATCTGCTAAGAAAATGATTGAACGCTCAGACGCTAGAGTTTGGGAT
Organism: uncultured Candidatus Melainabacteria bacterium; assembly: GCA_934777245.1. Next base: position 30,217 of record CAKVND010000020.1, on the reverse strand, counting down.
ATCTTAGAAGAAATTATTGATGGACACCCTGTTATGTTGAACAGAGCACCGACCCTTCACAGATTAGGTATTCAAGCATTTGAACCTAAATTAGTAGAAGGTCGTGCAATTCAACTTCACCCATTGGTATGTACGGCATTTAACGCCGACTTCGACGGTGACCAAATGGCTGTTCACGTTCCTCTATCAATTGAGGCTCAAACTGAAGCTAGAATGCTTATGTTGGCTACAAACAATATCTTGGCTCCTGCTAACGGTAAGCCAATCATCACACCTTCTCAGGATATGGTATTAGGTATGTACTACTTAACTATTATGAAAAATCCTGAACAAGATGTACAAGGTTACTTCTATAGCTTCCAAGACGCTATTTCAGCTTTAGAAGCTAAAGTAATTACACTTCATGACAAGATTGTAGTTCGTGATGAAAAAGGTAAGAGAATTGAAACAACTGTTGGTAGAATTATATTCAACGAAGCAGTTAGATCAGCTTTAGTGTAGTTAAAGATTAAAAGGGAAAAATAAAAGATGGAAAATACATACGCACATGCAAAACAAACTCCAGCGTTTATTAATAAACAAATGGATAAAGGCGGATTGAAAAAGCTTCTTTCTCAAATGTATCTAGAATACGGCGGAGCTAAAACTGCTGAATTGGCTAATACACTTAAGAATTTAGGTTATAAATACGCTACAAAATCTGGTGTTACAATTTCAATCGCTGACTTGTCAGTTCCGGATTCTAAAAAAGAATTATTAAAGGAAGCTGAAGCAGAAATCGAAAAGTCAACAAACAGATACTTAAAAGGTGAAATTACTGAAGTTGAAAGATATACAAAGGTTATCGATACTTGGTCTGAAACAACAGCTAAGTTGACAGAGCAAGTTGTTGATAATTTTGACAAACTAAACCCTGTATATATGATGGCATTCTCAGGTGCGAGAGGTAACTTATCACAGGTTTCTCAGTTGGTTGGTATGAGAGGTTTGATGGCAGACGCACAAGGTCAAATCATCGACTTGCCGATTACTTCAAACTTTAAAGAAGGTCTTTCTTGTACTGAATACATCATTTCTTCATACGGTGCTCGTAAAGGTTTGGTAGATACAGCGTTGAAAACAGCCGACTCTGGTTATTTGACAAGACGTTTGGTTGACGTTGCTCAAGATGTTATTATTCGTGATACTGATTGCGGTACTGACAAGAGCATTAACATGAAGCCTATTACCGACGGCGACAATATTATTGTTCCTCTAATCGACAGATTATTGGGTAGAACTGTTGCTCAAGATATCTTTGATGAAGACGGAAAAACTTTACTTGTAGCAAAAAATACTACAATGGATAGAAAAGATATCAAGAAAATCGCTCACTTGAACTTGCAAGAACTTAAAGTTCGTTCAGGTTTAACTTGCGGTCTTGAATACGGTGTTTGCCAAAAATGTTATGGTTGGGCAATGACAACTCAAAAATTAGTTGATGTTGGTGAAGCAATCGGTATTATTGCAGCTCAATCAATCGGTGAACCTGGTACACAGCTTACAATGAGAACATTCCACACAGGTGGTGCGGTTGGCGTTAAAGAAGCTACTAAGGAAATTCACGCGACTGAAGCCGGTACGGTTGAATCTAAGCTTAAAACAAGAGAACTTAGAACCAGACATGGTGATGTTGTTAGAGTTTCTATTTATGAAGCTGATATCGAAGTTAAGGGTGCTAAAAAATCAACTTCTTACCATATTCCTGCAGGTGCAACAGTATTCTTTGCTGACGGTATGAAGATTGAAAAAGACTTCAAACTTGCTGAATACAAACCAACTGCTAATGACGGCGGTCGTTTGACAGAAAAAGCAACAAAAGATATTAATGCTGATATGTCAGGTGAAATCTTATTTGAAGACTTCGTTGCTGACGAAAAGAAAGATAGACAAGGTAACATTTCAAGAACTGCTAACAAAAACGGTATCGTTTGGATTATCGGTGGTGATGTTTATAACTTACCGGGTGGTTCAAAAGTTCTTGTTGCTGATGAACAAAAAGTTAAAGCCGGTGATAAATTAGCAGAAACATTAATGATTTCTGAACACGGTGGTGAAGTTCGTTATGCAGAAGATTTAGTTGTAGAAGAAGTTAAATCAGGTAAAAACAAAATTAATAAGATTGTTCAAGGTAAAGAAATTACAATTGTAATTGCTTCTTTGAACCCTGCTAATGCAACTTTCGAACAAACTAAGAAAGAACAATTATGGACTGTTGATAAAACAGGTGAAAAATATATCGTTAAAGCTCCTGTTGATACAACAGTTGAAAATGGTATGATTATCGCAGAACTTGTTGATGATGAATGTTCAGTTTCATCTTCAGGTGAAATTAAATACATTGATATAGAAGTTGATGATAATCAAATCGTTACTAACCCGGGTAATATCGTATTTGTTCCGGAAGAAGTTCACCAAGTTAACAAAGATTCTTCATTGAAGATGGTAGATAATGGCACATTCGTAACTGCCGGTACAGAAGTTGTTAAAGACGTATACTGCCACATTGACGGTATTGTAGAATTTAAAGAATTTAATGACGTTGTTCACGAAGTTACAATCAGACCTGGTGAAGTTCATACTTTACCAAGTATTTCCGAATTAAAAGTTGAAGAAGGATCTGTTGTTGAAGAAGGTACTGTTATTGCTAAAGGTATCAAGGCAAAAGAAACTTCTATCGTAACTTTGATGGAAATGGATTTTGATGATTTAGACATTGATGATTTGGATGAAGATATTGATACATCTGCTCTTGAAGAAGAATCATTAGAAGATAAACCTGTTCAAATCTTGGTTAGACCTGTTCAACCAATGTATATTGAACCTAAGGAAGTTTCTATTGAATTCAACACAACTGATGAATCAATCAATATTGTTCCTGTTACTCAATTGCAATACAAAGATGGTGCTAGAGTTAGAAATCTTGACGGCGCTACTTTAACTAGAACAAGTTTGGTTCTTCAAATGCAAGGTTATTTATCACACTTAAAAGGTATGGTAGAACTTGATGAAAATGGCGAATTGAAGATTGTTGTTCTTGAAACATTAATTGTTCGTCGTGAATTGGAAGGAAATTCTAAGCTTAATAATTCACTTCAAACTGAATTATTAGTTGCAAACGGTGACGTTATTGATGCTAAAACTCCAATCGCTAAGACAGAAGTTCTTGCATTAAATGACGGTGTTGCTTCTATTAAGGGTGATGTTGCAGAATCTAGAAGATTACTTCTAAACTGCGCTAACTTTGAAACAACTGTTGAAACAAAATCAAAACCATCAGTTAAGAAAGGTGATTTCATTAAGTTAGATTCAGTTGTCGCTGAATCCGGTGAATTAGCACCTGTTTCAGGTAAGATTGTTGATGTTACTGCAAAATCAGTTACAATCAGAAACGGTCGTCCTTACTTAATCAGCCCAGGTACTATGTTACAGGTTGAAGAAGGTTCTTTGGTACAACGTGGTGATATGCTTGCTACATTGGTATTCGAAAGAGAAAAAACAGGCGATATCGTTCAAGGTCTTCCAAGAGTAGAAGAATTACTTGAAGCTAGAAAACCAAAAGATTGTGCTATTTTAGCAGAAGCTGATGGTGTTGCAAGAATCGAAATTGAAGACGATGTTCCTAGATTATTCTTGGAAACTGAAGGCGGTTCAAAATCTGAAATCAAGTTTGCAATCGATGCAAGTATCGTTGTTCAAAACGGTCAAAAGATTAAGAAAGGTCAACCTTTAACAAGTGGTCCTTTGAATCCGCATGACGTAATCAGACTTTGCGGTCCTGAAGAAGCTCAACAATACTTGGTAGACGAAGTTCAACGTGTATACCGTTCACAAGGTGTAGAAATCGCAGATAAGCACATTGAAATTATCGTTCGTCAAATGACTAAGAAAGTTAAAGTAGTTGATTCTGGTGATACTAACTTACTTCCTGGTGAGTTGGTTGAAGTTCAAACTTTTGAAAATGAAAACAAAGCTGTGAAAGAACATGATGGTCAAGAAGCAACTTGTGAATACATGTTGTTAGGTATCACAAAAGCTTCATTGAATACTGAATCATTCATTTCAGCTGCTTCATTCCAAGAAACAACAAGAATCTTGACAGAAGCTGCCGTAGACGGTAAAAAAGACTTGTTAAGAGGTTTGAAAGAAAACGTTATTATCGGTCGTTTGATACCGGCAGGTACAGGTTTCTATCACTTGTCTTGTGCTAACGAAGAAAGAGATAAAGAAGCTCAAAAACGTGCAGCACAAAGAAATCAAGCACGCAAACCATCTGCAATTTTGGAAGAAATTGAAGGTATGTTCGGCGCACCTGATTTACTTGTTGGTGATAATAATTCTGATAATGAATAATTATTTTTAGAATTAAATAATAAGAAGCGGTGATTAAATAGATTTTAATTGCCGCTTTTTTATTTTATCATTTGCTATTGTAAATTCTCTAAAAATTATATATAATATCTATATTAGTGTTTAACTAGAGTTCACAAAAGAAGGAGAGAGTTATGTTGAAAAAACAAGCCTTGTCATTGTTTGCAGCATTGCTAACAATGATTACGCCGGCATTTGCCGGAGAAGCTTCTCTTGTAGTTCCAAATATCAAAGTTGAAAACCCTGAAAGCTATACGCTTTTGCTTATTGGCTTAGGGGTTTCATTTTTTGGTGTGCTTTTTGGGCTATGGATGTTCAGAGAAGTTAAAAAAGTTGATGTTCATCAAGCAATGAACGCCGTTGGTAACACAATTTTTGAAACATGTAAGACTTATCTTGTTCAGCAAGGTAAATTCCTTTTAGCGCTAGAAGTGCTAATTGGTTTATGTATTGCTTTTTATTTTTGGTATCTTCAAGCAATGCCACTTAAATCAGTATTAATCATTTTAGGTTGGTCTGTTTTAGGTATTTTAGGTTCATATTTGGTAGCTTGGTTTGGTATCAGAATGAACACGTTGGCAAACTCAAGAACTGCATTTACCGCTTTAAAAGGCAAACCGCTAAATATTTTAAATATTCCGCTTCAAGCAGGTATGAGTATTGGTGTTTTGCTTGTATCAATAGAATTAATCATGATGCTTGTAATTCTATTATTTGTTCCTGGTGAACTTGCGGGCGCTTGCTTTATCGGTTTTGCCATCGGTGAATCACTTGGTGCATCAGCACTTCGTGTAGCAGGTGGTATTTTTACAAAAATTGCCGATATTGGTTCTGACTTGATGAAAATTCAATTCGGTATTAAAGAAGACGACCCTCGTAACCCTGGTGTAATCGCGGATTGTACTGGTGATAATGCAGGTGACTCAATAGGGCCTACTGCTGACGGATTTGAAACATACGGTGTAACAGGCGTTGCTCTTGTAAGCTTCATTTTGTTAGGCGTATTTAAAGATTATCAAGTTCAATTATTGGCTTGGATTTTCACAATGAGATTTTTGATGATTATTACATCAGTAATCGCTTATGGTTTCAATAATTTCATAACAAAAGCATTTATGGCGAATGTAAAGAAATTCGATTTTGAAGCTCCTCTAACAAGCCTTGTTTGGATAACTTCAATTTTATCAATTATTATGACATTTGGTGTAAGTAATTATTTACTAAAAGATATGGGCGAAAACTTATGGTTAGTTCTATCTATCATAATTTCTTGCGGTACTTTGGGTGCAGCTCTTATTCCGGAAGCAACTAAAGTATTTACAAGTCCTAAAGCTAAACACACCCATGAAGTTGTTGTAGCGTCTAAAGAAGGTGGTGCTTCACTTACAATTCTATCAGGTATAGTATCAGGAAACTTCTCAGGTTTCTGGATTGGAGCAATCGTAGTATTGTTAATGGGATTAGCTTATTTTGCAAGTCAATACATTCCAAACGATGTGATGATTTATCCGTCAGTATTCGCGTTTGGTCTTGTAGCGTTTGGTTTCTTAGGAATGGGACCTGTTACAATTGCTGTAGACAGCTACGGTCCTGTAACAGATAATGCTCAATCTGTTTATGAATTATCTTTAATAGAAGAAATTCCGAATGTTGCTGAAGGCATAGAAAAATACTACGGTTTCAAACCTGATTTTGAAAATGCTAAAAAATATTTGGAAGAAAATGATGGTGCAGGAAACACATTTAAAGCAACTTCAAAGCCTGTTCTTATAGGTACAGCTGTAGTTGGTGCTACTACAATGATTTTCTCATTGATTCTTGTAATCAAAGAAACACTTGGTATACAGCCTGAAATGATTTTGAACTTGTTAAATCCTTATACATTGCTTGGATTTATTGCAGGGGGTGCTGTAATTTATTGGTTCTCAGGAGCTTCTATGCAAGCAGTTACCACAGGTGCTTATTCTGCAACAGAATATATTAAAGATAATATCAAATTAGGCGAAGCTGATGATAAGTGTGCAAATCTAACTAATTCAAAAGAAGTTGTTAAAATTTGTACTCAATACGCTCAAAAAGGTATGTATAATATCTTTATAGCATTGTTCGGTTTTGCGCTTGCTTTAGCTTGCTTGTCTGCGCCGGTAGGTGACGATTCAGCGCCGGTTTCATTCTTCGTAAGCTACTTGATTGCAATCGCTGTATTCGGCTTATTCCAAGCTGTATTTATGGCAAACGCAGGTGGATGCTGGGATAACGCAAAGAAAATCGTTGAAGTTGACATGGCAGAAAAAGGTACTGACTTGCACGCAGCAACAGTTGTTGGGGATACAGTTGGCGACCCGTTCAAAGATACTTCATCAGTTGCAATGAACCCAATTATCAAGTTCACAACTTTGTTTGGTTTGTTAGCAATGGAAATTGCAATAAACCCAACATTTAAAGAACACGCTAAATTAGCTGGTGCTGTGATTTTGATAGTTGCGCTAGTGTTTGTAATTCGCTCATTCTATGCAATGAGAATTCCAAGCAAGAAAGAACAATAATGCAGATGAATAAGGGCGAACTCCTAAGGAGTTCGCCCTTATTTTTTGTAAATTTATTTAATTAACTTTAAGCACAAATCGTCAAAAATATTAATTGGACGCATTCCTAAACGAGCTTGCTTTTTAGCTTCTTCTACAAATTCAATATGCTTAATTAATTCAGTTTCGCGCGGATTTGATTTTAAAAGCTGCAACATATAATTTTGTATTCCATCTAAAATAGTTTGGATTGGTGTATCTTTAGACATATCTTGTAATTTTTGTGAAATATCAAAAACATCTTTTCTTTCAAAACTCAAATAATCTGTAAAAACACCTTCAATTGCGGAAAAATCGTAGTTTACAGATTTTTTAGACGGTACAAAAAAGCATTGTGAGCGCGAAATAATTGTGGATAAAACATCATCTATATATCTTGTTAAAAATATAAACGTAACCCCAGGTTGAGGTTCTTCAATAATTTTTAATAAAGAATTCGCTGTTTCGGCCTGAAAATTCAATGGATTAAGCCCTGAAATATTGCCTTCGTCGTCTCTATCGCAAAAAATATAAACTCTATGGAATTCGGATGCAGACATCAAACTTTCTTTTATCATTTGTGATTGTTTAATCGAAATTACTGTTTTAGACTCGTCATCATCAGGCTTGTTATCTATTCTTGAAATCGTAAGTACTGCAGGATGCGAATTCTCTCTAATCCATTTGCAGTTTAAACATTCGCAATCATCGGATTTATCATTTTTGCAATTTAAAAGTCTTGCAATTTCATTTGCTAAGGTATATTGAGCATCAAAATCACTTCCATAAAATAAAATACTTTGTGGCAATGCACGATTTTCAGCGGATAGAGCTTGTGTAAAATAGTTTGTTAAAAACGGGTATTTATCTGATAATAGCACACTCAACCTCCGAAACCATGTCTAAACTTTCTGCAGATTTTATTTTGAATTCAACGTCAAATAAATTTTCTTTTAATTTTACCAAATCGCTCAACTTTGTATTTTTTAATTTTTGTAATGTCTGTTTTACTACAAACTCATGCTGTCCAGTCATCTTTGAAAGTTCTGCAGGGGAACAAGTTGAAGATTTTGATTTCAGAATAATCCATTTTCTAATCATTGTTTGAATTGCAGATAAAAGCTCTAACGGATGTTTTTTGTCTAAAAGCTTTTTGAACTCTAAAAGTGCTTTATCTTTTTCTCCGCGCATAATAAGTTCTGTAAAATTAAACAAATCTTGGTTTGAAATACAAATATCTTCAACCATTTTTTTGGTAACAGTTTTTTCAGGGTAAGCAATTAGCTTAAGTTTATCGAGTTCTGTATTGAATTCTCGCAAGTTGTTGCCAATTTGTTCTATTAGAAGCATAACGGCATCATCTTTCATCGAAATCCCTTTAGATTTGGCGTGATTTTTTATCCAACCGGCAATTTCAGCGGTTTTATAAGTTTTAAAAGTTGGAAATTCTCTTGAGTTAAATTTTGATAAAATCTTGTATAATTTTCGTCTTGAGTCTAACTTTTTGTTTTCATCTCTCGGAAGCCTTACAACAAAAACAATATTCAAAGTTTCCGGATTATTTTTAAGAGCATCTTCAATATCTGCAAGCTCAGAATCCTCAAAAAAGTTTTTGTTTGAAAGAAAATATTCTTCACTGTTAATCACAATAAGCATGTCGCCAAACATCATCGGCGGTGTACGTAGAGCAGTAATAAGCGTTGAATATATTGGATTATCCAGCACTTGAAAGTTCATAGACTTGAAATCCGGATTGAGTTTAGAACTCATTTTCTCAAGCTCTAATTCAATATTGTAATCTTCATCCCCGTAGAAAAAATATACTGCCATAAAAAGATTATACAATAAACAAAATTCGCAAAAAAAACTTCTCTTGAACGAGAAGCTAGGAAATTAGTTAGGAAGGGATTTAGGGATTAATCTTTTGTTTACATCTTACATATATATAAAGTATATAAATTGAAGTGGATTTCAGTTTTTGAATATATCTTTACAAATGTTTACAAAAAATAAAAAATTTATTTTTTTTGTATTAAAAACGAAGTTTATCTATCACGGATAAACTTCGTTTCATTCCTATGTTTGGAAATTTATAGTTTTATTTAAAGAAATCTTTTTCGATTGATGTTTTTGGAGGTTCGTTGTGATTCGTGTATCCTCGCACCCAAGTTGCACTATGACTTTCATCGTTAAAAGTGCTAACTGTCGTTTTTATAGTTCCATACCTATTGTGTACATTTATAGAGAATCCTTTTTCTGTCCAAGTATCACTATTTTCAAGGCTTTTAGCATAAATAATTTTAAATGTATATGGTGCTCCTTGGAGTTCTTCAGTAAAAGTAATTTTATATTCATAACCTTTAGGAATGACTTGTTCAAAGGATTGTCCATCAGGTGCAACTAGTTTTACGGTAGTAGAGCCATCAGCATTTGGAATTTCTTCGGAACCAACTCTACTACTATAATTATGAGTGAAAAATTTCTTTGTCTTTTTGCCATTTGGAGTAAATTCAATAACTTCTTTGCCAACTAAATTGTTTTGGCTATCTGTAAACTTAGTTGTTGAACGTGTGATATTACCTTTAGTATCATATTCAATAAATTGTTTAGATTTTGCATAAATAGTACGTGTGTCGGTGAACATTAATTTAGAAGTTGGATACATATCTTTACTTTCAGGTGCCTTAGTTGTTATACTTCTAAGAGGTTCCCCAGTTTGAGTATTATATTTTGTAGTAGTTTCTGCTGTTTTATCTATTCTAACATTATTAGTACCAGTCCAACCATCAATATTTTCTTGTCGAAGACATGTATATCTAATATTCCCTTCGTTATCTTTATATGTTGATTCTGTATCACGTTTGATTCTATAACCCTCTCTGTCATGCCATTGTGGTGTTTCAGTTACAGTTGTTGTTTTGTTTGGGTTATTAATATCATCTAAAAGTCTTATAGCATCAGTATCAAGACCTTTTGTATTATCTAAGACATACTGAGCAGTATTAATATAAGGTTGTCCTTTTACATCAATTGCAATAACTTGATTGTTATCGGTAATAGGTTGGAAACCTTCTTTTCCGACAACACCTTTTATTCCTTCAGGAACTTTTGCAAATCTTACGGGTGCAGCTTTAGAAGCGGTCGTCCAATTGTAATCCATTTTTGCTGGCTCTAAAGCAACTTTAGTACCATTTGTATTATATGGTTCAGGTTCTACGTAAGATTTAATTGCTTCAGTTCCACCTAATAATGCGCCGTCCCAAGGTTGTTCACCATAATTAATCATAAAGTAGCCGTTAGGATCATTTTCTTCTATATACATAGGTTGTTTTGTTTTTCCACCGTCCCAAGAAACTTCTCTATAGAATTTTCCTCTTGCTTTATCATATTGCAAAGGTGAATTTTTAGCACAAACTTCTTCCGGAGAACCGCTGAAATCAATTTTCTTAATAGCTCTTGCAGGAGATTGACTCTGACCTTCATGAATTGTACCTAATTTATCAATGCTTGCTTTTGAGACAACTAATCCTGCGTCTTCCATTTGTTTTACACCTTCCGGTGTTTTTGCAAGTTCAGACATTGCTTTTGATGCATCTGCTTTTGGATCAATTTCAAGTAAGGCTTTAATAGAAGATGCGTCAAGACCTTTTGTATTATCTAAGACATACTGAGCAGTATTAATATAAGGTTGTCCTTTTACATCAATTGCAACAACTTGATTGTTATCGGTAATAGGTTGGAAACCTTCTTTTCCGACAACACCTTTTATTCCTTCAGGAACTTTTGCAAATCTTACGGGTGCAGCTTTAGAAGCGGTCGTCCAATTGTAATCCATTTTTGCTGGCTCTAAAGCAACTTTAGTACCATTTGTATTATATGGTTCAGGTTCTACGTAAGATTTAATTGCTTCAGTTCCACCTAATAATGCGCCGTCCCAAGGTTGTTCACCATAATTAATCATAAAGTAGCCGTTAGGATCATTTTCTTCTATATACATAGGTTGTTTTGTTTTTCCACCGTCCCAAGAAACTTCTCTATAGAATTTTCCTCTTGCTTTATCATATTGCAAAGGTGAATTTTTAGCACAAACTTCTTCCGGAGAACCGCTGAAATCAATTTTCTTAATAGCTCTTGCAGGAGATTGACTCTGACCTTCATGAATTGTACCTAATTTATCAATGCTTGCTTTTGAGACAACTAATCCTGCGTCTTCCATTTGTTTTACACCTTCCGGTGTTTTTGCAAGTTCAGACATTGCTTTTGATGCATCTGCTTTTGGATCTGCTGTAGAAGCAGTAGTTGTTGCAAGTGTGCCACCTTTTAGTTCTTTCAATAATAAACTTGCGGCATCATTGATATTTTGCATAGCTTCTACTGATCCACCTCTATCAGGGTGATTAGCTAAAGCTAGTGATTTTTTCGCAGCTTTTATAGAAGCTTCCGTTAATGGGGCATCACCTTCTAAGCCTAGTGTCTTTCGAGCATTTGCAATGTCAGCTTTATGCGCCTGTGAAGCTTTATAATTTTCATAACCCTGTTTAACAGATTTTATCGTTCCTGCTAACATAATCGCGCCAGAAGTAAGTTTTGTACCACCGGTTCTTGCTTGCTCTTCTGTTGTTGCTTCTGCAATTTCTTTTCCGCCTTCATAAACTAAAGTAGCACCTTCAATGCCAAAATATGCTTGTGTAGCAACTGCAAATAATTTAGCCATGCCGGCAGCCGCAGCAGCTTCTCCGGCTAAATACAAAGAACCCATTACAGCAACACCTTGTGTACCAATAAAGCCGTCAACGGCATCTCCAGCACCTTTAATTGTTGCCCAAGTTTTTTCTGCTCCAGACAAATTATCAGCATCACCGTCATCAACAATTTTGTCTACAACATAAGTTAATACCTTTAAGTTAACGTTATATTTTTTTACGGCATCTTTAACGTCTGTAATGCCGGATTTATCATCCATATAAGCAAAAACATAGCTCATTCCTTCAAGTGCGTATTTTCGCATTGCAGACTTATCGCCTTTTTCCATTGCTTCATAGAATTTACGACCTGTTGCTTCCATCAAAAATTTAATTTTACCGCTTTTATCCAAACTTTCAAATTTTTGGCTGGCAATTAATTCTTCAAAACTTTCTGTACAAGGCGGAAGTGTTGCTAAATATTTTTTCATCGCTTCTTGGTTTTGATATGCTTTTGTGTTCTTAACGCGAGCGCTTGTTTGTTGATCTTGTACATGTTGCTTATATTGCGCTTGTCTAGTTGTTCTTTGTTTTTTTGTTTCAAATTTCACCTTTGGGTTCATAACTTCTAATGTCTTGTCAAAATTTGATTTTTGTGAGAAATCTGTCATTTCATCTAAATATGATTCTTGACCGACGTAACCTGAACCAAATACGCTGCCGGAACGATTATTCGCACTAAAACCTTCCCCTGTACTTCTCCAGCTGTTCATTTCAGCTTGAGTCAAAGCTCCTGATTTAAGCATAATTTCAGCAATGTCATACTTAGTGAAATTTTTTAAACCTTGCTTTTTCTTTAATTCTGCCAAATGCGCTTTTGCATAAGCGTCAATCTTTTGTGATACTGTTGGTGTTCCCATAAACACTCCTTTCTAGATCTTATAAATTCTTGTTTTTGTAAATATATTTTGCAAACATGTAACACAATATAAATTGTGTTACATGTTTTTTATTTTGCCTCAAGTCCACTATTAACAAGTGTTTTTATTAAGGCAAAATCCTACCACTTTCATACTTTTTTGTTTTTTACATTTTTCAATGCCTTGCTACTCCTTAGTTCTAGCGGATATTTAACACAATTTATATTATGTTACATGTTTTGATATACTTTTTATTTAAGCAAATTCTAACAATTTACTTCGTATATTACATATATCGGCAGATTTTTCGAAATCTTTAGGATTTTAAAAAAAATATTTACAAATTGTTACATTTTGTAGCAGAATCTAGCCAGAATCTAAAACGTATGCAACTCCCCTCTCCTTTTAACCAATTCTACTTGGAGAGGGGAGCGATATGCGCTTGCATAGACGTCGCAAGCATGTCCCCTCCCTCGAGGGAGTTTTCTGCTCCAGTTCCAAACTAATAGTTAAACTTACAAATTGGGAAGTGTGATGTAAAAGGGAGAGGGTTTTATTAACTTTTCCACTTTTAACTTTCAACTCAATAAGCCCCCACCCGCAGCTGTAAGGCTCAACGGAGTTTCGCCAACAACTGCGCCCTCCCCCTATAAAGGGAGGAAATGACCGAGACTTGTTCGTTATTGGTGAAATTGCACACTTCTATTTTAGTAATAAACAATATAAAGCAAGTGTTAGCTAATTATAAAATCATTTACCTTTAGAGAAAGAATTTTCACAACTTCATCTTTGCTCTTAGTAGAACCAAAAATAACCGCAAACAAAGGATTCCACTTTGGATCAATTCTTCTAACTTCTAAAACATTAGAATAATTTGATAAATATCTTTCATATTCAAATCCTTGGATTTTTGATTTTTCTATATTATTTGGAACTTCGACCATTGAATAATAAAACACTTCTTTTTTTGCTTCCGATAAAATTGTATTCCAATCAGGAAATGTTTGATTATTAAAGCATTCGTAGACATTTATTCCCCAGACATATTTTGCAATATCAGTTGCACACCAGCTTGTAAAACGCATTGGATTAACTTCTATCGGAATAATTTTTTCATCTTTTGTCACTTTTAACTCTACATGAATCGGAAAGTTTCTAATATTTTTAAGTTGTCCAATTTCTCTCAAAAGCAATCCAAATTTTGCCATATACTTAATCATGATTCCTGTAGACATCAAGAAAATTCGATTGCGTACATCCTTTGAATTTAATAACGGATGTTGATAAATATTAAGAATTACAGGCTCTCCATCTCTATCAAAATACGCATCGACTGCGAATTCTTCACCTTCAATTAATTCTTCAATGATAAATTTAGAAGAATCCACAACTTCTTTTGAATAAAGTTTATTAGTGTTTTTTATTTCTTTTTCAATCGCAGAAATTGCATCTTTCCATTCTTTAGCTTCTTTGACAACTTGAACTCCGACGCTTAAATAACCAATCGCAGGTTTGATAATCAAAGGAAATTTTAAGTTCGCTGTATCCATATTTTTTAACTCTTCAAACTCTACTGCCTGATAGAAAAAGTCGGGATACATTTCTTTTAGCATATCGCGAAATTGGATTTTATCTTTAAAAAGCTTGATATAATTGCTTAAATTTGAGTCCGGCAAATTCTTGAGAACCCAGCTGGTTGCATTTTCAGAATTCCCATAAATCAGCGGATACTCTTGTGCCAAATAATAATTCTTAGCTTTTTCAGAAGACACGAGATTAAGCGCACCTTCTTCAAATTCGGCATCCTTTACTGATATATTGTCCAAAACCGCCCAATCATTCTGAACAATTGTGTCTATTAAAAATTCTGAAACGTATGGTTTCTCTAAAATAAACATTTTTAAATCCTCAATCTACAAAGCTTCAAGCGCAGCAATTTTCATTAATTTAACATCCGGATCTTTGCCTGTCCAAATTTGAATTGCGCGTTCTGCTTGATAAATAAGCATATCTAATCCGCCGATCGTTTTCAAACCACGCTTTTGTGCTTCTTGAATAAGGACTGTCTTAACAGGATTATAAACAATATCATAAATCACGGTATTTGGATTTAACTTGTCTAAATCGGCACGTTCTAAAGGCATTTGATCCGCCATAAAACCTTTCATCCCAATTGGAGTTGCGTTTACAATTATAGAAGAATCTGCAAGGCTTCTGATATTTTGAATTTGGTAAACGTTAAAATTGATTTCAGGAAATTTTGCGCGGACGTATTCAAGAGTTTGGCGAGAATTGATAATATTTCTTGTATAAAAGTCTATATTTTTTACTCCACGTTCTGCAAGTCCGACAACAGCAGCTCTTGAAGCTCCACCAGTTCCCAAAATACTTGCAGTTTTATCGGTTAAATCAATTTCATCAGGGATTGCTCTTTTGAAACCATAAATATCGGTATTAAAACCGTAAAAAGACTTGTCTTCGCCCACTTTTACCGTATTTACGCAACCTGCAATATTAGCGTAATCATCAATATCATCTAAAAATAATGACATTGGAACTTTTAGAGGAATTGTAACATTAAAACCATTGTAACCGTTTGATTTTATATATTTTATTCTGCTAATCAAATCTTCCGGAGGCGTTTCCATAACATCATAAGAGCCGTCCAGTCCAATACTTTTCAGACCGGCTTTTTGTATGACAGCTGAAATTGAATGCCCTAAGGGATAACCGATAATACCGAGTTTAACCATAATAACCTCTCTTGATATAAAGTTTACGGTGCAAGGGTGTATTCCCTGCTAATCAATTATACACGAGAATACAAGTTCTTCGCAAGTGGCGTTTTGTTATAAGTTTTCAGCTTTGGTGTAATCAATTCCACCAACGGCGTTGTATAACGAAATTGTAGAAATTACGCTATCAATTTTTGAAGATATTTCGTGTTGTTTAACGATTAGCAAATTAACATTAGATTTCATTTCATCCAATTTAGAAGAATCGCCGATTGTAAATTGTTTTTCTGCTAATTTGTGTTTTTCTTGCTCAATGGAATATGCTTCATCCGCTTTAATCAAATTTGCTTTTGTTGTTTTAACGGAAACCATCGCATCGTTAACTTCTTGAATAGATGTCAAAACTGTTTTTTCGTATTTTTCGATAGACTTTTTGTATTCATATTTATTAATTCTATATCTTGCAAGTTTTGCTCCGCCGGTAAAAATATCCCAACTTGGAGCAATACCGATATTTGCTAAAAATGTTTCAGGAGAAAACATTCTGTTCCAACGGTATGCGTTAAATCCCATTGTGCCGTATAAGAAGAACTTAGGCAAAAATTCTCTTCTTGCTACTTTAACATCTATTCCTGTTTTTTTGACATAATCTTCTGCACAAATTAAATCAGGACGATATTGAATAATAGTAGTAGATAAAGAATCAGGCGTTTTTGGATTAGAAACCTTGTCAAAAGAAGAGTGTTCAATTTCTTTATCTGTTTTTAGGGCTAATAGCGTAATAAGTTCGTTGTTTAAAACTTTTTTATTTTCACTAACCTTATTCAAATCTTGTTCAAATCTAACCAATGTTTGGCGCTCGTTCAATAATTCATTGATAGGTGCAAGTCCTGCATTGTATTTCTTTTCGGTCATTTTTACAACATCGGTTTGAATTGCGATTATCTCTTTTAGAGTTTTTTCTAATTCATCTGTCTTAATCAAGTTGTAATAATTTGAAGCAAAAATTGATGTCATGTAAATGTATGTCGCGCGTTCTTGTTGTTCCGCAATTTCTTTTTGTTTCTTCGCACTCTTTCTATTTAGGTAATTTTGACCCCAAATATCGATTTCGTAAGAAGCACTTAGTGGCATAAATAGCTCATTTTGCGAATATTCGGGAATGATAATATTACCGAATTCTGTTTGAGGTCCGCTTAATACTCTGGAAAAACTACCGTCAAAACCAACTTGTGGCAATTGGTTTGCACCGACTAATCTAACATTTTCTTCTGATTGCTTTGTTTTGAGTTCTGCAATTTTCAAATCGTGGTTGTTGTTATAGAGAGTTTGCAAATGCTCAATCAAAATTTCGTCGTTGTAGTTCTTCCACCAGTCTAAATTAATGTAGCTAAAGCGGTCTACTGTTTGTTTTGCGCTAACAGGCAATGATAAAAACAAAAGTAATAATATTAAAATCTTTTTAATTGTCATACTAATACTTATCCTTCTTGTGTTATTATGATAACACAAAATTTTAAAAGAGAATATTTATTCTTTTGTTAATGGTGCAAAAAATTGCACCCTACAATTCTGTCCATGATAAATATTGACAAACTAAACGAATACCACGCCGCGAGCGTTTTTTAGCGAGCGTGAAAGTGCGGGTTTACCCGCTGTCTTGGATTATTCGGGCGAGCATAACATTTCAATAACAACAAATCCTTACGGATTTTTCTTGTTATTTTCATGTTATTTGCTCTTACGGGCTTGCTCGCTTACGCTCGACATCGCCCTACCGAAAATCCGCTACATTCATTTGAACCACGCTCGTAAGAGCGTAGGAAACTATTGCGTGTTTTCTCTTTCTTTTCGTTCTTTTCTTTCTCTTTATTTCGCAACAAAAGAGAAAGAAAAGGACATTTCAAAAAAACTTTTTATTTCAAACTTCTTCTTACTTTTTCTTCTTTGAAAAAGCAAGAAGAAAAAGTAAGCAAAAAGAAGAAACTTTTACAGTTTTCTACAACCTTACGGTTGTGGTATGAATGGATGTAGCAGGCAGAGCCTGCACTCTAGCGCTCGCTAAAAACGCTCGCGGCGCGAATGTCGTTCAAATTTAGTCTTGACTCAATGTTAGTAACCTGATTAAGTTGATTTTATTTTATTTTAGAAATTCGGGTGAGGATTTAAACTGCAAAACAAAATTTGGAGTGTGTAAAACTTTAATTATCAGAAAGGATGACATTTAAGTCATCCTTTTTGATAAACATTATATACTTATGAACATAATTTTTCACCCAAACAATATCCAAGGATACCACCGGCAACACCACCAATAACAGTGCCGATTGGGCCTGCAAAACTACCAACGGCTGCTCCTACTTTTGCACCTGCCCAGCCACCGGCAAGTCCGCCACCAGTTTTTACAGCTTGTTTTATTGCAGCTTTTTCACCACCTTTGTCGTATGCAGTTTTTACTTCATACATTCCATACACAGCTGCAAGAGGGGCTGCGTATCTTGAAGCACCTTTAATCAATTTTGGTGCGACCTTAGTATTTGCAATAAATCTTGTATAACGTCCACCAACTTTTGTTTTATTTATAGCATTTTTTGCACCTTTTTGGACAGCATCTTTACCAAAAGCATAGTGTAATTCTGCTGATTTTGCAGCGTGTCTAGCTTTTTGTGTAACATTATGAGCAACATTTTTTACTGCATTTCCACTTCTTTGTACTCCTTTTTGAACAGCATCCTTACCAAAAGCATAGTGTAATTCTGCGGATTTCGCAGCGTGCTTAGCTTTTTGTGCTACAAAAGTTCTTACAGCTTTTGCATTGTGCTTTGCAGTAGCTTTCATGTTTGTATATGCTTTTTCCATACCTGTTTTTGCACTTGAATACAATGTTCTTGCTTCGCTAGTAGCTTTTGGCAAAACTTTTGACCCTACTCCATATGCTACAGCTCCACCGGTTGCGTAAGCAAATGGAGAAATGTCATTTGAATTTTGTGTAGATTTCTTTTCAAAACTATCTAAACCAACGGTTTGTTCTTCAGGTGGTGTTGGTGTTGAATCTGTTGTTTTACCCAAACTTAATTCTTGACCAATTTCAATTTTGTTAACATCTGTGATACTATTTTGTTTAGCTAATTCTGAAACTGTTGTACCATGTGCTTTTGCGATTTTAGATAAAGTATCGCCTGCTTGAACTGTGTAATTTGTCATTTTTAAATCTCCTTATTTATACTCGTGTTTGCTCTGTATAAATATAAAGTAATTTTAGATTTAAAAATTGCCTATTTTATGAATTTAAAATTCATAAAAACTTCACAATATGCATGATAGTTGCATTATAAAGCTTAATATTTCTTAATAATTATTCATTGGCCAAGGCTTTTACAACTTTATATATACTTTCAATTTTTTCTCTATCATCTTTTACTTTATCTAAATAGGTATAGATGTCATTAAGTAAGTCTTCTGTAGGTCTTAAATGGCTGGAAATAAAAAAATCTTCAAAAGAAATATCGGAAAAACGAAGAATATTCTCAATTGTTTGTGCTGAAACAAAGCTTTCGCCTATTTCAATACCGGCTAATGTACGAGTTGCAATATTCAACTTCTCTGCGAATTGTTCTTGAGTAAGCCCTTCTTTTTGTCTTAACCTTTTGATTTTTAATCCGAGTTCCTTTTTTACATCCATAGTATAATTTTATGGAATTATTATCAAAATAAAAATGACCTAATTCGGCATAAACATTTAATATATTGCATGATGAATTCAAATTGAAAAATATTTATGCAATATAATTGCAAATTACAAATTTGTGTTTATGCAATTACATAATAAAATATCTTTTTTGATGGTAATTAATATAAATTTACAAACGACAAATTTCAGACATGTCCCCTCTTCAAGGGCACTACTGTACGAGATAAATATTGATAAACTAAACGAATACCACGCCGCTCGCTAAAAAACGCTCGCGGCGCGAATGTCGTTCAAATTTAGTCTTGACTTAATGTTTGTAACTTGATTAAGTTGATTTATTCTATTTAAGAAAAAAATAAATTGTTATATTTACACTTATCATTCTTGTGTTATGATGATAACACAAAGGGATGATATGAAAAAAGATATTTTACTAAAACAAAAAATCGGATTAAGGCTCTCCAGAGCGGGGCATTTGTCTAAATTATTCGCAACTCAGACGTTCAAAAAAAGCGAACATGATTTAAGACCTGAACAGTTTACGGTTTTGTATGCACTTAAAGAGCACAATGGAATGTATTTGAGACAGTTAGGAGATATCACATACAAAGATCGTCCGAATATGACAAGAATTTGTGCGATTTTGGAAGATAAAGGTTATTTAACTTCTGAAGTCGATACGGAAGGCAGACAAGTCAAAAAGTTGTATATAACTCAACAAGGTAGAGAAATTTGTGATAGTATGCTTCCCGTAGTTTTAAATGTTTGGCAAGATTCTATAAAAGGACTTGCACAAGAAGAAATTGATAATTTCTTAGAAATTTTGGATAAAATAGAAGAAAATATGAAATTGAAGACACTGGTTTAGGTGATATTATGGCAAAAAAACAACATGAAGATAAAAATCCACCGGAATTTGTAAAAGAAGCGAAAAAACGTCTAAAAAAAAGGCGTCCTGAGTATAAGAAAAAACGCGTAATTGTACCGAGTATAACAGCTGCGATTCTTATAATACTTGGAATAACAGCGGCTATACACGCAACTTTTTATCAATCAACAGATGATGCGTTTGTTGAAGGTCGTCTTGTTTCTGTTGCACCGCGTGTTGCAGCACCTGTTGTCAATTTATTAGTTGATGATAACCAAAATGTTAAAGCAGGTACTTTGCTTGTTGAACTTGACCCGAAGGATTTTGAAGTCGCTTTAAATCAAGCAAATGCAAAACTTGAAGAAGCAAAAGCAGCTTTCAATATGTCTACAAAAAAAGTTGATGAAAGTGCGTCTAAAGTAAACAAATCTTTTGAAGATATTTCTTCTGCAGAATCAAAGTTGGATTTTGCTCAAAAAGATTTTGCGAGATACAAAGATTTATACAAAGACGGAATTGTTTCTAAACAAGCTTATGAAAGAGCTAAAACTGCGTTAGATGTCGCAAAAGCTGATTATAATTCTGCTCAGGAACAGGCAGACGCTGCAAAACACGCATTGGAATCAGGAAAAGCTAAAGCTAAAGCTGATGAAGCGACTATAGAAAAATTAGAAGCCGAAGTTGAGCAAGCAGAATTGAATTTAAAATATACAAAAATTTATGCTCCTCAAGACGGTATGGTTGCTGCAAGAAGCGTTGAAAAAGGTAACTATGTAAACATTGGTCAGCCACTTATGAACATTGTTCCTGAACAAGTTTGGGTTGTTGCAAATTTTAAAGAAATGCAAATTACACACATGCACGCAGGACAACCAGTAAAGGTAAAGGTTGATACTTATCCGAATAAAAGGTTTAAAGCACACGTAGACAGTATTCAAAGAGCGACAGGCGCAAAATCCAGCTTGTTCCCTCCTGAAAACGCAGTTGGTAGTTACGTTAAAATCGTTCAAAGAGTACCTGTAAAAATTGTGTTTGACGAGGATATCTCTCACTATAATATTGTTCCCGGTATGTCAGTAGTTCCAAAGGTTAGAATCAAAGATGGAAAACAAAAAGACAATTAATCCTTTTATAGTTGCATTTGCGGTATTGTTACCATCGTTTTTAGCTTTGGCAGCTTCATCAGGAACAAATGTAAGTCAACCGCACATTGCCGGTTTTTTCGGAGCAACGCAATATGAAGCAAATACCGTTATTACTTGCTATATCATCTCTGGCGGTTTGATGCTGCCTGTAACAGGGTATTTGGTTCGGTTAATCGGGAAAAAATTACTTTTCTATTACAGTATTATAATTTTTGCACTGGGCTGTTTGTTGTGTATTTTAGCACCAAACTTGCAAGCCTTAATCTTAGCAAGAATTGTTCAAGGGATAGGAAGTGGTGCAATTTTACCACTTTGTCAAGCGGTTTTATTGGAGGTTTTTCCTCCTGAACAGAGAGGTGTCGCAATGGCATTATTTGGAGTTGCTGCTATGTTTTCACCGCTTGCAGGCCCGTTTGTCGGAGGTTATTTAACGGATAATTATTCTTGGCAATGGATTTTTATAATCAATATTCCGCTTTCTTTATTATCTTTACTTTTAATAAAACTTTTTGTAGCGGATGAAACTCCTGTTAAACAAAAATATAATAAAAAATTTGATATTGTTGGGTACACTTCAATTGTAATAGCAATGGGATGTATGCAGGTAGTTTTGGATAAAGGTCAACAATACAATTGGTTTGACGAAACTTGGATTTGTTGGACAACCGGAGTTTGTATATTCTCGTTTGTATTCTTTTACGTATGGGAACTTGAATATAAGTATCCTGTAATTGATATTCGAGTATTCAAAGACCGAAATTTCTTATTTGGAACTGTTGCAAGCTCGTTTATTAACATAATTTTGTATTCAACACTATTACTTGTTCCAATGTTTGTACAAAGTTTAATCGGTTACAGCCCATCAATGTCAGGTTTAACTATGTTTCCTAGAGCAGTTGTTTGTTTGATAGGTTTAATCGTGGTTGGAGAAGTCTCAAAATATGTTAACCAAAAGCTATTGTCTTCCCTTGGGTTTATAGTAATGGCTTGCGCGCTTTTGATGTTGACACAAATGAATCCGACATCATCAATGGAAAGCATCGTTTTACCTAATATTTTACTTTGTATTGGTGTGCCTATTGCGTTTGTGCCAATAACAGCCTTATCATTTCAAACTCTGCCTGCAAGCAAAAACGCGGATGCTGCGTCCTTGCACGCTTTATTTAAAAATATTTTGACCGCGGTTTCAACATCCGCTTCATCAACGTTTATCGCAAGAGTTTCACAGGTATATCAAAATTATTATGTTGCAAACCTTGCGCCGCATAATCCTTTGTTTTTGATAAAATTCACAGCGTTTAAACACAAAATGATGACTTATTATCCGGCAGTTGTAGCATCAAAAAAAGCAAACGGATTACTGTATAAACAGCTTTTAGCGCAGGCTCGACTTGGCGCATTTTTTGATATTTTTACATTAATGGCGTTACTTTCTTTAAGCGCAATTTTAATTATCTTGCTTCTTAAAAATAAGCAAAAATGCCAGTCTAAAACAATAAAATAATATTTTACCACATTTGTTATAAGCGGTGGGAACCGCTCACGCTTTTCCCACCCTACATTTCTCATAATGTTAAGAAGTTGTAATAGTAGGTCAGGCATTGCCTGACATAAATGTTTTTGTCAGGCAATGCCTGACCTACTTTCTTTAAGCGCAATTTTAATTAAACGTTAAAATTGAAAATATAGAAATTCGCTAATTTTATTTAACTGTAAAACAGAGATTAAAAATAGAGTGATAGTAATAATCCCAAATAAAAAGTTTGGTTTTAATTTCTTTACCAACTCGTTAGAATTAGGTATCAATAATAAAATAATTGCGCCAACAAAAAGGAATAAACTTAATTTCAAATCTCCATTTTCAAAACTAAATCTCAGTTTATTTATTATGAGTGGTTCAAAACCATTCAATCCAAACATTGATTTAATAATATTTATGGCTTTACTTACACTTTCAGCTCTAAAAAATACCCAACTAAAATTAATAAATAGTATTGTAATAATTCGATTTTGATAGTTATTAAAAATTCTAAATAGACAATTGGCAAGTCCATGCAAAGCTCCCCAAATTATAAAAGTCCAGTTTGCTCCGTGCCACAAACCGCCAATAAGAAATGTTAAAAATAAATTTTTATATGTATTAAATTTTCCTGCACGATTTCCACCGAGCGGAATATAGATATAATCTCTTAAAAATCTTGATAAAGTAATATGCCATCTTCTCCAAAAATCCTGAATATCTTTAGCTTTATATGGAGAGTTGAAATTTTGCGGAAGTTTGATATTAAATAAATATGCGATTCCTAATGCCATATCGCAGTATCCGGAAAAATCAAAATACAGTTGGAATGTGTAACTAAAACTTGCAATCCAGCTTTCAAAAAATGTAAGCGTTGGAATTATGTCAAAAGTTTCTTTTACAAAAGGTGAGAAATAGTCTGCAATTAAAATTTTTTTAAATAATCCTATACTGAGTAAAAATAAACCGATTGAAATGTTTTTATGATTTAAAACTTTATTTCTAAGGTTTGCAAATTGTGGCATCATTTCTTGGTGATGAACAATAGGACCTGCTATTAATTGAGGAAAAAATGTTACAAATAACGCATAAGATAAAAAGTCGTATTCCTTTGTCAATCCTCTGTAGCTATCAACGATGTATGCAATTTGCTGAAAAGTGATAAAGCTGATTCCAAGTGGCAGTGCTATATTTAAGTAATTAAAATCAGAATGTAAAATGAAATTAATATTAGATATTAAAAAATCAAAATATTTGTAATATCCAAGTAATAAAATATTTAGCAAAATTGCTAATGTCAGAACTAGTTTTCGATTAATTTTGAGTTTAGAATGTGATAGAGTGCAACCGAAAGAATAGTTAACTATCATTGAAATTAAAATTAGTGGTAAATATTCTATTTTCCAATATGAATAAAATACTAATGAAGATATAACTAGCCAACCTTGTGCCGGTATAATTAATTTAGCTTTATTCAAAGCAAAATATATCATAAATACTATCGGTAAAAATACAAATAAAAATTCGGTTGAATTAAATAACATTGATTAGCTCTCTTTTCTTATATTTTTAATTTTTTTAACCCAAATTGGATTCTTTTTTTCCCATTTTAATAAATCTTTTTTAAATGATTTATGATATTGATAAACATTGTTTTCTGTTATTAAATAACCAAAATCATTATTGTTAGCAGTAAAAATTCTTTCTAAGATTTTATTTCCAACCAAATATGTACAATGCGAACTTTCAAAGAAATAGTGCATGTTTGGATTAATCATTTCTTCAGTATATTCACTTGGATAATAAAAATCATAAAATGGTTGAATTTTTGCTAATTCCTTTTTGAATTCAAAAATACAATTTTCTGCGCCATTTTGTTTTATTATTTCTAACATTACACAATGTACCGGATGCATATAGAGAATTACATTTACGTCTTTATTATGCAATTCTTTTATTAAGTTTTTGAGTTCTTCCAAATTCGGTTTATTATTAACAAAATCTTGTCCTGTAGTCTTGTATTGATGTATTGTTTTTTCAAAAGTTGTCTCAATCTCATCATTAATAAAAATATTTTTCATGCCGTAAGATGAAAACCCTCTGGTATAATTAGGATTAAGGCTCTTGGCAATTGTTGTGATACTTGATTCTATCGCGTCAAAAGATAATAAGATTGTTATATAGTTTTGGAATGTACTATTTTCATAATTTTTAAGTAATTCCTTGCTACTGTTATCTTGGAGATAATAGAAATCAAAATCTATTCCTAAAACAATTGTTTTTATTTCCGGATGTAAATTTAGTGCTTTTTCTATAATGTATTTTTGTTCATTAAATTTTGCTCCTTGCATTGCGAGGTTTAGCATTTTTTTAGAAGTTAATTGATTAAAATAATTTTCATTTATAGAAAAATCTTCTCTAGAACTCCCCAAAACTATTGCATCAATATGCTTTGCAGATTTTAATTGCATTATTTTAGTAAGACGTTCTTGTCTTTTCAATTCAGACTTGTGTCGATTTATTTTTAAATCCGGAAGGTTAAAAACTCCAAAAGGATTAATGACATAATTTATTGTGATAATTGCTGTAAATATGATAAGCAAAGTTTTTATTATTAAATAGTTGTATTTTTTATAATTCATCTTCATTAAAACAGTTTTTACTTTTAAAATTGATACAATGTAGCAAGTTTTTATTTAAACATGTCATGAAGTAGAAAGATTGTCAACAAATCTTATTCCGTTGTAGTGTGTAATTATAAAGCAAATACAGTTATCCTATTTTTAATAGGAGATGCAATGGGTCAGTTAAGTAAAAAAGTCGGAAAACGAATAAAAGAAATTCGTGAAAGTTTAAATATAAAACAGTATGAGTTGGCAGAAAAATTGGAAATGGAACCATCAAACTTAACACGTATAGAAAGTGGTTATCAAATGCCAAAAGAAGAAAATTTAACTAAAATTGCAGATATTCTTGGTGTGAAGGAAATGGATTTGTTTGATTTTGGCGATGTAAAATCTAAAACAGAATTGATTTCCAAAATAGATGAAATTTTACAGCAATCATCAGAGGCAGAAATAAACTATTTTTATAAATTATTGCTTGGTGTAAAAGGTTTATATTAAAACGTAAACTTCTTTATTAAACGTTAAAGAGAATTAGTTATAAAATAAATGTGTATGTGTAATAACAAAAAAGTTGGTGCAAAGCACCAACTTTAACAATTAAGTAATATAATCTTTAGGATTTCCAGAGTAGTCGGCGATTTCGCCGGTTGTTTCAGCTTCTTGCGAAGGCAAGGCTTCATAATTTTTCGTCGACTCTTTATATGCCAAAGCTCGTTTGTTGAGTTCGTCGATTGCCATTGGACCTGTTAAGACTTGTAGCACTTCGCCGTCTTTGTCGTAAATTTTTAATCTTGGAATTTCAACTCCTTGAGGAGTTTTGAATCCCATTAGAGAAATTTTTCCGTACTCTCCAAAGCCGTCTTTGATTTCATAATAAATTTCTTTTAAGTTTTCATTGTCAAGACAAGATACTGCAACGTTATTGCAAGTTTCACGTTGTACCCAGTCTTGAACGGTTTGTGTTTCCTCCATAAGTTCTAATAGCTGTTCTTTTGTAGCTCTAATATTTCTAAAGAATGGGTCGCCACCACGTCCTATTGCAGCCGGACCATTTTCTTGTTTAGCATGAATTCTATAATTTGCTTCATCAATAACTTTTTTGCCACCTTGTGTGTTTTCTTGAGGTTTTGCTTCCGGAATTTGTTTTTTATCAACTTTAAAATCTTCTGCCATATTTTTTTATTACTCCTTATAGTTTTTATTACGGCATTTTTTTTGAAAACTTTAGGCTAATAATAAAAATCGTTACAAAATTTAACAAAAGTATAGCAAAAATAGATTTTTAAGCAATTTTTAAAGAGTAAAATACTTTATATAAATAGTTAGGTTTATAAAGGGTTATTATAATGCCACAGGTTAATCAAAATATTAATCAAAATATGTATAATCAACAGTTATACATGCAACAACAGGCTCAACAAAATCAGCCTGCTAAGAGGCCTGTGCAAACATCAGCTCAACAACCGGTAAAAATTCCAAGCTATTATTATGTTCCTGAAAATAGTTTGAATAGAGAAGGTTTTGTAGAAACAATCAAAAAGTATGATGCGATGGGAGTTGTAGCGCCATTTTTTGAACATCCGTTAATGGTTTTGGGAACTTGGTTAGGCTTGAGCCTTGTTATTGATTCGTATGCAAAAGCTTGCGGTGGTAAATATGAAGATAGTTTAGTTAAGAAAGCTGCAAGTTTAGGTGATAGTATTCAAAATTCTAAAGCTATACAAAATAAACCTGTTCAAAGTGTATTACATGGTTTAGGGTCATTAAAAAATAAAGGAGCAAAAGTTGTTCAGAATAGTGCTATTCTAAGGGCAATGCGTGATACTCCTTCTATGCCGGAATGGAGTATGGTTAGAACGCAAATGTTTGACCAAAGACAAGAAGTCGTTCAAGACTTTGTAAAAATCGTAGATACTCTTAAGCTAGATGATCCAAAAAATATTAAAATTAAGCACATAGGCATTACATCTAAGGAAAAAGAAGCGTTGAAAAAAACTTTCAACGTAAAGAATCTTTCTGAAATTCCTGAAGAAAAAGTTGTCAGTCAAGTTCTTTTAGAACGTATTGGTAGGACGCCGGAACAAATTAAGAAAATTCAAGCTCTTGGACCTGAAAAGGCAATGGGCGCTACTAAAAATGAACTTCTTAAAGAAATGGGCATGACTGCTGAAAAATTAAAAAATATTAGAGAAGATGTTTTTGGCAAATATGTCGCAGATGTAGAAGCCGCAACAAAAAAAGTTGGTAATAAGGTTCGTATCGGAGCCGGTCATTATAATTGGATGGGGCCATTTACAAAACCTTTTGAAAGAACAGTTGGTTGTGATGAAGTGTATAATAAGCTGCATAGTTTGACAAAATCCGGGGCTAAAACCGCAACCGGAAGATTCATGTCAAAAGCTATGCAAACAATGCATAGAGGAATTACTTGGGGAAATGGAAAATTAGGAGCTTTATTCTTTATTGCTCCTATGCTTGTTGAAGTAATCTCAAATGTTAAAAAAGCCGATAAAGATCAAAAAATTGGAACTGCAGTTGGTGGTACAGTTGAATCTTGTTCTTGGGTATTAACATTCCCATTAGGTTTGAGAATGATGCATGCTTTAGGTGGTGCTCAATATGCCGGCATGAGTCAAGATCAAGTTAAGGCGTTTAGAGATGCACAATTGAAGTTTAACGAAAAAGCAAATGCAGGTTTCTTTAAAGATAAAAATGAATATAAAAAAGCAAAACAAGCTGTTAAAGATATGTTGAAAGTTAAGGATCAAGGCCTCTTTACTCGCGGAGTAAGAAAACTTGCGCAATTCATGACAATGGATTTGGAAACATTTAAGGGTTATAAAAGCAGCAATGCTGTTATGAATGTTACACGTAAACTTCCAAATTTCTTCAAAAATGTTGCCGGCGTTCCAATGAGATTTGCTATTTGGGGGCTTATTACAATGGGGTTACTTGATGGTACTATTAAAAAATGTACGACCGCAATTTTCGGCAAGTCTTATGATGCAATGAAACAAGATGAAAATGAAACTGCAAGAAAGGAACAAAAGAAATTCTTGGCAGAAGATTTGAATAGAAGATTATATGAAGCACAAAGAGTGAAACAATATGGTAATCAGCCTCAAGTCGTACAACCTGTGCAACAAGCTCAAATGATGAGCACAAGAGGAAAAGATGCAAATAGCGCTACAGTTCCGCAAGTTTATCCGGAAGATGAAGTGGTAGATAATTATACTTATATTCCATCTTCAAAAAACATAATTCCGCATGAACCAAAGAAAAACGGTGTGGATACATATACTTATATTCCGTCATCTGATTGTAAAATTTCGAATGACGCAAAAACAGATGAAAAGCAAAGAAAATATATTCCTTCTCAAGCTGCTGCAAATATTCAGAAGAACTTTGACAATTCCGGTTTACAATCAGCATTAGATAGAGCGCAAAAAGCTGAAGATAAAGCTTTGAGAGTTCTTGCCGGTAATTTTGATGGGATGTAAAAATAGATTTTTTAGAGGAAGTTGAGTCCGCGATTAGCGGCGAAACGTATATAAGAAAATATTCCGAGTTGCGGTTTTATTTTATAATTGAACAAATAAAAAATATGCCAAGAACTCTGGGAAAATGATTAAGTATCATTTTTCTAGAGGGTGTAAAAGAACACATGCTTTGATTATTTAGAACGAATGGTTTGACTATTACGGGTAAACGCATTTTTTCTAAATTTATTAGCATTGTCTTCTTGATCTTTAGTCATGGTATTAAGAAATTAAAGTTTATCAAATTCTAAATAATCATTATTTCAAAATACTTTTTATTTCTTCTAAAAACGCATTTGCAGGTTTTGTAAATATTGGATAACGTTTCCAAACCAAAGCATATTTTGTGGCAAGTTTGGGTTTTAGTGGAATAAAACATACATTTTTATTCAAGCTTTTTTCAATCAAATCCTTCGTTGTCAAAAAATACCCCAAACCGCTTTCTACAAACGAAATTGGACTACCTTGTACAACATTATATGATGCTACAATATTCAAATCTTCTAAATTTATATCAGCCCACTTTGCAATAGCACGTTGCAAACCAATTCTTCTATGCAAAATTAGTGGTAAGGATTTCAAATCTTCTTTTGTTATAAACTGTTGTTTTGCTAATTTACAATCAGAGGTCATTAATATTCCCCACTCTGAACCGTCTGGTAAAGATATATAGTCATATTTCACGCTATCAACAGGCTCTAGTAAAACTGCAAAATCTAAACTTCCGTGTTCTAGTCTTTCACATACATCTTCTGCATCACCACTATAAAAATTAAACTTAACACCATTATATTTTTTTACTAAATTGGATGCTGTTTTTAATATTGTTTTTGCAGGATTTCCGCCAATGGAAATTTCTCCTTCGATATTGCTTAAATCTGAACCGATTTCTCTTTCTGTTTTTTCAAGCAAAGAAACAATTTCTTCGGCTCTTTTTCGCAAAATAACACCCTCTTCTGTTAAAGTTATTTTTCTTTTTCCTCTGACCAAAAGTTTTTTGCCTAATTC
This sequence comes from uncultured Candidatus Melainabacteria bacterium, assembly GCA_934777245.1. The sequence continues at coordinate 509 of CAKVND010000020.1, read as the reverse complement.
CTTTTCAAGTTCTTTCAACTGTATAGAGAGTGAAGGCTGAGAAATATGTATTTTTTCTGAAGCTCTAGTTATATTTTGTTCGTTAGCTACTGCTAAAAAATATTTTAATAAACGAATTTCCATTTTCAACCCTTATTATTGATTAAAACTATAATAAATTATTAAATATTTATATTAGATATTATATCAGAAAGAGTTTAAAATGTTATTGATAATAAATGAGAATTAAATATGGTACATAACTTAAACTCTACAATCAGATTGAATAACGGAGTAGAAATTCCACCAATAGGATTTGGAGTGTTTCGTATGGAAAATTTAGAAGAATGCGAAAAAGCAACGATAGAAGCAATTAAAGCTGGGTACAGGTTGATTGATACAGCTACGGCTTATAAGAACGAAGAAGCTGTCGGTCGTGCTATCAAGAACTGTGGAATTCCTCGTGATGAATTATTTATTACAACTAAATTATGGATAACTGATACGAGTTACGAAGGAGCCAAAAGAGG
>CAKVND010000019.1 GCA_934777245.1 uncultured Candidatus Melainabacteria bacterium | reverse complement strand
GAGACGAGGCTCGAACTCGCGACATCCTCCTTGGCAAGGAGGCATTCTACCACTGAATTACCCCCGCTCGGTATATTATTATCATACATGCTGACAAATTAAAGTCAAGAGTTTTCTTTATTTTAATCTTTCAAGTGGATTTTTGTTGCCTTTGGCCGGTAAAAAGCGAATATCAAGTAGTTTGAAATCAGTAATTTTGCCAAGTCTATTTCTTACGATTTCAAATTTTGTATGTAAAATTTGTGGGATTCCATTTTCATCTTTTATTTGTTTAGAATCTTTTTTTACATACTCCAGTCCTTTGTTGTTATACAACTCTATAGCAGCCAATGCATCATACGAATAAGGAAAATTCAAAAATTCTTTAGCTCTGCTTTTTTCACGCCCTATATTTTTTGCTAAGTTTTCTTCAAAGTTTTTAACATCAGCACCGGATATAATATAAGATGCCGGTTCAAATGCTTGATCATATTTGGCAACACGATTATAAAAAGAACGCACATGTGGTTCTTTTAGATAATCTGTATCATTTGCCTTAATATAATTTTGTATAGGTTTGGCAATTTTAGCAGTCGGTGTTTTATCGTTTTTTGTTTTATTAAGTGCCCTTACTAATTTACCTTGCAATTTTTTTATTGTATCTAGATTTGCAACAGGAGCAAAACTGCCATTTGTTTCTGCAACCCAATGAACTACGGGATAAGTCGCTTTAAAATTTGGTTGCTGAAGAGTTTGTATTTGCATGTTTTACTCCTTTTGTTTTGTTGAATTAAACTAAGCATTTGTGTTAAAAGTTTTTTGTCTTTTAACTTTGCCATATTGTTCAACTTTTGCGTCAAACAGGTGGTTGTAATAAGCTCTCGCGTCACGAGCTTTATAGTTAGGATTGAGTTGTTTTTCTTTTGCAATTTTTGCTTCTGCTGCATTAACTGCATTTAAAATATCTTTAACTTCAAACATACGAGTATTATCTACGTTACGCTTTTTAAGCATATAATTGATAAACTTTCTGTTGCTACCGTTGATTTTTAAATATAAATCAAGTGCGTCTTTGTTAGAAGAATTGATTTTACGTTTTCCAACAGCTCTATCAACTTTTCTTGTTTCTGTAATAGATGCAAATATTTCTGGAAGTACGCTTAATCTGATTTTTGTTGCATATTGTGCATATATGTCACTTTGTTTAGAAAGTGTTTTTGCGCCTAGTTTTGGCTGAATTAAAGAAAGCACGCTATCAATAACAAGTTGTTTGTTATTCTGTTTTGCGCTTTGTTTTGTTTCAGAATTTGCAATATCTTTTTCAAGTTTACTAATTTGAAGCGGTTTTGCATTTTTTTGTTCTACAATTTTGGTCGTATCTGGAATAATTGTAGGTTTGAATTCTGAAGTTGTTGTTTTTGTCCCGTTTTGAATTGCGGTTGATAAATCTTTACTGCTTAATCTATCTCTTAGTATGTTGAAAATATTTTTTGTGCCAATATAAAGTTTAGTGAAAAATCCGTTAGATATTCTTGAGTTTTTAGTTTTAAAGATTGAGTTTTTAGTTTCAAAGAATGGATTTTCAATGTGTTTGTTTAGTGCATCAATTCTTTCATGACTTCTTGTTTGTTTAATTATGTTATGAACATTAGAACTAAAGATGTTAAGTTTTTTTGCAGGAATATTTGATATAATTTCGTTCATTTCTTTAATGCTTAAATTTTTTGCAACTTTAGGAAATGTTTTATTTATAAATTTTTTGATATTTTTATTGTTATCAGCAGCTTCAAATAGTATTGTTAACTGATTTAATTTATCTTTTAGATTTGTTTCATTTCTATTGACTAAATCATACGTAAATCCATCAATTATTTTATTACGCATTTTATGATTTTGTTTATTTAGAGTTTTTAGCATTTTCAAAAGAGGTTCATCAGCTCCTTCTGTGACTGCTCTATTTGAAATATATGCTTTTGAGGTTAAGTTATCTAAAAAATCTTTTGTGAATTTGTTGTAATTTTTGTAAAAAGTTTGTTTGTTTAAAATTTTTGTATCTTCAAAAGGATAACTATTTTTGATATTTAATTCTTTTAGTTTTGTAGCATATAATTTTGCATCAAAACTTTTATTTGCAAACATTTCGTCTAAATTTTTTACTGCGTTTTCATTTTCTTTATTTAAAATAAGGTATGGTTTAATGTTTTTGTAGTTATTTACATATTTATTAACGTACTTTGATTCTAAAAGCTGTGGTATTAAATTTTTTGCTTGGTCATGTTTGCCAGTAAAGACTTCTTTGCTTACATTTTTGACAAAATTTAATTTTTTAGAGCTATTGTTTGCCGCTTCAAAAATTCTTGCCATGCTTGCAAAAGAATCTGCAAATCTTTCTGCAATATAATAATGAATATTTTTTGGTTTTTTAATGCTTGTAAAAATTTTGCTTACAAGCTGAGGATTTTCAATCTTTTCTGTGGGTTTATAAAAATTGATATGATTATAATTGTTTGCTAATGTGTCAAGAAAATGTAGTCTATTGTCAGAAACATGTTTTGATAATTGTACGATATCTTTCAAGTCTTGGCGTAAAACAGAGCTTGCTTTTTCTCTGATGTAGGTTCTTTGAATTTTGTTTAATTTATATCCTTGGAAATTTATATTGTTAGTTTCAATTGTATTATTCATCTTATACCCCTTTTGCTATTTATAGATGTAAAAACCTCTAAAAATATTTTTTGCTAGTCTTAAATATTATACGCAATAAATCTACACAATTCAATGATTTTTTCAGGATAAATCCCAATAAGCATTGTAACAACCGTTGTTACAACAAGTACAAATTTTTGAGAAAAATTCGCATTCAGAATTGGAACAAGAGTATTTTTGTCGCATTCTGCAAATAAAGGTAGAAGAATTTTTAAATAATAATAAAGAGCAACAACTGTTAGTAATAATAGTGCAAGCAAAAATGGTACAAATATCAATCCCGAATTTGCAATCGCTGTGAATAAATAAATTTTTGCAATAAAACCTGATGTAATCGGAATTCCGGCTAAAGCTAAAATAGAAACTGCGTAAGCGCCGGTTAAGCCGTGATTTTTGTAAAAAATTCCTTTAAAATCTTCAACGTTCATTGAATTTTTGTCGTTATAGATATTTAAAAATGCAAAAGTTGAAATATTCATAAGTACGTAACATAAAAGATAAAAAATAACTGTTGATAAATTATAAACAGATACAAGACTTGCTGCTAAAAGTGCATAAGATGAATTTGCAGACGCTGAACACGCCAAAATAACTTTAACATTTTTTTCTCTGATAGCGTAAGTATTCGCCCAAAGTGCAGTTATTAAAGAGATGATTGCAACCGCAAAAGTTAGTTCATAACTATAGCTTAGAGGAAATACTAACAGTCTGCATAAAATTCCAAAGACCGCAAGTTTTGGAATTGTTGATAAAAACGCTAAAATTGAAGTTTCGGCTCCTTTATAAACATCAATAATCCAGTTTGCAAACGGAAAGATTGCGAGTTTTGAAATCAGACCAAAAACTATCATAATAGCAGATATTGAATACATTATCGATGGTTCTTGATTTGCTATAACTTCATAGATTTTTGTAAGATTTAAAGAGCCTGTAATTCCGTATAAATATGAAACCCCGAATAAAAATATACCACTTGAAATAGCAGAGGTTAATAAATACTTGAAACTTGCTTCTTTTGAATAGTAGCCTTTTGATGATGCAATTAAAAAATATGTAGAAAAACTCATTAGTTCAACTGACACAAAAAGTGTCAAAAAATCGTTTGCTGAAACTATATTCATAGCTGCAAAAATTGCAGTTAAAAGTATTGCATGAAAGGTATATGCGTGTCGTTTCATAGTTTTAACAAGGTTTTTTGTTAAAAGTGCCGTAAAAAATCCGCATAATAAAATTGCAAAATCAAATAACAAAGTGTAACTGTCTGACATTAAAGAATTGCGAAATGCAAAATATTGAGGTTCTGTTTGTACCGTTGAAAGAAAGACAATACTTAATGATATTCCAATAATTGAAATTAAACGTGCAAATCTGAATTGTTTTGGTGAAATACACATAGATAAAATTAGTTGAAGAATTATGAAAAATCCTAAGCAAGTTTGTGGAAGAAGTACATTAAATATATCGTTTAGCATTGTTTACCTTTCTTTTTTGTCTCCCCGCCCTTTGAGGGAGGGGAAGTGGTTCTTCTTGAGTGTGAACGAAAGTTAGAACCACAGGGGTGGGGTGTCAAAACCTCTTACCCGTATCCGTAAGACTCAGCAAAGCTTCGTCAACGGCTACTCCCTCTCCCGCAAGGGGCGAGGGGTTAGTTAAGCATTCCTAATATTGCGTTCGGATACAAACCGAAAATTACCAAGCCTGCAAGAATTGCTGCAAGTACCAGAAACTCATGAACTGATATGTCATTAATTTTTTCGTATTCAGGTTTAAGTTCGGCAAAAAATCCTCTGTGCAAGAATTTTAGCATGTAACAAGAACTCAAAATTAACAACGGCAACGAAAAGACAGCAGAGAATTTTAAAACTTCACTTAGGTCAGAATTCATCGCACCGATTATTGTTAAAATTTCACTCACAAACGGTGCAAACGCAGGAACTCCAATTGAAGCCAAAACAATTAGTGTTGCAAATCCGAACAAACGTGGCATAACTGTTGCAATACCACCTAGAGTATTGATATCTCTGTTTTTAAATCTCAGATATACGATTCCTGCAATCATAAACAGGCCGCAAGTTACCAGTGCGTGTGCTACCATGTGGAAAACTGACGCGGAAAGTCCGATTTTATCAAAAGCACATAGTCCTAATAAAATTAAGCCCATATTGGAAATACTTGAATAAGCAACGATACGTTTGATATCGGTCTGAGCATAAGCAATAAATGCTGTATAGATTATATTTATCAGAGCCAAAATTGCCAATGCAGGTGCAAGCCAATGAAAAGATACAGGCATGGTTTCATAATTAAATCTATAAATGCCATACGCACCGGTTTTAAGTAGAATACCTGCTAAAATCATACTAACAGGAGTTGGCGCATTTGTATGTGCATCAGGCAACCAAGTATGCAAAGGAACAATCGGAAGTTTTACGCCGAAACCTATGAGAAGGCAAATCGCGATTAAATTTTGAATATAATCAGGAATTGCAGAGTCTACAATATCCGCAAAATTTGCAGATAAAATTCCGTTTGCAATAAAGTTATAATAATGCAAAAGCAGAATGCCTAAAAGCATAATCATGCTTCCTAAAAACGTAAATAAAACATATTTTACGGCTGATTTTTTTGCGTTCTCCTGTTGAGTTTCATCTTCTTCTCTCCATTTTCCGCCAATTAAAAAATATGCAGGAATAAGTTCTAATTCCCAGAACAAGAAGAATACGAACATATCAGACGCTGTAAAAATACCAAGAATTGATGACATTAAAAGTAAAAGCATTGAATAATAAAACTTGTGGCTTTTTCTTATATTTAATTTGCTTGCAAAGGCTGCAAGTAAAAATACAAACGAAGTTAAAACAGTTAAAATCATTGAAACCGAATCTATTTGAAACGCAAATTTAACTCCGATTGATTGCACCCAATCAAGTCCAAAAAAATGAATTTCACTTGTATATGGATTAGCCGAATCAAAACATGCCAGCATTAAAATCGAATATAAAAAGTGGAACAAGCATACGCCTTTTGTGAAACGGCGAACGACTATTTCGTTTTTTGTAAACAAAGGTGATATCACAAATAGTGATACTATAAGTGGCATGAATATTAAAAATGGTATTGATAAAAATATGTTCATCGTTTTCTCCGTTATATTGTTTTATTTTTGTGGATTGCTTCGTCACCTGTTTTTGTTGTTGTTCCTCGCAATGACTGAGTGTGATATTTACAAGTGGGCTGTCATTGCGAGGGCGATTAGCCCGTGGCAATCCATTACTTTAAGTTAATAAAACCCTCTCCCCTTTCCCTCTCCGGAGGAGAGGGCGCAAGATTTGTTCAATCATTTACCCAACCCCCATTTGGCTAAGCACCCATTTATACGTTACAAGTACAAATGTTATTACTATTGTAACTAAAATAAACGCATACGCATTATACGTTTGTACATTTCCGCTCTGCAAAATTGAATCTGTTTCAGAAATCTTTTTAGAGCCGTTCGCTACAATGTTTACAACGCCGTTCATTATGTATGTTTCAACAAAATCAGAAATCTTGACGCCAAATTTTAGAATTGTACCAAAATGTTTGTAATTACTTAAAATTCTTACATCAACGAAGTTGCAGGCTAAAGCAATTTTTTCATAAATAAAACTCAAAATATTATTATAAAATTTTTCTAAAATTTTTGGTGTTTCATTTATTTTTGTAAGCCAATTTTTCATATAACAAATATAAACAACAACCCAGCCTGCAAGTGCAGTATAAAAAGGTTCTGCAATTTTGTATTCGCTATGACGTCTTATAAAGAAATAAAATGCGATATTTAAAATAAATAATATAGCAATCGGTAAATATTCTGCCCAGTCAATCTTATTTTCAAGTTTTTCATTTTGAATCATTAAAACAGAAATTCTCATTATGTAAAAAGCCGTTACAAATGAAATTATACAAAATACAATTGCCTCAAATCCGCTTAATGAAGTAAAAATAACTTCTTTTCCAATCATGCCTGAGAAAATTAAACCTGACAAACTAAGCGCCCCTAGTAAGAATGTTACATAGCCGACATAGCTGTTTTTTGTATCTAACGCTAAGAATAACATTGATTTTATTAATGCGTGTGCAACTAAAAATACAACTGCAGCTTTCACGTTTTGCGTACCTACAGCCAAAAACATTAAGCCTAAATTTGCAGAAGTTGAATACGCAAGAACTTTTTTAGGATGAGTTTCAATAGAAGCTAAAACTGAACAAATTAATGCGGTTAGAAGTCCTAAGCTTATAATAAATATTAATAAATTATTATCTAAGCTAAAGAACGGTAACATTCTTATTAGTAAATAAACACCTGCTACAACCATTGTCGCTGAGTGTAAAAGTGCACTTACTGGAAGCTTTGCTTCCATTGCATCTTGTAACCATGTATAAAATGGGAATTGAGCAGATTTTACTGCAGCACCAATTATGAACAAACCGCAAATTACGTGAAACATTGGCGTAGAAGTGTATGCACATAAAAGCGTAGAAATAGCATTCATATCTTCAAACGATAAAGTTGTAAAAGAAGAGTTTCCGGCGTAATTATACATGAAATAAGAAACCGAAATTATGCCTGCTATTAAGGCTGTATCACCGATTCTATTCATCAAAAATACTCGTTTAGAAGTATTGGATTTTTCTTTTTTCTTGTAATCAAAGCCAATAAGCAAATAAGACATCACTCCGACAAGTTCCCAAAAGAAATACATTTGGAAAAGGTTTGGGCTGAATAAAAGTCCTGCCATTGTGAAATTGAATAAATTCAAGTATGCAAAAAATCTGTAATTTTTTGCTTCGTTTTTCATATAAGAAATTGAAAACGCTTGCACCAAAAAGCTTATGACAAACAGACAAAGGGCTATTATAAGTGATAATTTGTCTATATGAACTCCGCAAGTAATCATAAAATTATTTATTTTTATAAACGAAAAACTTTGTTCAATTGTTTCTTCGAATTTAAGCAAACTTGTTGAGCATAAAAGCGCACCTAAAAACGATGACAAAAGTGTCAATGTATAAATAATTCTTTTATTAACATAAACAGAGAAAAATCGCCCGCCCATTATGATTAAAAATATCCATAGTGGGAGAAGTAGAATTAGGTAGGTATTGTCGAGTATTATGTTTGGCATATGGGTGGGGAATAAGGTTCTGTGGCGTTAGCCCCTCTCCACGGGGGAGGGAGAAGTTGTTAGCGAGCCTATGGCGAGTGTTACAACTTCGGGAGGGGGCTTATTGAAGATGACCATCCCCCACCCGAATTTCTAAGTTTCGCAAAGCTCAACTTGAAATTCTACCCTCCCCCGTGGAGAGGGGCTTGTGGCTATATTACCTTATTCCCTTTTCCCCCCTTTCTTATAAATCACTATACTTATCTATATTATCACTTTCTTTTTTCTGAAACATCAGATAAAAGATATATAACGCAACTGCGAGTTCTACTGCACCTAAGCCGATATAAAATAACGAGATTATATAACCTTCAAAATTTATATTGTCGCAATAAGTTGCAAAGGTTATAAAATTTATGTTTATACCTAAAAGCATAAATTCAATAGAGATTAAAATTTTTATTACGCTCTTCAACAGAACCGAACCCAAAAGTCCGATTAGAAAGAGTAGTAAGCCTATGAATAGGTAGTGGTAGATAGTCATAATATGGGGAATGAATAGGTGGATAAGTGGATTGGAGATTAAGTGAATGAGTGAATGAGTGAATAGGTGAATAAGTTCATTTTAATTATTTTAAAATAAAACGCGTTTATTATTGAACATATTTAATACGAACTTATTCACTTATTCACTTATTCACCTATTTACTCAATTACCTATTCACCTATTCACTCAATTCACTTATTCCCATTTCCCCTCCTTTCCAATATCGAAATTCCTGCAATTACAATCAAAAGCAGTAATGAAATAAGTTCGAATGCCCAGACGTAATCAACAAAAATCCCTTTTGCAAACGCTGAAATGTTATCAAATGCGGTTATATGCGCAGTATCCATTAAATTAAATGTGTCAGGCATCATAACAAGCGACATCATAATTAAATAAACAAATGCTAATACAAAAATTCCTGCGGACATAATTGTTATGTATGGCAGTATAAATTTTTTAGTGCCGTCTTCATCTTTTTTAGGTTTGCTTCTAAACATTATTGAAATTCCAATAATTATTGGTACAGCAAGCCCATAAACTGTTGCTTGAATAATTGCGTTATATTCTGAACCTAATATAAAAAATATTACTGCGCCAAAAAAGAAAACTAAAATCGCCCAAAGAAGTGAATAAATAACATTCTTTGCAAACAATGAAAGCAAGGCAAATAATATTATGCCAACTGATGCTATATAGAAAAATACAGGATTATTCAGCATTATTCACCTCTTCAAAAACTAAAATCAAATCTTCTTTTTTATCAGTTGCAAGTTCGTATTCTTTTGTCATTCGAACTGCAGATTTTGGACAATGATAAACACAGTTTCCGCAAAAAATACATTTCTTCATATCTATTTTATAAACAATTTTTTCTGGCGTTTTATCAATGTTAATTGCGCCGGTCGGACAAACTTTTTGACAAATTCTGCAACCGATACAGCCTTTAATTTCCAGTTTACCACGAAATTCGTCATTTAATTCTCGACGTTTTTCAGGATATTCCAAAGTTACAGGCTTTTTAAACAAGTGTTTAAAAACTGTCCATAAACCGTCCCACAAAGCTTTAATTTCGTTTAGCACAGTTGACCTCCAAATTTAATTAAAACCATTGCAAAAAGGTTTAGTATAGAAATCGGAAGCAAATACGCCCACGAGAATTTAAGCAAATCAAAAGACGCAAGTCTTGGAAGCGTTGCTCTTACCCAAATCATAATAAATATTATTAAAGAAGCTTTTAGAAATAGCCAAAAAGCTTGTTCAAAGTAGATTAAAAACGAATTACTAAACAAGTATTTCCCAAACGGTGAAAGATATCCGCCAAAAAATAAAATAGCTATGAACATTGAATTTGCAAACATTAAGCCATATTCACTCAGATAAAATAAAGCAAATCTCATGCCTGAGTATTCAGTATTATATCCGCATATTAATTCACTTTCAGCTTCAGGTAAGTCAAACGGACAACGATTAAGCTCTGCTAAAATACATATAAACATTATTATTAAGCCTAAAAAACAAGGGAAGGCAAACCAACCGAAAAGTCCCCATTTTGAACTTTGAGCTAAAGTAATTGAAGTCATGTTCATTGAAGAAGCTAATGCGATGACCGATAGAACTGTAAACGTTATAGGAAGTTCGTAGCTTAAAATTTGTGCAATACTTCGCATTGCGCCCATAAGCGAATACTTATTGTTACTTGCCCAACCTGCAAGAAAAATACTCAAAACAGGAAATGCAACTAAAATTAAGTATAAAATTACATTAGTTTGAGTATTCACAAATGTAAATTCTGAACTGTATGGAATTATTCCAACAGCAGCAAACATAGGAATAAAAACAAGTATTGGTGCGATGTTAAAAAGAATTTTATCAACTTTGTTCGGTGTTATATTTTCTTTGCATAAAAGCTTTAATGCGTCGGCTATTGTTTGTAAAAGTCCCCAATATCCGACTCTGTTTGGCCCTTTTCTTTGAGTAAAAAATCCCAAAAGTTTTCTTTCTGCTAACACAAGAAAAATTACAACGACAAGAAGCGCAACGGCTACTATACAAAAAGGTATAAAGTAGAAAGTTATATCCCCAAAAAGTTTAGGAATATTGTGTTTTGTAAGAAATTCTATATATAAAAAATAAAGATAATTCACTTCTACTTATCAACCTCTGGCAAAATTATATCTAAAGAACCTGCTATTGCAATAGCGTCGTTTAAGTATTCTCCATCAAGTAATTCTCTTAAAAGATTTACCGCATAATATGAGCCTGTGCGCCATTTTAAACGATAAGGTTTATCAGAACCGTCGGATTTAACATAACAACTTGCCAACCCTCTTGGTGCTTCTATTTGAGAATGATATTCACCTTCAGGTAATTTTAAATTAATCGGATTAATCAATTTTTGTTCCAGTTTATCAGCTTTTTTCAAATAGTCTAAAGCTTGATGAACAATATTCATGCTCTCTTTAATTTCTAAAATTCTTGCTTTATATCTTGCCCAAGAATCTTTTTCATCCATAACAATTGTTCTAAAATCAAATCCTTTATATAAAGTATCTTGATTTCTGAAATCCAAATCAACATTGCTTGCTCTTAAATTAACGCCGGTAATTCCGTAGTTAAAGGCTTTTTCTTTATCTAAAACCCCTTTGCCGACAGTTCTTCTTAAGACAATCGGATTATCTGTAATCAGTTTTTCGTAATCGTCCAATTTTTCAGGCAAAATGGAAAGTATTTCTTCTACATCTTCTAAATAATCAATATCTTTACGCACTCCGCCGAATTGAAAATAGTTGTACATCATTCTTTGACCGGTTAAGCGTTCAAAATATCTTAAAATCATTTCACGTTCTCTAAAAGCGTAGAAAAACGGAGAAACTGCGCCTAAATCCATTAAAAATGCGCCAATCCAAAGTAAGTGTGATGAAATTCGGTTGAGTTCCAATAGCATAACACGTATTGCTCGGACTTTATCCGTAAGCTCTACATTCATTGCTTTTTCAACAATATCACAAAGTAGTTGAGAATAGAAAAAACCTGCTAAATAATCAATTCTGTCCACACAAGGTAAATATTGGATATAATTAAGTTTTTCTGCCATTTTTTCCATTCCGCGGTGAAGATAACCCACATCAGGTTCGCATGACAAAATCTTTTCGCCCTCCAGTTCTAAAATAAGGCGAAGAACACCATGCGTAGACGGATGTTGCGGTCCGAGATTTAATTTAAGCTTCGTTGTCGTCATTCCACGCTAACCTCGTATCATCTTGAATATAATCTTTGCGGAGTGGGAAACCTTTCCAATCTTCCGGCATGTACAGTCGTTTTAAATCGGGATTCCCTATAAATTTAACGCCAAATAAGTCGAAAATCTCGTTTTCGTCGGCAATTGCAGATTTAAATAAATCTGTTACGGATTCAATTTCATTTTGTACAACAATCGCAAGAAACAAATTTTCTTCATCATCAGTTGAATATAAATGATAAATAAGCTCTGTTTTACCTTCACCTGCATCATTTGCAATAATTTCTTTTAAAATATTATAAGAATAATTATCAACAATAAATTTTAATGCGTCGTGTAATTTGGTTTTAATTATAATTTTGTCCCCATTGAGTTCGCAATCATTAAAAACTCGCATAAATTCATTCCAGTTCATTGCGCGCCTCCTTTTAGTTCTAGCATTCCATTTTTTTCTTCTAAGTTAGAAGCATGAGAATTTACAAAACTTTTTCTGTCCATAATGGATTCTTTTTTAATCTTATTTTGCAATTTTCTGACCGCATCGATTAAGGCTTCGGGTCTTGGCGGACACATTGGTAAATAAATATCTACAGGAATAATTTTATCAATTCCGTTAACAACCGAATAAGAAGTTTCTGCAAACATTCCACCACCGCATGTGCAAGCGCCCATTGCTATAACGTATTTAGGCTCAGGCATTTGTTCATATAATCTTAAAAGAACAGGAGCCATTTTATGCGTAATCGTTCCTGCGCATATCAGTAAATCTGCTTGACGAGGTGAGCCTCTAAATACTTCAGAACCAAATCTTGCAATGTCGTTATCGGAAGCTACTGTTTGCATCATTTCAATTCCACAACAAGATGTTGCAAAAGTAAGAGGCCATAAAGAATTTGCCCTGCTCCAGTTAAGAACTGTATCAATTGAAGTTACTACAAAATTCATTATAACCACCTTAACATTTTCTTGTTTATAGCAAAGAATAAACCGCCTAACAATAGTGCGATAAAAACAAAAGCTTCAACAATTGCAAATAAGCCCAATGCGTTTATTGAGACTGCAAACGGGTAAAGAAAAATGGTTTCGATATCAAAAATCAAAAATAGTATTGCGTAATTAAAATATTTAACATCAAACTCAATTCGGGCATCCATAGAAGGTGCAATGCCACATTCATAAGTTTCGTTTTTTACAACTGATTTTTTTCTGTATTGACAAATAAAGCCTGCAATTACCATTGCTACTGCAAAAAGTGTCGCTAAAATTATAAATATTGCTAAACAAACAAGTTCTTTCATCAGCTTGCATCCTTCTTAGGATATTCTACCTTAAAATATTACTATATAAAGATATTATGATGTAATATTAACTAAAATTATATGCTCCAACTGATTATATTTTTTTGAACATTTATTTGCATATTCAACGTGCTTTGTTGATTAGTAACAAAGCACGTTTTCTTCTTCTTAATTTTCCAAATAACTTTTTAAATCTTCAACTCGTTCAACCTTCCTTAATTTCTGAATTGCGAGATTTTCCAACTGTCTAATTCTTTCTTTTGAAAATCCAAGTGAGTGTCCTATTTGTTCTAAAGTCTTAGGCTCATTATTATCAATGCCGAATCGTTTTTTAATAATTTCTTCTTCTCGTTTATCGAGTGTTTTAAGAAGTTTTACAATATCTTTTTGTTGTAATGTTTTTTGGGCATTGTTTTCAGGTGAAGAATATGAAGTATCTTCCACATAATCTTGAATACATAAATCATCTGTAACATAAGTATCTAAACTTACGGGTTCCCGTTTTAGTGCGCGTTTAACTTCGTTTATTTTTTTTGAATCCAGACCTGAAAGTTTTGAAATAGTTTCTTCATCAGATTCTAAATTTTCATTAATTGAAGCAATCGAACAAGCTTTTTTATATCTTCGAATTTTTTCTAACATATGTACAGGAATTCTTATTGTTCTTGAATGGTTTGAAATCGCTCTAATTATTGTTTGTTTAATCCACCAAGTTGCGTAAGTTGAAAATTTAAAATTTTTTTTGTAATCAAACTTTTCAGCAGCTTTGATTAATCCTAATGAGCCTTCTTGCACTAAATCCATAAATAAAACACCTTGCCCTATGTATTTTTTTGCTATGCTGACAACTAATCGTAAGTTCGCTTGAACAAGTTGTTTTTTTGCATTTTCTCTCTCTTGCGAGTTTCCTTCTTGAATTGCTTTGCCTAACTCTGCTTCATCTGCTTTTGTAAGCATTTTTTTCCTGCCAATTTCTTTTAGATACATTTGTAAAATATCGTCATTGTTAACGATAGAGCTAAAAGTTTTAGGATTTTCATTCTCAAAATCAGATTTATCAATATATTCTATACTGTTTAACGCTCTTGTCATTTCTCATCTCCTCTTGCTATTTCAATATATAAGACAAGTTTTTTATGAAAAAGTTCCATTATAAATTTTTTTTTAAACTTTATTATCTCTTCTAGACAATAATATTAGTATGAGGTAGAATTGAGCTAACAAAGAACAGAATAAACACAGGAGATACGAAATTATGATAATGTTTGCAGTGGCTTTATTAATGAGTATGGTTTTATGCTTGTTATTTGGCGTACCTTATATTGATTTTTTGAAAAAGAAAACAATCGGGCAATACATCCTTGATGTTGCGCCGGAAGCTCACGCAAAAAAAGCAGGAACTCCTACTACAGGTGGTGTTTTTATAATTGCAGCGATTATAATTGCTTCTATTATAACTTTGTTAATGGCGCAACAAATGGATAATTCAGCTTGGATTATTATTATAACTCTTTTGTTTATGGCATTAGCAGGTTTTCAAGATGATTATTTGAAAATTAAAGGACACGAAAACAAAGGTTTAAGTCCTCGCGGAAAACTTGTTAGACAAATTTTGATTGCGCTTATTCCGACAGTTTATGCTATGCAAACTTACGGAACAGTTATAACTCTTGGCTCTCGTGATTTTGATCTTGGATTTTTGTATCCTATTTTTACGGTTTTTGTCGTAACCGGTGCGTCTAACGCTTATAATTTAACTGACGGACTTGACGGTTTGGCAGCGGCTACAGGAATTCCTGCGTTTTTAGCTTGCGGCATTATTGCTTTTATGGGCGGACATAATGCAGTGGCTATTGTTGCGGCGACTGTAATTGGTGCTTTGATAGGGTTTTTAAAATATAATAAACCAAAAGCTCAAGTGTTTATGGGTGATACAGGTTCTTTAGCGTTGGGTGGATTATTAGGAACGCTTGCTGTAGTTGGCAGATGTGAATTGTTGCTTGCGTTTTTTGGAGGTATTTTTGTAATAGAGACTTTGTCTGTAATAATTCAAGTTACGAGTTTTAAATTAACAGGCAAAAGAATTTTTAAAATGTCTCCAATACATCATCATTTTGAATTATGCGGACACTCTGAAACTAGAATTGTTAAAGAATTTACGCTTGTATCATTTATTCTTTCTGTAATTGCAGTGGTCTTGAATTACGTATTATAAAATTCTGTTGCAATGTTGCATTTTTACTATATTTTCTGGTATCATATAAGGTATGAAAGATATAGAGTCAATAAACAGAAATAGAGAAGAACGAGCTAATTTGGCGCAATACAAAGAATTAGTCGAAACCATCTCCAAGGTTGAATACAAAAAATTCTCAAACCTTGGGCTTATTGAGCTTTCAGAAGTTATCAGCCTTGCCAACTATACTGTTTATTATCTTGTCAATAATTCAAGAAATAAAGATTTATACACAACAGCATATCTTACAAAAGCGATAAAATGGGCAATCAGAAATGAAATGCGCCGTCGCTACAAATGGTATGTTATGAAAAATCAAGAAACATCTTTGGAGCATGAAAAAATCAAGGATGCTGTTTACAAAACAATTCTTTCTATAGAAGAAATGGCAGACGCAGAAAATCCTACTTTAATCAAGGATAATCATAGAACTCCGGAAGAAAAAGCCGAAATAGTTGAACTTAAAAACAGAATTTGTGAAGTTATGAAAAAACTTTCACAAAGAGAACAAGAATTGATTGAAGCGAAGTATTTTTACGATAAAAAACTTAAAGATATATCGGCAGAATTTAATATTTCTCAGTCGAGAATCTCGAGAATTATCCAAAATGCGTTAGACAAAGTAAAAAAAGAATTATTAAAACAGGAAAGCTTGAATAATGAAAACAATATTTGAAAAATCTAATGGGGTAGAAGGTATCGGATTTGGCAGTAATGCCACTTTAGGAGATTATCTTTCGCAAGAAATGTTAAGAGATGGCGAAATAGGACTTCCACAACTAAGTGAATTGGAAGTTATGCGCCATTACAAAGAATTAAGCGATCGCAATTTCTGTATAGAAAAAGGTTTTTATCCGCTTGGTTCTTGTACTATGAAATACAATCCAAAGGTTAATGAATTTTTAGCTTCATTGGAAGGGTTTACAAATTTACATCCATTACAATCTGACGATGATTCTCAAGGTGCTTTGGAGCTTATGTATAAACTTCAAGAAGCTTTGAAGAAAATTACCGGCATGGATGCTATGACTTTACAACCTGCAGCCGGAGCGCATGGTGAATTAACCGGAATGATGGTTGTAAAAAAATACTTTGAAACCAAAGGGGAATTGAACAGAAAAAAAGTTTTAGTTCCTGATTCTGCGCATGGTACAAATCCTGCAAGCGCGAAGATGTGCGGATTTGATATTGTTCAAGTTAAATCAAACGAAAAAGGACAAGTTGATATTGAAAACTTGAAAGAGCTTTTAGATTCTGATGTTGCGGCTATTATGATGACAAACCCTAATACGCTGGGCATTTTTGAAGAAAATGTTTTAGAAATTTCAAAATTAATGCATGATAATGGCTCACTTCTTTATTACGACGGTGCTAATTTTAATGCTATTATGGGCTGGACAAATCCTGCATTAATGGGATTTGATGTTGTGCATTTAAATCTTCATAAAACTTTTGCAACTCCTCACGGTGGTGGAGGCCCTGGAGCAGGTCCTGTTGGTGTAGTAGAAAAATTAAGAGAATACTTGCCGTCTCCGATAATTGAATGTGCAAATGGAAAATATTATAGAAATTACGATATTAAACATTCTATCGGAAAAGTAAGAAGTTTTTACGGCAATTTCGGTGTTCTTGTTAGAGCTTACGCTTATATTTTAATGATGGGTAATAATTTAAAATTGGCAAGCGCTGACGCTGTTTTGAATGCAAATTACTTAAAGGAAAAACTAAAAGGTGCTTATGATTTACCTTATGATGAGCCTTGTATGCACGAATTTGTTTTGTCCGGAGAAAAACAACATCACCAAGGCGTTTCAACATTAGGTATTGCAAAACGTTTAATGGATTCTAATTGTCATCCGCCAACGGTTTATTTCCCATTGATTGTACATGAAGCAATTATGATTGAGCCTACAGAATCTGAATCTAAACGAGTTTTGGATGATTTCGTTGATACAATGCTAAAAATTGCGAAAGAAATTGAAGAAAATCCTGAAGAAGTTTTGAAATCACCACAAAAAACTCCGATTAAAAAAGTTGATGAAACTTTAGCAGCGCGTCATCCGGATTTAACATTTAAAGAATAATAAAAAAGGGGCATTCATATTTATTAATGAAGCCCCTTTTAATTTTAAAATTTGATTAAATTTTAATTTTTATCTCACTTTATTTTCATTTCCATTGATTAGGCGTTTAATATTTTCTCTATGTAAATAAACTATGTAAATTGCACCTATTGCGCAGTATGCAACATAAGCGATTGGTGAATGCAAAAAGTACATTAACAATGGAGAAATAAGTAATGCAATAATTGAGCCAACTGAAACATATTTGGTTGTGTAAGTAATTACGCCCCAAACCAGTGCAATTATTATGCCAACAATCCAGTTCAAAGCTAAAATAGTTCCAACCCCAGAAGCAACAGATTTTCCTCCTTTAAATTGTAAAAATACAGACTTGCTATGTCCGATAATTACAGCTACGGCAGCGATTACAGGAGCTAAGCCCAGTGATAAACCAACTGTTGCAAATAGTTTTGCCAAGACTACAGGTAATGCTCCCTTTAGTGCGTCTAAAAGCATTACTAAAAAGAAATAGTTTTTGCCTAATACTCTTTTTACATTTGTTGCGCCTGTTGAACCTGAACCAACGGTTCTGATATCTTGACCGGTTTTAGCTTTTACAATAATATATCCTGTTGGAATTGAACCGATTAAATATGCAATAACTGCAACAGTTAAAAGTTCTAAACATTTAAATAACATCTATGTCCTCCTCAATTTTATCATATTTTGTATTATACAATAACAGATTAGAATAACAAAGAGGAAGATAAAAAAGTTGAATACTATTTATAGGACTACAAATTATTCTCCAAAATAATTTCTTAATCCTGATGTCAAATTTTTATTCTTACACAATTTCTTTAATTTAGAAATTGCACGGTTTTCGATTTGACGAATTCTTTCTCTCGAAACTCCATAAATAGAACCGATTTCATCCAAAGTCTTTTTGTTTCCATTGTTATTCAAACCAAATCTCAAAATCAAGACATCTCGTTCTTTTTGACTCAATTGATCAAGCATATTTTTAATATCATCCAGCATGCTTTCTTGTGAAACAAGTGAATCAGGTGTGATTGTAGATTCATCAACAATATAATCAATAATCTTGTTTGAATCATCTTTTTGACCTGTTGGAGTGTCAATACTAATTGTAGACTGAGTCGATTTAATAATTGAAGTCAACTTAGCAACAGGAATTCCCATTTTTTCAGCAATTTCTTGTTTGTTAGGAATTCTTCCCAGCTCAGTAGTCAAATCCATTGTAGCCTTCTTAATTTTGTTAATAGATTCAATCAAGTGGATTGGGAGTCTGATAATACGAGCTTTATCCGCAATTGCTCTTGTAATAGATTGTTGAATCCACCAAGTAGCATAAGTTGAGAATTTATATCCCTTTGTATAATCAAATTTTTCTGTAGCCTTAATTAAACCCATGTTGCCTTCTTGAATCAAATCCAAGAAAGAAAGTCCGCGCCCAATATACTTTTTAGCAATACTTACAACAAGTCTTAAATTCGCATTAATAAGAACTTTACGTGCAATTTCGCTTTGAGTTTCATATATTTTTTTTGCAACTTCGAGTTCTTCTTGAGCAGAAAGAAGCGGAATTTTACCAATTTGTTGAAGATAAATCCTTACTGAATCATCAGAATTTACTGTGTTTAAATTCTCTTGAGTTTTAGGTTCTTCAATCGCAATTGATTCTTCGTCATCATCGGCAGGCTCTATACTATGAAAGTCTACGCCTTCGTCAGAAATATCGTCTACCATGATATTTAATTTTTCGCTCTTTTTACTCATCTTATTGTCCTTTTATTTGGTTTTTATCTGTTGCTTTACCGCTTCAAACAGTATAATTGCAGCTGCGTTTGAAACATTTAAAGAATTAAAATCCGTTAACATCGGAATTTTAATTTTGAAGTCTGAAAGTTTTAATAACGAACGTGAAATTCCGGCATGTTCTGCACCCATAATAAGTGCAAAATTCATATCTGTGTAATCCACATCATAATAATTATCCTTAGCATGATGGTCTGATGCAATTACCCAGTAGTTGTTTTCTTTTAACTTCTGAACTGCACCAACCAGACTGTTGACTTTAATTATTGATATGTGGTTAACTGCTCCTGCGCTTGTTTTTTCAACAGTAGAGTTTATCAAAACTCCTCGGCGTGATGGTAAAATAATTCCTTTAACACCCGCGCAAACACAAGAACGAATTATTGCACCGACGTTATGCGAATCTTCTACTCCATCTAATATTACAATATTTCCGCCAACTTTTTCGATAAAATCATCTAAATCAGTATATTTTACAGGTGAAATTTGCGCAATTACACCTTGATGACGTCCTTCCGGCTCAAGTTGATTGAGTTTTTGAGGTGCTACAAATTGAAAAACTATGCCTTTTTTTTGTGCAAGCTCTTTTATGCGCTCAATTTTTACATCGCTTCTTGCATTGTTTGAAATGAGAATTTTGTTGAATTCTCTTTCTCCTGCTTCCAAAGCTTCAATTACCGCATTTTTTCCGTAAATAATAGTGCTTTCCATTATTTTGACACCTTCAACATGCTTTCAATACAACCTGCGCTTGCTCGACGAATTTCTTCATCTAAAACAATTTCGTTTGTTTCGTTTTCTAAAGAATTAAGGATTTCTTCCAAAGTTGTAAGTTTCATACTTTCACATAGCATATTATCTTTAATAAGAATAAATTCTTTATTAGGATAATCGCGTCTAAGCCTATCAACAACACCTTTTTCCGTAACGATAACAAATTGTTTGTGGTCGCTATTCTTTACATAATTAATTATACCACTTGTACTGCCAACATAATCACCCAAATGACTTACTTTTGGTTTGCATTCAGGATGAATAAGGATTTTTGCGTTCGGATATTTTTTTCTTGCAAATTCAATGTCTTCAACAGCAATATTGTTATGAACAGGACAATTACCGTCATAAGTAATAACTTCAACTCCGGAAAGTTGACCTTCTACCCATTTGCCGAGATTTGCATCCGGCACAAAAAGAACTTGAGGTGCATTAAGACTTTTTACAATTTCTAAAGCATTGGAACTTGTACAGCAAATATCGCATTCAGCTTTAACTTCAGCTGTTGAATTAATATAGCAAACAACCGGCATGTTCGGATGTTTTTGTTTAAATTCAACCATTTGTTTGTGATTTATCATATCGGCCATTAAACAACCTGCCTTAACATTTGGTAACAAAACCTTTTTGTCCGGTGAAATTATTTTTGCAGTTTGTGCCATAAAATATACGCCTGCAAAAACAATAATATCAGCGTTTGTTTTCTTAGCCATTTGACTTAAGTACAACGAATCACCAACAAAATCGGCGACTTCGTCAATTTCAATGTTTTGATAACTGTGTGCCAATATAATGGCATTTTTCTCTTCTTTTAGTTTTTTTATCTTTTCTATTATATTTTTCATCTATTTACCCGAGTATACAAATTTTAAATTTTATTGTACAATAAAAAAAAATAGGATGAAATAGACATGGAATTATTTAAGAAGAGTGTTGTAATCGGGGTATCTGTAACTCCTGAAGTAGGATTAGAAGTTGCACAGATAGATTTTGCAACCAGAACCGTTTTAAAATATGGGGTTCGTCCTCTTGATTATGATATAAATCGTAGAGATATTGCAGATTTAGATATTTTTAAAGAATCATTAAAGGATGTTATGGATGAGCTTATGATTCCAAAAGGAGCATCAATTGTTCTGAATATTCCAACTCCTGTCTTTAAAATAAATGATTATCCTGCGTCATTAGATGAAATGCAAATAGAAAATGCTGTGCAAGAAGAATTGTTGAATCATTTTCTATTTAAAAATAATGACCCAACGATGGATGCGGTATTATTGCCTAATTCATCTATTCAATTCAATAAAGTAGCTTATATTGGTGCACCACTAGGCACAATTACAGAAATTGCGATGAGCATTAAAGATTTGGGCTACAAGCTTTTGGCAATTGATACATCTGTAAATTCTACATTGAATTCGTTGATGTATACAGAAAGAATCAATACAAATCCGGATACTAACTGGGTTATGTTAATTGTAGAAAGTTTTTGTTGTCGTGTAATTTCAATGAATGGTAAAGACTATGTTGACTCATTTGAAGAAAGAATCAGTATTGGCGAAGTATTAGGTGACGCAGAAAACTATGCGACAGTTGTTTCGGCTGTAGAGCCTATTTTGAAAAATTTACCATCACAATATTTGTGTGTATTATCTAAAACGAATATTATCAGCGCTGAAGTTTTAGCAAGTAAATTATCTTATTCTGCGCCAATTATTCACCAAGAAGCAAACGGATATTCTCAAGAAGCATTTTTGGAATTAGCACCGGATGTAGATGAATCAATGGCAAGAAAAGTTACATTAGATGTAATTGGTGCGGCTATTTATAGTGATTTTGCACCATATTCTGATGCGCATTTCAACTTGTTTAATAAAAACTTAGGTGAAATTTATCTGGCAGAACAACCGCCGGAAATAGCATTTGCAGGCCGCCGTATTATTTTATCAAATGAAAATTTAATAAAATTCTTTATTGTTATTGCCATTATTGCGATAATACCGGCTGTATGTGCTTTCTTATATTTAATGAATGCTGTTAATGCTCAACAAAATGATTTAGATGATTTAAATAATAAAATAACGCAAATACAAAAATTCTTAAAAGACAATGAAGACATTTCTTCTGATTTGTTTGACGAAGGTGATGAAATTAGAACCGGTTTAGAACATAACAAAGGGATTTATTCTTACTATACAATTGTTGGAACTGAAATTCCTAAAAAACTTTGGTTAACACATCTTAAGTTAGGTGATAAAACAACTATTGAAGGTCAAGCTGATAATTTGGAAAGTGTTTATGCATTCTTTAGAAGCATAAAAGATTACAATCCGGAATCTGATATTAAATTGCAAAAACTAGGTTTGGCGACAAATTCAAAAATTCAAAATCTAGATAATAACAGTTCAGATTTTGATACCGATTCTATTTTGACTTCATTAAACGCGGATTTCTATGAATTTAGAATTTCTAATGAACCTGAAGTTAAGAAGGAAGATTTAGAGAAAAAAGAAGGCGATGCAAGTGCTGCGTTACCTGATTTAGAAACTATTAAAGAAAACAATTAAAGGTTTTGTGAGATATGGAAAAATATAAAAAATATTATGGAGTAATGGCATTTGCGGCAGCGGTATTGTTGTTGTTTTTTGGTATTTACAAAATTGTTGGTCCAAAAGTTGAAGAAGTTAATACATTAAAATCAGATATTGAAAGTAAACAACAAGAATTGGATGGGTTACAAAACAAACTTAATATTGTAAAAGCAAAAATTAAAAAAATTAAGAATTCAATTTCTACTTCTCAAAAGAAAATTTATTCTCCAATCGAATCTGATTTAGGTAATGAAACTTTATTCTTTACTTTGTATAACGATGTAATTGAAATGATTCATGCAAACTCTGTAAAAATCAAATCAATCGATTATACATATAATCCGGAAACTGATTCTTTTGTTAAGTTCGGAAAAGATGTTTATTTTGTTTGCGATGTGAATATGGAATTAGTTTCTAACTATGTAAACTTAGGTAAATTTATTCAAGATATTTATCAATATCCTTATTATATTAAAATCAATGAAATGGAAGTTAAGCCTTACGAAAAAGACAAAAAGATTTTGATTACAACGCTTAGTTTAAGATTGTATGCTCATACTGAGCCTGAAAATAATGATGCAGTGACAGATTCAGCATTACCATTGGATGGTGCAGAAACAAATTTGCCTCAGTAAATTTATATTATATAAAATGAAAAAATAGCAAGAGATTATCTTGCTATTTTTTTATTTACATTTTTGCAAAAAACTTAACTTGTATGGTATCATAAATAAAAAAGGGAGTGGAATATGGAAAATGATAATAAGCCGGTGGTTAATTTAATTTCAAAACCGGAAAACATGTTAAAAACTATTTATACGGCGGCAAGGACTTGTTATAGTGCAGATACACCGTTTAATATATATAACAGTACTGATGACGAAGAAAAAATGCTCAAATTGATTGAACGAGTAATTTCATCAGGTCATTATTCTGTAATCGAGCACATCCAAGTAACATTTGCAATCTCAAATGTTTCAAGAGCTTGTACTCACCAACTTGTACGCCATCGTCACATGTCTTTTTCTCAAAAATCTCAAAGATATGTTAAAGAAAAAGGACAATTTGATTATTTAATTCCGCCTACAATTGCACGTAATGAAGAATTAAAGGCAAAATTTGAAGACTTTATGGAAGAAATTTCTAAAAAATATTTGGAATTCACAGAAGCAGGAATTCCGGCTGAAGACGCTCGTGCCGTACTTCCTAACGCAGCTTCTACTTCTATCGTTGCAAGTTTAAACTTGAGAGAAATGATACATTTGGCAAATTTAAGACTTTGCACACGTGCTCAGTATGAAATTCGTTCAATGATTAAAATGATGTGCGACGAATTAATTAAGGAAGAAGCATGGCTTAAACCTTATTTAGTTCCAAAATGCGAACGCTTAGGTTATTGTGATGAAGACAAATCTTGCGGAAGGATGCCAAAATTAGGACAATGAGAGCTTTAGGAATTTTACTTTCAATATTATTTTTAATACTTGTTGCTGTTTATTTTATATTTATTAAACCGGAAAAATATGAGGATGCAGATTTGTATGATGAAATTCTGCACAGAGGAAAGTTAAAAGTCGGCATTAACACTGATTCTAAACCTTTTGGCTTTATGGATAAGGATTGGAAAGTTGTTGGATATGATGCAGACTTGGCGCATTATATGGCTCAATATATTTTAAAAAACCCTGATGCGGTTGAATTCTATCCTGTAACTCCTGCTAATCGAATGCTAAAAGTTTCAACAGGCGAATTAGATATGGTAATTGCGACAGTTACAATAACTCCGCAAAGACAAGATATTATCAACTTTTCAGTACCGTATGATTATGCAGGGCAAGCGCTTTTAGTACGTTCTAATAGCAAAATTAAATCACTTGCAGATTTATCAGGTCAAAATGTTGGTGTTGTTTTTGGAACAACAGCGGAAAAAAACATGCTCGCATTAGCACCTGATGCGACGATTATAGGTTTTAGAAATTATCGTGTTGCATACGAAGCATTAAAAGCCGGTAAAATTGATGCTTTAACTTCTGATGATACTATTTTGAGTGCATTTACGTATGAAGACAGTTCAGTAAAACTTTTGCCAAAAAGATATACTAAAGAACCATACGGAATTGCAATAAGAAAAGGTAAAGGAACTGTCAGATTAAAAGAAAATATAGATTTTGCAATCGGCGATATGAAGCAAAAGAATGTAATTGTTCGTATGCGTCGTAAATGGGGTTTGAAATAGGATTTTGGAGAATTAATTATGAATATCAAATATTTAGGTCATAGCGCTTTTGAAATTGAAACTTCAAATAGGAAAAAAATTTTAATAGACCCTTTTTTAGTTGCAGCACCAAATTACAAACCACAAAATATCAGCGATATTTTTGTAACACATGCACATGGCGACCACTTGGGTAGCGCAATTGAGATTGCCAAATCAAACGGTGCAACAATAACAGCAGTTTTTGAATTAGCAAATTATACAGCAAAACATGGTGCAAAAACAATTGATATGGGCTTAGGTGCTTGGAGAGAATATGATTGGGGCAGAGTAATTTTAACTCCGGCATTCCATTCCAGTTCTTTCGCAGATGGTAGTTATGGCGGATGTCCTTGTGGATTTGTGTTTGAAATTGATGGTCAAACAATTTACCATGCCGGCGATACTTGTTTAAATTCCGAAATGAAAATGATTGGCGAACTTTATCAACCGGATATTGCAATGCTTCCAATCGGCGGAAAATATACGATGGATATTGAGCATGCAGTTAAAGCATCTGAATGGCTTGGCGTAAGCGAAGTTATTCCAATGCATTACAACACATTTGAGGCTATAAGAGTTGATATTTCCGAATTTGAACGACAAATTAGAGAAGTTGGCAAAGTTCCAAGAGTGCTAAAAATTGATAATTAATCTAAAATTTTAATTCCTGCATTTGAGCCTGTATTAAAATTGTTGATTGTATAGCCTCTTCCTCCAAATGGCGAAGAATATTCAGTTATAGAAGAATTACCATAAGTTGTCGGGTAAGGTGAAAATGAGCTTGTTGTATATCCAAATGGACTGGATGAACCCATTGATGGTGTGTATCCTGTCATTTGTCCTCCAAAATAGTTTCCAATGTTACGAAGCAAAGATGTTCTATAATTCTGTTTTGGACGCGAAAGAATTGCGCTTCTAACATTGTCGTATCTTGTATTTATATCTCCTGACTGTAATGCTCCAAATGCCTGCATCTCTAAACGTTCAAGCCGTTGTAAATCACTTTCTCTTGCATAATTTCGATTTAAGGTATAGTTTTCTAGCGCATTTATGTCAGAAAAAGATGAACAATTATGACAATATGGATGTCTTTGTGGAGGAATACCATTATTCCAATGTGGTCGTGCATATCCATGGTTAAAATTCGGATTATAATAATATGGACTTTGCGTAACAATAGTTCTGCTTGCTGCAAAAGCAGGAGTTAAAAATGAAAACATAAGAAATGAAATTAGTAAACGATACATAAAAAATCCTCCAATGTTATTTAAAATCATTAGAGGATTTTTTACATTCTATAGTTGGGTAATTTAACCATACTGTTTTACAATCGCATCATTAACGAGGTGTGAAACAGAAACCCCTTCTTTTTTAGACAGTTGTAATAATTTCAGATGTGTTGTTTTCGAAGTTCTTATTGCGATTCTACCGCTAGCATTTTCTATATCTTGTGGCTCAGAAATCGGCATATTATCTTCTAAACAGCTTTCTATATAGAATTCCAGAGCTTCTTGAATTTCTTTTGAAGCTTCTTCTAATGTATCGCCACCGGAATAACATGAAAGTCCAACAACCACAGCAGAATATCTGCCATCCGGATGTTTGGTAAATTCAAACTGCCAAGGTAATGATAGATAATATTTTAAATCTTTAACCATCGTTGCTCCTTTCGACGAATTCTAAAATTTCATTTATTGCGGCAGGGTCAATAGGTCTGTGTTTTGCTAAGATAAAAGGTCTATTTAAACCTGCTTTAACAAACTTGTGATGTGAACCTCTTGAAGATTTTTCTTCAAAACCTAAATATTCTAGAACTTTTTGGCAATCTTCAAAAGTATGCCCAAATTTTGATGCATAAAAACTTTTTATAATTTTGTCCACGCTTGCCATAATAATATTATTTAGCATCACTCTCAATTTGTCAAGATATATCTTGACAAATTGAGGATATAAAAAATTTGGGTACAAATCTTGTACCCATAATTTTTAATTTATTCTAATATCTCTGCACCGTTTGGTTCAACTTTTAATGTTCTAATATCAACTTTAATACTTTGTGGCTCCCAAATCTCTTTTACAGTTGATTTAATTTTATCTAAATCATACTTATGAGAAATTATTAAAATTGTCGGGCCGGCACCGGAAAGAACACAGCCTAGCACTCCGTCTTCGTGCTTAAATGCTTCCATGATTTCTTTCATGCCGGGAACTAATTTTTCTCTGTACGGTTGATGCAATTTGTCGTGAAGCGCAACTTTCATAAGTTTTTCATCTTTTGTATTAACAGCTTCAATTAACATTGCCAAATGCTTTGCATTATAAACTGCATCTTGCATTGGAACACTTTCCGGCAATACAGAACGAGCGATATTTGTAGAAAGTTCAAAATCCGGTACACAAACTGTAATATCCCATTCAGAAGGCCAGTTGAGCTTTCTATAGGTAATTGAACCATCATCTTCTTGAGAAGCTAACACAAAACCGCCTAAGATTGCAGGTGCAACGTTGTCCGGATGTCCTTCAACTTCTGTTGCAATTGACAATAGAGCTGTTTCATCAGCCGGACAACCTAATAATTTATTCGCTGCGATTAAACCGCCGACAATTACAGCTGCAGAACTTCCCAAACCTCGTGTAATAGGGATTTGAGACTGAATATTAATCCTTAATTCAGAAGGTTCTTGACCGATTGAATTGTAAAGCATTTCAACCGCTTTATAAACAATATTATTTTCATCACGAGGAATATCGTCGAAAATCATTTCATTAAGACTTTCTTCGCCCTCTGCCATCATGTTAATTTCTATACCTGTTCCGGGAAGCACAGTTTCTTCAATAGTTACTGTATTATATATCGGTAACGCCAACCCTAAACAATCAAATCCAGGGCCTATGTTTGCTGAAGTTGCCGGAACTTTTACGCTTACTTTCATGCTATTCTCCTAATAAAAGTATACGGTGATTATACAATAAAGACAAATAAAATAAAACTCTATTTCAAAGCTCCGCCTAAGTAGTTAAATAGTTTTTCTTCTTCCGGAGAAAGTCCTTTTAATATTTTCTTTGTATACAGTTCACAATGAACTTCTAGCGCGAAATTTATATACTATAATTTCCAGATAAAATTTAATTTAATCTATAAAGATAATTTTTGAAAATTTTTTTTCCATTTATGTAATGAAAATTTACGTCAAAATCAAAATAGGTTTCTTGTTCTCCGTTTGAACCTGCAATTTTAAATTCTTTTTTCTCTTCTAAAAATTGATTCATATTTATGGCATGTTTATTAGTTGATGCATAAATTGGCATATCTTTATTTCCGATTTCACCAACCATTATTTTGGCGTATTCAATGATTGCATCTCTGATTTCATCATTTTCTCTGTATGGGGTTTTTAGTTCAATATTATCGATTATTAATGCAGGTTTTTTGTCAATTTCTGCGATATAACACATTGTGTTTCCAATATCTTCTTTACCGAGTTTAACTTCTATGCAAGATATCATTTTATTTATTACATAATTTGGAGCGCTTGCTTGATTTGCACCAGAACCGACTGCGGTACAGCAAGAAGCGTAATTCCCTAAAAACAAAGAGTGTTTTATATCATTCATATCGGCTTTTTGAACTTTGATTTTTGCTTTTTTGCCGTCTTTCAATATTATTTCTTTTTCAACAAATGATTTAGGATTAAATTTTACCCAGTTGTTATAATTGATGCCAAGTGCTTCAAATTGTCTTTTAGTTTCTTTGTTTGGTTTTAAATTGTTAAAGATTTTTTCTATTGGTTTATTTCTGTTTTGTTTTAACAAAGAAAGTAAGTTCATGTAGTTCTCCCAAAAGGCGTAATCAGAGCTAATCAGATTGTTTAAATGTTTATTATTTTTGAAATCTAACTGTGAACAATGTTTGCCATTAGAATCTCGAGTTACTATATTGTTAAAAATTTCTTGTCTTTTGGCTATATTTTTTCTGTTTGGTTCTGCATAACTTTTTAAAAGAGTTTTAACTATTCTATCAATAGTTTCTTGGCTGTAATTTTCTTCACTTAACATAGCAATTGCTTGTGTCAGAATTAGTTTATCGCGATAATCTTTTATTGAATTAGCGACCATTTTGCGATTTTTTGTTGTTAAATCATTGATTTGTTTGATTAATTCTTTGTTGTCTTTGTCCGTAAATTTTTGTTTTAATTCTTTAATTTTTGCCTTATTTTGTAAATATTCATCTGATTCTGTCGGATTTGTAAGTTTTAACATATTTTGATATTCACTAAAATTATTTTCTAAGTTTCCGATTTCAATAAGATAATGCCAAACATTATCGTGTTTATCCTGAAAACTTTGGATGAAAGCTTTGCGCCCCAATACTTTTAGCATATTTAATGTGTTTTTAGGCTTATCCATAATCAAAGTAGTCAATTCATTGTCGTTAAATTTACAGTAAGGATAAGATAATTCTTCCCGATGTTTTATTGCTTCATTTCGTAAATCTAAAATTTTCGTTGCTTCATCTAAGCTAAATTTATTTTTGATTACATCATTCAAATATCCTCTAGGATAACCCATTGCAATAATTTTTTCCATTTTGTTTGAAAATTCAAAGAAAACATCACGCATAAATATTTTAGGTATGGACAAAATTTCTAAAATATTTATGCCGGAAGAAATTAGATTTATTGTTGTTGTGATTGTATCTTTGTAATATTTTATACCTGTAAAATTATGTTTAGTTGATATTGTTAAAATATAATCTTTTAATGTTTCTCTGTCATATCCCGCATTTGATATGATTTCTCTTGCGCTGTTTGCAGAAATCAGATTTTTGTCGCGCTTAAATAAATCCAAAAAACCTTGAAAGTTTGGATTAGAAGAATTTGTTTTATTTATGTTTTTTGAATTTGTTTTATTATTAATTGAATTAATGTTTTGTAATGGAGAAATTCTCATACTTTGTTTAAAGCACGTAAAGATATTTTTTGCTAGTGAAATTGAATGGGATAGTTTTGATAAAATGAAAAAAGTTTTTAAAAGGCTGGATTTCTCGGTGCTAATCGCGTTCAGGATGACTTGGCGTGAGGCTATCAGCATGGCGTCATTCTGAGGTTCGATTTTACACTTCACTTCTTTGCTAGTAGTAATGTCTACAAGCTTGGAAGTGTATTGTAAACCGAAGAGTCCAGCTTTTTAACATTTATTTTTGTTTTATTAAAATTCTCATGGACAGCAGTGCCTTACAAGACAAGGTTAGGGTGAGGTGTCAACCTTAAAAAATAAAAAGTTTCTTAAAATATCCTTTAGCATGAGTAGCAATAAAATTTCATCTAAATGGTTGATAACAAATTAAAAAAAATGTATGATAATGTTAGAAAATAATTGGGGAGATTGGGGTCTTATGTTCAACAATATTAATGATAATAATAACGGATTATTTTATAACTCTCAATTAAACAATGCGAGCAATGTAATTAGTCTTGCCTCAATTCGTGCAAATCTTCAAAAAGCAGGATACAGTTCAAATCCTTATGTTGATAAAACTGAAATATCTTCAAATGCAATGCAGCTTTTTCAGAGAGATTTGGATATAAATAAATTTACGAAAATTGCAACCAGCGACAAAGATGACACTTCACACTTGGAAAAAATGCAAGAATTATTCAAAAATGGCGTTGTGGATGTGTTTGAAGATGATGTAATAAAGGAACTTGTAACGAATTCTAAATTATTAGATGATTTAGAGCTGTAAATGTGATAGAATACAGCTATGGTATCGTCTGATTATTATATCGTAGATAATTCGGATTTAGAAAATAAAAGACTTGAGGCGGCAAAATCCCATTATAGAAAAGGTGATTATGCATCTGCATTAAGACTTTATCTTGATATGCTGAATGCAAGTATTTCTTATAAATTATATTATGAAATCGGACGCTGTTATTATAAACTTAACGACATGTTGCCGGCAGAAGAATATTTTAAGAAATCAATCGGACTTGAAAGTTTTAAAAATCCTTCTTATTTATATTTAGGCAATATTTTTTATAAAAAAGAAGATTTGAGAAATGCTATCGAGAATTGGGTTTCAGCGTACGCTTATAAACCTGACGACGAAGCTGTTTGTTTAAATCTTGCAACTTCTTATTTTTCTAAGAATATGAAATTTCAATCTGTTTTTTATTATGAAAAATATTTGAAGTATGCAAAGGAAAAAGGACAATCATATTCAACAATCAAAAACAGCATAAATCGTTGTAACGAAATAGGAAAAGAATTCACTCAGAAGGCTCAACGCGCGATTTCTGTTCGAAAAAACAATGAAGCAATAGAATTTTTAACTTTTGCGGTAAAAAATATGCCGGTAAGTTTTGATATAAATTATTTGTTAGGTAAAGTTTATTTAGAAGAAAATGATAATATGCATGCAATGATTTATTTAAAACAAGCACTTTGTCTTGATAATAAATCTCTTGATGTATTACAAAAATTAGCGTCTGTTTATATTAATTTGGGCGATTATACTGCGGCATATTGTACTATGCGCAGATTACTTCCGCTGGTTATTCATAATCAGTCTGAATATTTGAGGATTTTACAGACTGTTAAAGATTTGAATTCAACATTTGATGATTCAAGTTATTTGGGGCATAAACAATGGGCAGATAATTATTATGCGGATAATAATTATCACATGGCACTTTTAGAATACGAAAATTGCGTTATTTTGAAAGATGATTTACAGGAAGAAATCGGTGATAAAATTGAACGTTTGAAATTGTTTATTAATCCTGAACAACGAATTATAAAAACCTGTTTGGAAAAGGGTGAAGCTTTATATAAAGAAGGTGATTTTATAACTTCTAATAAGTATTTTTCAAAAGCAATGCTCTTGTCAAATGAAAATTCTGTGGAATATAGATTGGCAAAATCAAGAGTCGTAAATGTTTAAAAAATTGAAAAAGTTTTTTTATTTGCATATTTTGAAGAAAAAGTATTATAGGACTGGTGCTTGTAATGCTTGCGGACGTTGTTGCCAAAAAATTTATGTCAAGCATAAAGAAGTAATTAAAACAGAAGAAGAATTTCATAAATTACAAAAATTGCATCCGTTTTATACTTATTTAAAAATTGTAGATAAGGATGAAACCGGATTAGTTTTTGAGTGCATGAATTTAGATAAAGAAACACATAAATGTAAAATTCACAAAAAACGCCCCGGAATTTGCAGACGTTATCCGCAAGAAGAATTGTTTAAAATGGGCGGAACACTCGCTGAAAACTGTGGTTACAGATTAGAGCCGATTGAAAGTTTTGAGGATGTTTATAAGAAAGTTTGTAAAAAGAAAAAATAAAATTAATATATTTTAATAAATTAAAAATTTACTAGCAAAAAATATTTTTACGGGTTTTATAAGTAGTATGATGAATTATAAATTAGATAAAACAGTAGCGACATTATTACCTTTTGCAAAGACAAAAGGGTCTGTAGAACAACGTTTGCAACGAGCAACAGAAATGAATTTGAGGTTCTATAAAAATTTGAAATACGATTTTGATAGTACTCATCAAATTACTTCTGCTAAGTTTCGAAGAAATTTGTTAGACACTGTTGGCTCAAAACTTAGTATTAAAGTATCGCCAAATTTTGAGAGAAAAAATGTTGCGATTGGTGTAGCAATAAATCCAAAAGATATTGTAAAAGGTTATTCATTGCTTTATCCAAAAGATCGTCTTACAGGTAAAAATATTGTAGGACAAAGTCAAGCTCCTTTATTTTTACAAGTGACACAACATTTTTTCACAAGGTTATTTAATCCAAAAATGAATGCTCGTATTGTTCATATATTAAATGGTAAGCATGGGTATGCTGAAACGATGAAATTTTATGATGAAAATATAAAAGATGCTAAGGAATTAAAACCTGAAAAATTAGATAATTTCTTAGCTGGAAAATCACCTTCCGGTGTTATAAATATTTTACAATTGTATAGATATAAATTAATCTCAGACATAAATGCAAAAAATGCTGAGCCGCTTATTAATAGAGAAATTGCAAAAGTTGAACATATTCAATATAACCCTGCGAAATTTGATACTCGTCCTTGTAGTTATGAAGAAAAATTAGAAATAATAAGTAAAAAGCTTAAAGAAGTGCTTGAAAGAACCCGTGATAGAATCAGTAGAGGACTTTTGAGTTAAAAAAATAGTAATTTTTATAGACCAAATGGTCTATTTTTTATTGTTAATTTTAATCCTTTGATTGATGTTGCTTCCAATTAAATATATTACACTTTTATTGGGAGATAGTATCCCGCAATTGTAGATAAAGACTTGGGTAAGTAAAAAAGAATAAGCGGAGAGAGGTAAGTAAGGTGAATCTTACAAGCTTGGACGTAACATTACAACGTATTAATATGATTGAAAATCAGTTTCAATCACTTATGTCTTATGGCGCAAAACCTGACGAAGATTTTCAAAAAATCCTCGACTCTTCTATTGCTCATAAATCTAACCCGACAGACACATCAAGAAGTGAAATCAATGACTTAATCGAAAAATACGCAGAAAAAAACGGTCTTGATTCAGACTTCGTAAAAGCTGTAGTTAAGCAAGAATCAGGGTTTAATCCTCAAGCAACTTCAAGTTGCGGTGCTATGGGCTTAATGCAATTGATGCCGGGAACTGCGCAAGGTTTGGGTGTTACAAATGCTTATGACGCGGAACAAAACATTATGGGCGGAACAAAGTATCTAAAAGGACTTATGGACAGATTTGATAACAACAAATCTTTAGCTTTAGCAGCTTATAACGCCGGCCCGAATGCGGTTAAGAAGTACGGTGGAATTCCACCTTATATGGAAACGCAAAATTATGTTAAGAGTGTTCTTAGCAATTATGACAAAATGAAAGGAGCGGGGGTAAATGGAGGTAGAGACTAATGCTGGTTAGAAGTTTTGAATCAGCTGCCAATGGTATGCTTGCTCTTATGGATATGAATGATAATACTGCTAATAACCTTGCAAACGTAAATACTGTAGGTTATAAAAAAGGTTCTTTGCGTTTTAAAGATGTTATGCAATCTGCAGTGTATTCTCAAGAAGGTTCAATCTTGAGAAATGATTCAAACAGATATTTAGGAAATATCAGTTGTGGAAGTCAGAGCATGCAATATACACACGATTTTTCACAAGGTGCTTTGACAAAAACTTCAAATCCTTATGATGTAGCGATTGAAGGCGATGGTTTCTTCAAAATTCAAGATGACAACGGCAATGTGTCATACACACGTAACGGTTCTTTTGTTGTAGATAGAGGTTATTGGTTAAAGACAAAAC